>JBAUYV010000234.1:0-9998 GCA_049584975.1 Xanthobacteraceae bacterium | reverse complement strand
GCCAGCACGCCGGCGGCCGACGTCACCGCCGATGCGGCGCCGCCCACCGTCGAGTTGAGCGAGGCGCAGCGCACGGTGTTTTCCATGCTGTCGCTGCTCTACCGCATCGAGCGCGAGTCCGCAGGGCGCGTCCGTGTCTGCCGCGACGCCAAGGACATCGAGCGCTGCCTGAAGGATGACGCGCTTGCCGCCGTGCTGCACATCGAAGGTGCCGAGGCGATCGACGCGAACCTGGAACTGCTCGACGTGCTGTATGAGGCCGGGCTGCGCTCGCTCGGGCCGGTGTGGAGCCGGCCGAACGCGTTCGGCGAGGGCGTGCCGTTCCGCTGTCCGTCCTCGCCCGACACCGGCCCGGGCCTGACCGACCTCGGCAAGACGTTGATCAAGGAGTGCAACTGCCTGCGGATTCTGATCGACCTGTCGCACCTGAACGAACGCGGCTTCTGGAACGTGGCCGAACTCAGCAACGCGCCGCTCGTCGCCACCCATTCGAACGCGCATGCGATCAGCCCGCATTCGCGCAACCTCACCGACCGCCAGCTCGACGCCATCAAACAATCGGGCGGCCTGGTCGGCGTCAACTTCGCCACCAGTTTCCTGCGCCCCGACGGCGGCCGCGACAAGAACACGCCGCTCGAGCTGATCGTCCAGCATGCCGAGCATTTGCTCGAACACTTGGGCGAAGACGGCGTCGGCTTCGGCTCCGATTTCGACGGCGCGCAGATGCCGGCCGAACTCGAAAGCGCCGCCGGACTGCAGAAGCTGGTCGCGGCGCTGCGCGAGCGCGGGTTCAGCCAAAAGCTGATCGAGAAGGTGTGCTACCGGAATTGGCTGCGGGTGCTGAAGAAGACGTGGGGCTAACGTAGCCCGGATGCAGCGAAGCGAATCCGGGGCTGCAATCACCGCGCACGAAAGGATTACGCTGCGCTCCATCCGGGCTACTCGCTACTGGTCGCGGCGCTGCGCGAGCGCGGATTCAGCAAAAAGCTGATCGAGAAAGTGTGCTACCGCAATTGGCTGCGGGTGCTAAAGAAGACGTGGGGCTAACGTAGCCCGGATGGAGCGAAGCGAAATCCGGGGTCAACCTCTCCGCTCGCCGAAATCACTCACGGGTTCAGCCGAGAGGAGGCTCCGACTTTTCCGTCCTTCGAGCCGCCCCTCCTCTTCTTCATGGTGTCCGTCGCCTTTTTCATGGTTGTTGTCGCTTGGAAGTCGTCACCATCAATCGCGAGATGCTCAAGATCCTTAGGAAGCTCCGTGAACCTAAGAGTAGTCGTCAGCGCCTTTGGTGCTTCACATCTCACGCGCACCACACCCGAGCTCTCCACAATCGCGGCCGCTGTCCACTCGATTCCTCGCCGCTTCGCTTGCCCGATGGCTAGCACGCGATTCCCGTAGCGAATCGGCCGAAGACGGATGACAAAGTATTGCGTTGTGTGCTTCCATCTCATGAAGAGAAATCTCACCGTACCGATGAACTCACGGCGCCGGAACAGTCGGATATCGTCGTGTAGACGAACTACCGCGAATTGCGGCCCTTCCTCCTGCGTTGCTGTTTGCTTCAATATGCCGTTGCCGTATTGCTGTATGATTTCAAGCAAATCGATCCTCGCGCCGTTTGATAACTCAGCCTTGACACCCCTCAAGTTTGACACGGTCTTGCGTGTTTGCCTCGGTCCGAGCTCCAGAAAACCCCACCCGATCTTGACGACCTCGGAACTGCGGTCGCGGACCGGCACCTTCAAATGCCGCAGGACCTCAGCGGGCCAGTCGGCTCGACTAATATCTGCAATGTCGATGACGCCCATGAATAGCGACTCTGCCCGTCGCCTCGCGGCTGAGTAGAAGCCTGAGGATGAGACCAAGACAGTCTTATTGATGCCAAGCTCCTCGTGCTTCTTAGCGATTGCTTCCACCCACTGCTTGGTCGCTGGGCGGGACTTATCTTGGCACTCGATGCCAATCCGCACGCGATGGTATCCTTCATCAAGCGAAACGAGGATATCCACCTCGCGAAGCTCACCACTCACACGCTCAGGCAACATCGCAGACTCTTCTACAACGGCGCCTAGAGGCGCGAGCTGTCGCTCAATCTCATATACGAGCCTTTGAAACTGATTCGTTCTGGCGGGCATTCAGTTTCTTTCACAATCGGACAGTGGAATCTTATCGAACAAGTCAGGCATCTCCTGATCTCGGGGCCGACCAAGCCCCTCGCCCCGATGAAAGCAGGCCGGGATGGAGCGAAGCGAATCGAAGGTTAACCCCTCCGTTCGCCGAAATCCTTCATGGGCTCTTCGACATCGCCCGCCCAGTCAACTGGCAGTACACCGCGCCTGACATAGACGTGAAACGACGAATACGGCCAATCGCGCACCCGACTCACCAGCTTGTGCTTGACCGGGTTGAAGTGCACGTAGTCGACGTGCCGCTCGAAATCAATCTCGTTTCGAATCGTGTGCTCCCAAAAACGCCGTTGCCAGAGTGCGTATTCGCCATTGCGGTGGCGCTCGATCGGCACGCCGGAGGCAACAAGCCGATGCGTGAAATGCGCTTTAATTCTCCTCCAGCGGCCGGAGAAATCGGAGTCGTCTAAAGGCATCGTCCAGATAGTATGCAGGTGATCCGGCATGACCACGATGGCCTCGATCGTGAAGGGACGCTCGTGCCGTGCGACACGGAACGCCGACCGCAAGGCGCCGATGTGATGCACCAGCGTCGAGGATGTCCGGTCCGCGAGTGCGACCGTGAAGAAATAGGTGCCGCCTGGAACGAAGTTGCGCCGGTATCGGACCATCAACAAAGCCTATCCCGGATTTCGCTTCGCTCCATCCGGGCTACGTAAGTTCTTCAGCGATCCAGCGCGTAATCGATCGGCGCGTTGGCGACCAGCCGAGGGCGGCCGCGGCTTTGCCGCGCACGCGGCTGTTGGAGCCGAGGGAGAAGACCGCCATGTTGCGGCCCCACGCCGAGATGGCGGCGTCGGCGGACCAGGATTGCGCGGCGCCGAGACCAAGCTTGGCCGCGATGGTATTGGCGATTTCGCCCAAGGCTTCTTCGCCGCTCTCCACATACATGAACGTGCGTGCCGGCGCTTTTGCCAGCGCCAAGACATAGAGCGCCGCCACGTCGGCGATGTGCACGTTCGACCAGCGGTTCAGGCCGCGCCCGATGAACCGCGCGACGCCGGACGTCTTGGCTTGGCGCGCCAGCGTCGGAATTTGCACGCTCTGTGCCGGAGGTCCCAGCGCATGGCCGTAAATCATGCTGTTGCAGATCACCACCGAGCGGATGCCGGGCGCGTCGAGCACCAGCCGATCGATCGCCACGCGCGCGGCCTTTTCGGCGAGCGGCGTGATGGGCGTTGCCTCATCGAAAATTTGGTCTGACGGCTCGCCCATGGCGAGATCGGCCACGATGCTGCTGCCGCTAGAATGGATGAAAACCTTGCCGGAGCCCGACAGCGCGGCGATCAGCGCCTCGACAGCGCCGCGATGATCGCTCGAAGCGGCATTGACCACGGCGTCGGCCGCTTGGGCTTCGGCCTGCAACAACGCCGCATCGTCAAGCGATCCGATCACCGCTTCGATGCCGTGCGCCGCGACCGCGTCGGCTTTGGCGGTGCTGCGAACGAGGCCGCGAACCTTATGGCCGGCGGAGATCAGGGCGCTCGCGACTGAGCCGCCGATGAAGCCATTCGCCCCAGTGAGGAAGACTCGCATTGCGCGCCCGTTTGCTCCACGTCACCGCCGGGCGTGACCCGGCGATCCATGCTGAACTGCCGAGCGCAATTTCCTGTCGGATAGAATTCTGCGCTGCCTCATGGATTGCCGGATCAAGTCCGGCAATGACGGACAATACTATCCGTTACTCTTGTCCAGCGCGCTTACGTCTTTCCCGTCCCGATAGGCCGGGTGCTTCCAGCCGTCCTCGTCGTAGTCGGCCATGCATTGCTCGACCAGCGCTTCCATTTGTTTGAGCTGGCCGGAGAACTGCGCCTGCTGCAGCGGGAAAATGCGCACCAGTTCGTGGCTGCCCGAATAATTCATTTCGTACAGCTCGTGGCGGGCGCCGAACTCGGTGCCGACGGCGTCCCACAACAGTTTCATGATCTTGATGCGGTCTTTGTAGTTGATGTCGTTGGAGCCGCGCACGTATTTGGCCAGATATTTGTCGATGTCGGGATTCTTGAAGTCGCGCGCGTTGGACGGCAGATAGATCAATCCCGAGGCCACCACTTTCTCGATGATGTTGCGGATGGCCGGATAGGCCTCGGTCATGAACAGCCGGTAGGTGCTGCACGCGCGCCCGTTCGGCAGCACCGCGCCGTTGACCCAGGGCTCGGGGTTGTAGGCCATGGCGTCGGTGAGCGACCAGAACAGATTGCGCCAGCCCACCACCTCGCCGATCTGCGCCTGCACGCCGCGAAACCCTTCGACTCCGGTGGCGCGCGCCGCCTTGTTGAGAAGCCCGATGAGGAAATCGAGCTTGACGGCGAGCCGGGTGCAGCCCTGCAAGGTGAAGCCGTTGAAAAAACCCGACTTCGGATAAAAGTTCTTCAGCCGGTCGATGTCGCGGTGAATGAATACGTTCTCCCAGGGGATGAACGCGTTGTCGAACACGAAGATGGCGTCGTTCTCGTCGAAACGCGAGGTCAGCGGATAATCCCACGGCGAGCCGGTCGCCGCGGCGGCGAACTCGTAGGACTGGCGGCAGATCAGCTTGATGCCGGGCGTGTCCATTGGGGCGATGAACATCACCACCATGGCGGGATCGTTGATCTCCTGGCCCATGTTCTGGCCGAGAAAATTGTAATGGGTGAGCGCCGAGTTGGTGGCTACCACCTTGGCGCCGGAGACGTAGATGCCGGCGTCGGTCTCTTTCTGAATCGTGATGTAGACGTCCTTGACCTCCTCGGCCGGTTTGTTGCGGTCGATGGGCGGATTGACCAGCGCGTGATTGAGATAGAGCACGGCCTCCTGGGCGCGCTTGTGCCAGGCGCGCGCATTGTCGGCGAACTTGCCGTAGAAATCCGCATTGGCGCCGAGCGTGTTGAGGAACGCGGCCTTGTAATCGGGACTGCGGCCGAGCCACCCATAGGTGATGCGCGCCCACGCGGCGATGGCGTCGCGCTGCGCCACCACTTCTTGCGACGAGTGCGCTGCCTTGAAGAATTTCATGGTGTAGCCGCCGGAGTCGGTGTCGGTCGGCGAGGTGAGCACCTTTTTGGATTTTTCGTCGTGCAGGGCGTCGTACAGGAGCGCAATGGAAGCAGCCGCATTGCGGAATGCCGGATGGGTGGTGACGTCCTTCACCCGCTCGCCGTAGATGTAGACCTCGCGTCCGTCGCGTAGCGACTCCAAATACTCAGCGCCGGTGAATGGGCGCTTTTTGCCCTGGAGGATTGCTTCGGGACGATCAGACATCGGCTACTCCTCTTACCGTCTTTTCCGCGGCGCGGGACTGAGCGGCATAAGCTATCTTTGGGCGCGCTCGCGATAAAGCGCCCAAAGCGCGAGCGCCACGACGATGGCGACGGCAGCGAGCGCCCCGCGCAGGCCTATGACGGCGAAGGCGATCGCGCCAGCCGCGGCGCCGGTGAAAAAGCCGATCGCGACCGAAAGCACCAAAAATAGGCGCTTGCGCACGTCGTGGAATTCGTTGACGGCGGTTGCGCCGTGCCGGCTGCGCGCGAATCGCCGCCAAGCCAGGATCAGTTCGGTCGTCTCGATGCCGACCTGCGTCATGTTGCCGGTCATGACGTTGGTCTGCGGAATGCCCTTCATGAGCAGGCGCACCAGCACGCTTTGCGCGCCCATCGCCATGGCGGCGAACAGCCCGGCGACGATGCCGTGCCAGTCCCTGGCGTCTTTGATCGGCGGGCCGGTGAGGATGATCGCGGCGAAGACCGCGAGCAGTAGCGCTTCGAGCGCCAGCATCAGCGGCAACGTGGCGCGGTCGGCGTCGCGCGCCAGCCCAACCAAGGCCGTGGTCAGGGCCGCCGCGAACAGGAAGGCGACGATGGCGAGCAACTTGCCGGCAATGCCGTAATCGTGCGTGACGAGCTCGGCGCCGGCAATGACGAAGCTGCCGGTGACCTGCGCGGCGAACAGCCCGAACAGCGCAAGGTAGGTGTAGCTGTCGACATAGCCGGCGACGAAGCTGAGCAGCATCGGCATCGCCGCCGGCAGCGGCTGTTCGCGATGCGAATGGACTTCGGACATGAATCAGGACTCCGCGCGCGGCCCGTCACGCCCGGGCTCGTCCCGGGCATCCCGATTGGTAGAGCGCCGAGCCCCATAAATCGAGATGGTCGGGTATAGGCGAGCGAAAGCGACGCCGTTTTTCGAACGGCTACGCCCGGCCATGACGACGCCGATTATGATCGGCGAGGAGCCGCTCAATCCAGCGGCTCGACCTTCACGATCGAGGCGCCGTGGTTGCTGCCGACCCAGAGCACCGGGCGCGCGCCGCGATCGTCGACGAAGACGCGGCGGATGTTGGTCGACCGCGGCAACTGATACTCGACGATGGTGTCGGTCTTCGAATCGAGTCGCGCCACGCGGTCGGTCATCATGGAGCCGGTCCAGGTTTCGCCGTCCTTGGCCTCGACCACGTCGTAGGGCTCGTCCCACGGCGTCGGCAATTGCCATTCCTTGATCATGCCGGTCTTCGGATCGAAGCGGCCGATGCCGTTGGCGCCGTATTCGGCGAACCAGAGAATATTGTTGGCGTTGACGCGGCCGCGGCGCGGGCGCGAGAACGGCAGCGGCGTCTTCCAGATCGTCACCTCTTTGCTCTTGGCGTCGATGCGGCCGATGGTGGTGCCGCCGAAGTTCAGTTGATAGGCGTTGTTCTGCAAGTCGGTCGGCATGCCGTAGGCGTTGATGTGGGTGCCGTTCTTGTCCACCGCCTGCCCGAGATCCTCGAATTTGCCGGTGGCGAGGTCGAGCCGGTAGACCAGGTGCGTGTCCTGATTGTTGGTCCACACCTTGCCATCAACGTCGTCATGTTGCGGCGACACCATGGATTCCTGGGTGGTCGGGTCGAGCCATTCCTCCGGAACGGGATACGCCGTGGACTTTTTGGTCTTGCGGTCGAACTTCATGATGCCCGCCTGATACATCATGGCAAGCCAGAGATTGCCTTGCGGGTCGAGTTCGAGATCGAGCGAGCCCTTCGGCTCGTCGGGCCGCAGCGTCGGTATGGGATGATCCGTGACCTTGCCGGTCGCGGGATCCATTTCGCCGAGCACCTGGTGGCTGAAATCCGAGTACCAGATCATCCCGTCCGTATCCATGACCACGTCATGGGGCTGCGCGCCTTGGCGCGGCAGGTCGTATTCGGTGATGATCACGTGGGTCGAGCGGCCCGTGAGTCGCGGGAACGGCTTGATGGGAAATTCCAAGCGCTCCGCATTGCTCAGATTCACGCCGGCCAGATAGTCGGCCATCTTCTGCTGGATCGGCCCCGGCATAGGCGAGCGATTGGAGTTGTTGCCGCCCTGCACCAGGAGCTGAGGAAAGAACGGCGTCGAGCCTGGCGCGTAGGTGCCCATGCGGTGAAACACCTGCATGAACTCGGCGGCGTCGTGGGTCGACTGCACGATGCGCTGCACGGTGTGGCAGCCGACGCAGTTGGTCAGCGCCGCCTTGGTTCGGTCATCGCCCGGCAGACTGTTGAGCCATTCGCCATTGGAGAGCTGATTGGCGATCGCATTGGTCTTGGCCAGCGTCAGGTCGGACTTCGCCGCCTTGCCGGCCGCGACGTCGGCCGCCTGCGGCCCTTGCAGCGCATAGCCGACCGCGCGGATCGTGAGTGTGTAATGCCCGGGTGCCAGGCGCCCGGCCGGGAAGCTGTAGACGCCCTGGTCGTTGGTCACCACCGTGGTGGTGATGTTGGAGCCGTCGCGCTTGGCGCTGACCAGCACGCCTTCCATGACCGGCTCTTGCGCCGAGGTCACCCTGCCGGCGAGCGCGACGCCGTTCTGCGCCTGCGCGTTGATCGAAATCAGAAGGCCGGCGAGCCCGCCAGCGGCGCACAACAGATAACTTCTCATGATTGTTTCCTCCGGCTAATTTTTTCCCGCCAGGCACGCGGCCCACAGCCGCGCCGCGCTTGCCGGCATGTCGAGATGCGCGCCGCCGCCGCCCGGGATGGCGTCCGCCACGGCATTCATGACCGCGGAGATCGCGGCCGTGGTGCCGGCTTCGCCGACGCCTTTGACGCCGAGTGGATTAGTCGTTGCTGGCACGTTGAGCATGGCGTCGCGCAGCGGCGGCATGTCTTCGGCCCGTGGCATGGCGTAATCCATGAAGGAGCCGGTGACGAGCTGGCCGTTGCCGGCATCGTAGACGATGTTCTCCATCAGCGCCTGCCCGAGCCCGGCCGCCACCGAGCCGTGAAGCTGGCCCTCGACGATCGTGTGATCGAGCGCGCGGCCGCAATCGTCGACCGCCGTGTAGGTCGCAATCAGCATGGCGCCGGTGTCCGGGTCGATCTCGACCTCGGCAATGTGCACGCCGTTGGGAAAGGACAGCGGCGTGTCAGTGGTCGATTTTGTGTCGAGGTCTTCGGCGATCTCGCCGCGCTTTTTCATCTCGGCGGCCCGTGCCGCCACCTGGAACAGCGACACGCGGCGATCGGTCCCGACCACTTCGAAGTTGCCGGCCTTGTAGCCGATATCGCTTTCGCCGGTTTCCAGCATCGCGGCGGCGATCGGCTTGCCCTTGGCGATGATGGCATCCATCGCCTTGACCAGCGAATGACCGACCGTCATGGCCGAGCGCGAGCCGACCGACGCATAGCCGGCGAGGTCGAACGCCGAATCGCCGTGGCGATGCGCGACTTTTTCCGGCGGAATGCCGAGGCGCTCGTTGATGACTCGCGGGAACACGGTGGCGTGGCCCTGGCCGGTGTTCTGCACGCCGAGACTCATCAGCAGGGTCTCGTTGCCGGGAAACGTGAGCATCGCGCTCTCGGTCGGCGCGCCGCCGGCATGTTCGAGCAGGCAGCAGACGCCGAAGCCGCGATATTTGCCGCACCGCGCCGCATCGCGCTTGCGCTGCTTTAGGCCCTCATAATCGGCAAGCTCCAGCGCCTTGTCGAGCATCGGCTCGAAATCGCCGCTGTCGTAGGTGGTGCCGACCGCGGTCTTGTAGGGCATCGCCGACTTTTTGATCAGATTGCGCCGGCGCAGCTTGACCGGATCGATGCCGCTCACCCGCGCCGCTTCGTCCACCACGCGCTCGAGCACGTAGCTCGCCTCCGGCCGCCCGGCGCCGCGATAGGGCGCGGTCGGCAGCGTGTTGGTGAACACACACTTGGTCGACACGTCGATGAGCTTGATGTCGTACATGCCCGGCAGGCAGCGGGTGAAATTCTGCGTCGGGATATTGGCGCCGACCGCGCCCACGTAGGCGCCGAGATTGCCGACATTGCGCACGCGCAACGCCAGGAATTTTCCCTTCTCGTCGAGCGCCAACTCGGCTTCGGAGTAAATGTCGCGCGCCTGGTTGTCGGACAGGAACGCTTCCGAGCGCGTCGACATCCAGTGAATCGGACGGCCGAATTTCTTGGCGCCGACCAGGAGCGCAATGTTCTCCGGATAAGCGCCGGTCTTCAGCCCGAATGCGCCGCCGACATCTTCGGTAATGACGTGCACGCGCTCCTTCGGCAATTTCATGATGCCGAGAATGTTGTCGCGCATGGCGCCGGCGCCCTGCGAGCAGGCGCGCGTCGTGTAGGTGTCGGTGGCGGGATCGTAGCTCGCGGTGGCGCCGCGCGGCTCCATGGAATTGGTCAGCATGCGCTGATTCATGAACGCGACCTTGGCGACGAACTTTGCCGCCGCGAACGCCTCATCCACGGCTTTGCTGTTGGCTTCGGGATTGGGATTTGGCCCGAGCCAATCGACCGCGATATTGCCGGCCGCCTGCGGCCACAATTGCGGGGCGCCGTCGCGCAGCGCCGCGCGCGCGTCGGTCACCGGCGTGAGC
>JBAUYV010000233.1:0-51222 GCA_049584975.1 Xanthobacteraceae bacterium | reverse complement strand
CGGTGTGCATGCCGGCGCGAAGTTGTCCCGGCAGCGGCGCCTGGGTCACCGCCGGGTAGCGGATGATGCGGGTCACGCTCGCCTGGCGATCGAACTTGTCGGCGAAATAGCTCACGTCAACGCCGAGCGCGATCGCCATGGCGCTCAGCACCCGCGAAGCGAGCCCCGACATGGCGGCATGGTAGGAGAGCATGATGTCCTTGAAGTCTTGGGGGCGCTGCGGCCAGATGTTCGGCGCGTACATTTGGCCGACGGTTTTGTTGACCAGCGATGCCAGGCGCTCGCTGCCCTCCGGGCCAAACGCAAAAGCCTCCTGAATATCCGGCGGCGCCACTTCGCCCATGGAATAGGAGAGCGAACGGTCGCCGACGCTATTGTAGCCGCGGCTAATCTTCGCCGGCGGGCGTTCGACTTTCATCTTCTCGGCGTCGGGCAGGGCAAAAAAGTCGATGGCGCGCTGGCGTGTCGTCGTGATCAGATCTTGCGGCACACCGTGCCCGACGACCATGAAAAACCCGATCTCGGTGCAGGCGTCGTCGATCTGGCGCGCCACCTTGCGGCGGTCGCTCTCGCTGCCGCTTTGCAGCGGCGACAGGTCGATTGTGGGGATCGCGTTTTGGGGCGCCATGGTGCACCTGCTTGATTCTGTGTAGCCCGACAGCTCTTAACTATATCTGCATTGATCCTTGCCGCAATGGTATAGGAAGGGTGGACGCTGCCGGGAGCTTCCTAATGGATCGTCGCGACGCAATGGCATCGCTCCTGGCGGCGGCGGGAACTGTGCTGGCGCCGCGCGTCTTGCGTGCGCAGGCCGGTTTTCCCGATCGCGCCATCCGCATCATCGTGCCGGTGTCGCCGGGCGGCGGCGTCGACACCTTTGCGCAGCTGATCGCAGCCAAGATCGAAGCGCAGCGTCACGTTCAGTTTGTCGTCGAGAACCGTACCGGCGGCAACAGCACGGTCGGCGGTCTCGATGTGCACCGCGCCGCGCTTGACGGCTATACTCTGCTGTTTCAACGGCGCAAGTGAGCAAAGGATAATCTGCGTCGAATTCTAGAAGATCAGCACGAATTGGAGGGATGACGATGAAAGCTGCAGTTGTCGGAGAGAAGGGTGCTGAGGTTCGCGATCTGCCGAAGCCTGAGCCGAAACCCAACGAAGTCCTGATTCGCGTGCGCGCATCGAGTCTCAATCGCGCCGACTTGTTGGTCGCCTCAGGTCACCAGCACGGCAGCGTCGGCGGTGTAGGCGCGCGCATCGGCCTGGAGTGCTCCGGCGAGATCGAGGCGGTGGGCAACGAGGTCAAGGATTTCAAGGCGGGCGATCGCGTTCTGGCTTCTGCGCCAGGCGGCTTCGCCGAATATGCCGTCACCGACGCGGTGCGCGCGTACCGTATCCCCGGCAACAACATGACCTACGAGCAGGCTGCGTGCCTACCGGTGGCGCTGCAGACAATGCATAACGCGGTCGTCACCGCTGGGCGCCTCAAGCGCGGGGAAACACTGCTCATTCAGGGCGCCAGCTCCGGCGTCGGGCTCATGGGCATGCAGATCGGCAAGGTGATGGGCGCCTCCATGGTCATGGGCACATCGACGAATGCGCCGCGCCGGGCGCGACTGAAGGAATACGGCTGCGATGTCGCCATCGATACCACCAAGCCGGATTGGCCCGAGGACGTCAAAAAGGCGACAGGCGGCAAGGGTGTCGATCTGATCGTCGACATGGTTTCGGCGCCGGTCGCCAATGGCAACCTCGAAGCGGCGAAGATTCTCGGCCGCATCGTCAATGTCGGGAGGCTCGGCGGCATGAAGGGCGAGTTCGACTTTGACAAACATGCGCTCAAGCGCATCGACTATATCGGGGTGACCTTCCGTACCCGCACGCCCGAGGAGGTGCGTGAGGTCGTGCGGGCGCTGCGCGCCGATCTGTGGCCGGCGGTCGAAGCCGGCAAGCTCACCTTGCCGATCTACAAGACCTACAAGCTCGCTGACATCGCCGATGCGCTTGAGGTCATGCGCGCCAATCAGCATTTCGGCAAGATCGTCATAAACGTGTCGTGAGCGGGCCTGCCGGCGAGAGCTGAGACCGTCGCCTTCAATCGGAGGAGCTCGTGGAGATTCCTGGAGCCATTCTCTTGTACACGCTGGCGGCCATGATGGTCACCTTCACGGGCTTCTTCGCGCTTTTGCTATCGTTGCGTCAGGCTGTCGGCGTGGAGATGTCGCAGCTTGACCGTTTGCTGGCCAAGACGGTGGTCAGCCACCTTTTTCTCGTGACCTGGGGTTCGCTGCTGCCGCCGGTGCTCGGTCTCTACGGCATTCCCGATGACTGGATATGGAGAATCTCCGCCGTGTTGTTCGCGGTGCCGATGTTGATCCACTTGCTCACCTATCCGTACCGGCGCCGCCGCGCGGACGAGGCCGTGCAATCGCGCACCATATACTTTGTCTTTGTTGTGCTCGGGTCCGCCTCGCTTATAGGGATGCTTGTCTACGTATTGACCGATCTTCCCCATAGCCCGGCGGCGTACATCACCGCTTTGTTGATCAATTTTTTCACGCTGGCTTTCGTCTTTGTGGTCGCGCTCGACTATCTGCTCAAGCAGCAACCGGTCAAGCAGCCGGAAAAGTGACGATGGCGGCAGCGGCATGCGCCGCGTGGGATGGCACGCGCAATCAGTCGTTCTCTGGCGTGACGTCGTGGAATTTGGTGTAGTCGAGCAGCAGCCGCCCCTCCGGCGATTCGCCGGTAATGTCCACGTAGCGGTATTGCCACCGGATATCTTCCTGCGGGTACACCTTGCGGGCGAAGAGCCGCTGTGCGGAACTGTCGTCGACGCCGCCGACATTGAGAACAAGCGTCGCGTCGGCAGCCGCGAGCTCCTCCTGGTCCATGCGATAAAGGGGACTTGTTTCGTCGATGGCGTGAAAGAGCGTCCAGCTCAACGAGAACACCGGATGCTCGTTGCGGTCGAGGAGGAGCTCGTAAAATCGCCGCACAGTGTCGCCCTCGGCCATGCGCTCCTCGCGCACCAGCCACAGTCTCGCGGTGGCCTGGGAGATCGTGTTGTGGCGGGCATTGGCGATGCGGATCATCAGCATCGGCTGGCCCTGGCGCTTGGCGACCACCGGATATTTGGCGAACACGAAACGCGCCTTGGGGCGCGAGAAGCGGGCGAAGATCAGGCCGGTCATCACCGCCAGAAACGACATGCCGGTGAAGATTTCCACGGTAGCGACCAGATGCCCGTAATTGGTCTGCGGGTGCATGTCGCCGTAGCCGACCGTCGCCAAAGTCTCGATCGAGAAATAAAACAGCGACAGCGGTAGCTCGTCCGAGACATTGGCGACGGGCTGATCACCGAGCATGTAGAGCGCGGCAAAACCTGCATTGAGGATGATGAAGATCAAGGCGGCGCTGGCGAAGAACACCGGCCAGGATACGGTCATGGACCGGTGATAGAGGTCGGTCCAGAAGCCCGTCGCCAGGCCGCGGGTCTCGACCTCGAAGTCGCCGATGGTGACAAGCCGCGTCCGGCTCTTTTTGGGCGCTATGTTGACCTTCTGCAAAATAACCTTCCTGCGGCAGGTCCTGGCCGCATCGACCCGGAAATTGTCGGCACGGCGCCGCTACGCGGTCGCTCTGGCCGGCGCCTTGGCCTTCAGCCGCGGATAAACGCGGAGTGCATTGTCTTCGAAAATCTTCTTGCGGTCGGCTTCGCTGATCGGTGCCTTGTCGACGTAGCGCTTGGTGTCGTCGAAGCCGAAGCCGGTCCTGGGATCGTTGCCCTTCACCGCGCCGACCATCTCGGAGGCGAACAGGATGTTGTCGATCGGCACCACTTTGGTGAGCAGGTCGATGCCCGGCTGGTGATAGACGCAGGTATCGAAGAAGATGTTGTCGCCCATGATCTCGGCAAGCTCCGGCTTGCCGTTGTTGAGCGCGATGCCGCGGAAGCGGCCCCAATGGAACGGCACCGCGCCGCCGCCATGCGGAATGATGAACTTCAGCTTGGGAAACGTCTTGAACAGGTCGGACAGGAGGACCTGCATGAACACCATGGTGTCGGCGTTGAGATAATACGAGCCGGTGGTGTGCATCGCCGGATTGCAGCAGCCCGAGACGTGGATCATGCAAGGCACGTCGAGCTCGATCATCTTCTCGTACAGCGGGAACCACGACTTGTCGGTCATCGGCGGCGAATTGAAATAGCCGCCGGACGGGTCGGGATTGAGGTTGCAGCCGACGAAGCCCATCTTCACGCAGCGCTCGAGCTCGGCGGCCGAGTGCTTCGGATCGGCGCCCGGCGATTGCGGCAGCTGGCACACGCCAATGAAGTTCTGCGGGAACAGCGACACCACGCGCGCGATCAGGTCGTTGCAGATCTGTGACCATTCGAGGCTGACGCTCTCGTCGCCGATATGATGGCCCATGCCGGAGGCGCGCGGCGAGAAGATCGTGAAATCGGTGCCGCGCTCGCGCTGCAGCTTGAGCTGGTTCTGCTCGATGCTTTCGCGAATTTCGTCGTCCGACATCTTCAGCCCGGAGCGCGGCGGCATTGCCGCCTTGTCCTTGATGTTGGCTGCCGCGGTCTGCTCCTTGCGGAAGCGGTGAAGGTCCTTGGGTTCGGTGGTGTAGTGACCGTGGCAATCGATAATCATGGCATCATCACTTTCAGTGGCATTTTGGGTTGGGGGATGCTACGGCGCGCGGCATGATTGTCAAACGGGGACGACATTCTGCTAGGATTACCAATTATTGATCGGGAGACCAAGGATGGCTGAAATACCGAGACTTAACGGTGTTATCCGCGCGCTCGAAGCGGGCCAGACGGCGCTGACGTGCTTCTCGTCGGCCGACGTCGAATCCGCGATCGCGCTCGCGACCGCGAAATACGACGCCGTCGTCTACGAGATGGAGCACAACGCCTACGACATCCGCGCCTTCCGCGATTGCTTGCAATATATGCTCAATCGGGGCCAGATCGCGAAATCAGGCTCCATCGCTCCAGCCGTCGCACCATTCGCCCGCATTCCGCCGAACGGCGGCGAAAAGGCGCAGTTCCACGCCAAGCAGGTTCTCGACCTTGGCGCCTACGGTATCATCTGGCCGCACATCAGCAACGTTGAGCAGGCCTACAACGCGGTCGCGGCTTGCCGCTATCCCCGGCTCAAGAACAAGCCGCTCTACGAGCCTGCCGGCATCCGCGGCGATGGACCTACCGCAGCGGTACGCTACTGGGGCCTCACCCAGCAGGAGTACTACGAGCGCGCCGACGTGTGGCCGCTCAATCCCAAGGGCGAGATCTTCGTCATCCTGATGATCGAGGACACCGAGGGCATCAAGAATCTGAAAGACATCTTGAAGAACGTGCCCGGCATCGGCGCGGTCCTGATCGGGGAGGGCGACTTGAGCCAGGAGCTCGGCTACCCGCGCCAGTACGAGCACAAGGTGGTGCTGGAGCACATGGCGCAGATCGTCGCCACCTGCAAGGAGGCGGGCGTCGTGGTCGGCCACCCACACGTCGAAGCCGGAAACGTCGAGCGCATCGTCAAGGAAGGCTACCGCTTCCTCATGTGCGCGGCGGTCCGCAGCTACGGGCATCTGGCGGCGGCGCAGAAATTTACTGGACGGACGTAAGGCGCCATCATTTGTAGGGGTGCCCCTCGTGGGCGCCCGGCCGCGTGCGCGTGAAAGGGGGCCACAAGGGCCGCCCCTACGCGGCCAACCCGCCCTTCTGCTCGATAAAGCGGGCGATCTCGTCGATGCCCTTGCCGGTGCGCATGTTCGTGAAAACGAACGGGCGCTCGCCGCGCATGCGTTTTGTTTCGCGCTCCATGTTTTGCAGTGAGGCGCCCACATACGGCGCGAGGTCGATCTTGTTGATGACCAGCAGGTCCGAGCGCGTGATGCCGGGCCCGCCCTTGGTGGGGATTTTTTCGCCGGCGGCCACGTCGATGACGTAGATTGTCAGATCGGCCAGCTCCGGCGAGAACGTCGCGGCGAGATTGTCGCCGCCGGACTCGATGAGCACGAGATCGAGGCCGGGAAATTTCTTCCGCATGTCGGCCACCGCGGCGAGATTAGCCGACGCATCCTCGCGGATCGCGGTGTGCGGACAGCCGCCGGTCTCCACGCCGGCAATTCGCTCCGGCGCCAGCGCGCCCGAGCGCACCAGATATTCGGCGTCCCATTTGGTGTAGATGTCGTTGGTAATCGCGGCAATCTGATAATCGTCGCGCAGCCGCTTGCACAGCGCATCCATCAGCGCCGTTTTGCCGGAACCGACGGGGCCGCCGATGCCGACGCGCAAGGGTCCGTGGTGCGCTGCGCTCATGATCGGAATAACCGCGTGTACTGCGTCTCGTGCCGCATGCTGGCAATGTCGGCGCGAAAAGCGCAAGAGCCGATCTCATCGAGCGGCGTGACAAGCGCGCGTTGGGCGGTCGCGGCCACCTCCGGCTCGAGCGCGGCAAGGACGCGCTGGCCATCGGTCTGGCCGAGTGGAATGAGCCTGACCCCGGCGGAAATCCAGTTCGCCGTCAGCGCCTGCAGAAAGGCCTGCAGCGCCGGTTCGCATGGGATGCCATGCCCGGCGCACGCCACGCCAACGGCGACCGGCAGCGCCACCGATCCCTGCCACACGGCTTCCAGAGCATCCAGCGCCGCGCACGGCCATGCCGCGCGCGTCGCATCGACAAACGCGCGGCCTTGCGCCGTCGTCTCCAGGAGCCGCTCCTTGGAGGACACGAAGGCCGCGGCCAGTTCGGCGACTGTGCGCAGCGCTGCGCCGTCCTTCGCGGCGCTGGCCCGGTGGGCATGGACAAAAAACACCGCATCACAAAAGCCGCTGCCTTCGGCGATCATCACGGCGAGCCATCGCCGCAGCGTCTCGGCGTTCTTGATGTCGCCGGCTTCGACCGCCCATTCGAGGCCGCCCGAGTAGGAAAAGGCGCCGATCGGGTAGGCGGGCGACAGCCACGCCATCAGCCGGTAGAGCGTTGCGGGTTCAAGCCGCTCATTCCCGCGCAAGCGGGAATCCAGATTGGGATTACGGCTAGCGCGTGCGATCTTTGCTGCTTTTGGTCCCCGCTTTCGCGGTGACGAGCGCAAGAGAGCCCGCGACTTCTCTGCGCGCCCCTTAGAAATGATCATCGTCATGGTGATGATGGGCGTAGGCGCCGCCCTCCGGCTCGAAGGGCGCCTCGATCGGCGTGACGCGCGCGCCAAGGCCGCGCAGCATGTCTTCGATCACGTGGTCGCGGCGGATGCGGAGCCGGTCACCGGCGATCTGCACGTCGACGTGACGATTGCCGATGTGCCAGGCGAGACGGGCCAGTTGGGATGCGTTCGTCGCCGCGATTTCAGCGAGCGGTTCCGGCCGGCCGGCAACGCGCACGATGGCGCCATCATCGAGTAGAAGTCCGTCGCCGTCGCGCAACGCCGTTGCCTGCGGCAGATCGAGCAAAAACTTGGTGCCGCGTTCGGTGGTCAGCACGATGCGGCGGCGATGGCGTTCGTGGGCATCGAGCGCGATGCTGTCCACCGCGCTCGTTTCGTTCCACGCCCCCGCAGGTTTGATCTCGCAAGCACGCTTCATCAAGGCTCAATAGTTTGCCGCGCGTTTTGCTTCCGCCTTCGGCGCCGGCGCGCCTTTCGGCAGGTCGAACATGCCGCTCGGCAGCGCATCGAGGAAGGTGAGCACCTCTGAGGTCTTCACCACATCGGCATATTTGGCGTTCATGTCGCACAGATTGATGGCGTGGCTCGCCTGCGAGCGGTCGAAGCAGCCTTCCTCGGCGAGCGCGATGCGGTAATTGAGGCTAAAGGCATCGAGCACCGTGGCGCGCACGCAACCCGATGTAGTGGTGCCGGTGACAATGACACTGTCGCAGCCGAGCAGGGTCAGATAGCTCGCCATGTTGGTGCCAAAGAAGCCCGACGGCTTTTGCTTGAGCACCACGATGTCCTGCGGCGCCGGCGCGATCGGCGTGACGATCTCGTTGCCGTCGAGATTGGTCACGATGGCTTGGCGATCTTCCTCGTTGCGCGAATTCTTCCAGGACCAGGAGCCGGAATCCCAGTTGTCCTCGCGTCGCACGCCGGTGGTGTAGAGCACCGGCACGCCTTTCTCGTGGCACTTGTCGATCAGCGAGCGGATGTAGGGCAACGCCACCCAGGCGTCCTCGCCGCAGGAATTGCGCCAGCGCTTGATCGATTCGAGGATCGGTTCCGGCCGGTCGCCGCAGAACGCCCAGTTCACGTCGATGATGAGCAGCGCCGGCCGCTTGCCGAAGCCGCCGCGCGCGCCATAGCCCGAAGTGCCGAATACCGCTTTGTCGCGCTCGGTGAGAAACTTGTTCCAAATCGGTTCGGACATAGTGCTGCTTCCTTCGTTGATCAGTTGTCCATCATAGCGTCATTCCAGGGCCGAGCGAAGCGAGGAGCCCGGAATCCATAACCATATGCGCCGGAACGATGAATGGCGCGAAATTACAAACTGGCCTTGAGTTTGTCGACGAAGCTCATGTCGATGATCTCGTCGTACTTGACGTCGACCGTTAGCAGGCCTGCGCCCATGACCACAGACTTCGCCGTATCCCAGGCCGGGCGGCTGACGACGCCGTCCTTGCTCCACAGTTCGTCGGTGAACGAGCGATCGAGCGTCGCCTTGAGGTCGTCGAGCGCCATGGTGGGAAATTGCTTCTTGGCGATCTCGGCGGACTCGTTGTGATTGTCAGCGACGAACTTCAGCGACTTCATCATGCCGCGCACGAAGGCGTTGACCAGCCCCGGATCCTTTTGGACCGTATCGAGCCGTACATTGAAGGTCGAATACGCATAGGGACCTAGCATCTTCGGAATGTTGATGAAGGGTTCGCCCCATACGCCGGCGCGCACGCCCTGGGTGATGAACGGCTCCGTTGAGCAGCCGATCTGCGCCTGCTTGGCCTTCACGGCGGGCAATATCGCCGAGTTGGCCGTTTCCACAAGCGTTACATCCTGCTTGGCGTCGAGACTCCATTTCTTCAGAAGGTAGCGCGTGATCGAATTCGGCGTGCCGCCATAGCCGCTGGTGGCGACCGTCTTGCCCTTGAAGTAGCTCGCCCAATCGGTGTTGGTGGGCTCGATCCCTTTGGCCGCGGAGAAATACACGTTGCCGCGATCCACGCAGTTGACCACGCAGCGCAGCTCGGCGCCTTTCGCCTTCGCGTAGGCGCAATGCTCCGGCCCGCCGATGAACGCGAAGGCCTGACCCGACAGCACTGCGTTGGTATGGCCTGCGCCGGTCTCGATGGTCACAATTTTGACCGTGACGTCTTCGAACTGATTGTTCGCCATGCCGATATAGAGCGGCAAATAACCGGTACCGTGGACCGGTTCGGCGATCAGCACCTCTTTGGTCTCCGCGCGAGCGATCATCGGATGTGCGATGAGCGCGGCGCCGGCTGCCGCCGTTGAGGCCAAAAGTTTTCGTCTGCTGATATTTAGACCGACCATGATCAGTGCTCCTCTGGCGTCCAACGCAGTTTATTGCTTCATGCCTTTACGCAAAATGCGTTCGAGCCAGGAGATCGCCACATACATCACGACGGCAAGCGTCGAGAGAACCAGGACGGCGACCCACACCAGCGCGATGTCGTAGGTGTTTCCGGCGTACAGGATGGCGCGGCCGAGGCCGTGTTGCGAGGCGATGAACTCGCCGACGATCGCGCCGGTGAGCGCAAGCCCTATATTTACCCGCAACACCGAAATGATCCAGGGCAGGCAGAACGGCACGACCAGCTTGCGAAACACCTGCCAGCGCGTGGCGCCGAGCGAATAGAACAGGTTCTCGCTGTCGCTATCGAGCGCCTTCACGCCCGCATAGGCGGTGAGCGTCGACACCACCAGCGTGAGCGCGGTGGCGATGGCGACCTTCGAGGCGAGCCCCATGCCGAACACCAGGATCACCAGCGGCGCCAGCGCCAGCTTCGGCAGCGACTCGAAGCAGATGATGTAGGGTTGCACGACGGCCGCATAGTTCCGCGACCACCAGAACGACAGGCCGAGCAGCGAGCCGCAGGTGGTGCCGAGCAAAAAGCCGAAGATCGTCGAACGGAAGGTGAAGCCGATATCGATCCAGGCGTCGCCTTCGGCGAAGAATTTGATCAGCGTGTCGTAGATGTCGCTCGGCTTCGACCAGAAAAATCCGTCAATCCAGCCAAGGTCCGCGCCCACCTGCCAGAGCGCGATGGCGCCGACCAGAATGCCGATCTGAACGGCGACGATGGTCCAAAGCGGCCAGTCCTTCTGTACCGGCAAACGGCGCGCGGCCTTCGCGGGCCGGCTTGGCACCGCTTGCTGTGGCGCAAGATCGAGACCGGCGCCGACACCGGAGGTTTCCTGCACTGTCATGCGGCGATTGCCATGTCAGGCCGCCTCGTCCAGGGATGGATTGTGATTGACCATCAGAAGCTCCAGACAGCGCTCCTTGATGGCAATGAATTCGGGCATGAGCGTCGCATGGCGTTGCCGCGGCCGCGCGATCGGCACCGGTATGGTCTCGACGATGCGGCCGGGGCGCGTCGCCATCACGTGCACTTCGTCGGAGAGATAGATTGCTTCCTCGACATCGTGGGTGACGAACACCACCGTCTTGCCGAAATCGGCCCACAGGCCGAGCAGCCATTCCTGCATGTGCAGCTTGGTCTGCGCATCGAGCGCGCCGAACGGCTCGTCGAGTAGGATAACGTCGGTGTCGAAGAGCAGCGTGCGCAACAGTGCGGCGCGCTGGCGCATGCCGCCAGAGAGTGCGTTGGGATAGGAATATTCGAAGCCCGAGAGTCCGTAGCGGCGCAGAAGCGGCAGCGCGCGTTCGCGCGCCTCACGCAGCGGCAGGCCCTGGATCTCCATGCCGAGGATGACGTTGTCGAGCACGTTGCGCCACGGCAGCAGCAAATCCTTCTGCAGCATGTAGCCGACGCGGCCGATGGTGCCGGTTGCATCGATGCCGTCGATCGACACCCGGCCGCCGGTCGGCTGCAGAAGCCCGGCGACGATGTTGAAGATTGTGCTCTTGCCGCAGCCGGACGGCCCGATCAGGCTGACGAAGCGGCCCGGCGCGATGGACAAGGTCACCGGCGCCAGCGCCTGGAAGGCGCCGGACGGCGTCTTGAACGTCATGCTCACTTGGTCGAGCTGAAGTTTTGCGGCTGCCGGCATAGCCTCGATGATATCGCAAGAAGTGTGCCAGCAGTAGCCCGGATGGAGCGCAGCGTAATCCGGGAACAGCATCAAAGCCGCGCGGTCCTTCCCGGATTTCGCTGCGCTCCATGCGGGCTACGGCTTTCCGAGCAAGGCCGCCTCGAACGCGCTGGTGATGGCCTGTTTGCTTTTGCCGGCGCTCACCGCATCGCCGATCACAGTGACAATTTGTCCCGGACGCGCCAGCGCTTTGAAGCGATCGGCCGTTGCGCGCCGCGCCCGGTAATAGAACCAGTCGCGCAGTTTTGATGACGAGAACATGCGCGCGAAAGCGGGAAGGCGCGCGGCGCCGCTGTCGAGCGCCCATGGCACAACCGCGCCGAGGCCAAAGCGATAGGTGGCGCCGGTCGCGATCACGATCCGATTGAACGGCGCCAGCAAATCGGGCGCGGCAGCCACATCCGTGTTGAATCGGAACACGACGTTCTTCTTTCCGCAGGCGCCGACGAGATCGGCGATGTAACGCTCGAAACTTTTCTCGTTCGCCTCGACTTCCTGGAACAGCGGCGCCTTGCCGGCGTAACGAAAACTTCCGCCTGCGCGCGCCTCCTTCTCGAACACAGTCACCGCGTTGCCGTCCGCGGCCAGCGATGCGTATGTCAAACCGGCGGGGCCGGCGCCGATCACGGCGATACGTTCGCCGTGAGGCTTGTTTTGTTGGTCCGCGAATAATGTCTCCCGGCCCGCCGCGCCGTTGACCACGCAGCCGATGCGCGCGCCGCCGCGCATTTCGTTGATGCAGGTATTGCAGGCGAGACAGCGCCGGATCGGCTCGCCGCGCGACACCTTGTCGACCCATTGCGGATCGGCGATCAGCGTGCGGCCGAGCGCGATGAAGTCCGTCTTGCCGCCGGCGACCGCCGCCTCCGCGAGCGCCGGATCGCCGAGCCGCCCGACCGCGATCACCGGCACGCTGACCTGTTTTTTCACCGCAGCGGCGAAATCCAGAAATGGCGCGTCAGGCATGTTCATGGGCGGCAGCACGATCTGCGCCGACGGCAGCGAGCGATAATGCCCGGCGCTGATGTGCAGCGCGTCGGCGCCGCTTTCCGCCGCCCAGATCGCGATCTGCCGGCCTTCGTTGAACGGCAGGCCGCCGGGGAAAAAGTCTTCCACCGAGAGCCGGTAGATGACGCTGATGCCCGACACCGCCGCCTTCACCGCGCGCAGGATTTCGAGACCGAAGCGCGCGCGATTTTCCAGGCTGCCGCCATATTCGTCTGTGCGCCGGTTCTCGAACGGCGCGTGGAATTGCGAGATCAAATAGCCGTGCGCGGCGTGGATCTCGACGCAGTCGAACCCGGCTTTCTGCGCGCGCAGTGCGGCGGCGACGTACGCGGCGATCGTCTGCGCGATGCGCGCCCTGGTCATCTCCTCCGGCACGATGGTCTCGAATGTGGTCTCGTAGACCGGATGCGGAATGGCCGACGGCGCAATGGGCGTCTCGCCGCAAATGTCGATGCGGGTATGGCCGCCGCCGTGCCCAAGCTGGATCGACGCTTTGGCGCCGCCGCGATGAATCTCGGCGACCAGGCGCGTAAGGCCGGGGATGAAGCGGTCGTCATAAATGCCGACTTCATGGCGGCGGTGGCGGCCGCATTTTTCCGGCGACGCCATCTCGACGGTGATGAGGCCGGTGCCGCCGCGCACTCGCGCCATGTAGTAGGCGACCGAGTCGTCGGTGACGAAACCCTCCGCATCCGATGTACGCGTGGTCATCGGCGGCATCACGATGCGGTTTTTGATTTCGACCGGCCCGATGCGCGCGGGCGTGAGGAGGATATTCATATCAGCCACGTTCCCCGGATGCGAAGCAGCACGGAGCGCAGCGGAGTGATGTGCCGCTGGTCCGGGGCCGTTGCAAGCTCAGCACATGCAGGCTCGGAGACTGTGACGATCCCGGGTCTGCAGCGCACCACTTCGTGCTGCGCTGCGCCCGGGAAACAAAATCCACCCATATGACGCAGCGCGCTCACAGTGTCGGTATCTCCCCGCCGTCGAGATCGATGGTCGCGCCGTGCATCCAGGTGGCGCGCGAGGAGACCAGGAAGGTGATGAGGTCGGCGACGTCGTCCACTTTGCCGAAGCGGGTGATGCCGAAGCCGCGGCACATTTCCGCCCGCGCCTTGTCCTCCGGCCAGCCGGTGCGCTCCATCTCGGCCTTGATGCGCCGCCACAGCCGGTCGGTCTCGACCATGCTCGGATGAATGCAGTTGACTTGCACGCCGTCCTCCTTGCCGCGATCGGCGAGGCACTTTGAGAAGGCGGCGACCGCGGCATTGACGGAAGCGCCGATGGTGAACTCCGCGGTCGGCTTGCGCCCGCCGGTGCCGCCGATGGCGATGAGCGAGCCGCGCCGCTCCTTGAGCAGCGGCCAAGCGGCGCGCGCCAGCCGCACATGGCCGAAGAATTTCAGCGCATAACCGTCCGTCCAATCGGCGTCGGTGAGCGCGAGAAAATCGCCGCGCTTGGTAGCGCCCGCATTGTTGACCAGAATGTCGAGGCCGCCGAGTTCGCGCTTGACTTGCTCGGTTAACTTTTCGGCAGCGCCCGGCTCGCGCAAGTCGAGCACCGCAATCGCGGCGCGGCGTCCCATGGCGCGGATTTTTCCCGCAACCTCCTCGAGCGCCTGTTGGTCGCGCCCGGTCAGCATCACATCGCAACCCTCGGCCGCCAGCGCCAGTGCCACACCGCGGCCAATGCCGCGGCTCGAACCCGTCACCAGCGCGACCTTGCCTTTCAGTCCCAGCTCCATTTGCGTTCTCTCCTGCTAAGCGGACTGTTGTAACTCCGGATTTCGCTGCGGCTCAATCCGGGCTACCTTTGCCCGCAGTGAGGGGGACTTTCCGCGGATGACCATCAAGGGCAAGGCCTATATCGCCGGCGCGTATGAGCATCCGACGCGGTACGCGCCGGACAAGACGGTGGCGCAATTGCACGCCGAGGTGGCGCTCGGCGCGCTCGCGGACGCCGGACTCACGCGGGCGGATATCGACGGCTTCTTCTGTGCCGGCGACGCGCCAGGCCCCGGCCCCGCCACCATGGCCGAGTACCTCAATCTCACAAAGCTCCGCCATGTCGACTCCACTGAGCTTGGCGGCACCTCCTACGTGGCGCTGGCCGGTCATGCCGCCGCGGCGATCGCGCTCGGCAAATGCAACGTGGCGCTGATCACGCTCGCCGGCCGGCCGCGCAGCGAAGGCCAGGCGACCGGCACCACGCCGCGGTTGCGCGATCCGAACCAGCCCGAGGCGGCATTCGAATTTCCGTACGGCATGACCACGGCCAACGGCTACGCCATGTGCGCGATGCGCCATCGGCATCAATACGGCACCACCAGTGAGCAGCTCGCCTGGATCAAGGTCGCCGCGTCCCATCACGCGCAGCACAACCCCAATGCCATGCTGCCCGACGTGGTGACCGTCGCCGATGTGGTCAACTCGCCGGTCATCGCCGATCCGCTCCACCGGCTCGATTGCTGCGTGATCAGCGACGGCGGCGGCGCGCTCATTGTCGTGCGGCCGGAGATCGCCAAGAGCTTGCAGCGGCCGGCCGTGAAGATCATCGGCGCCGGCGAGACGGTGAAGCATCTTTCCGGCGGCACCTTCGATCTCACCATTTCAGGTGCGTCGCGCTCCGGGCCTGCCGCCTTCGATGAGGCCGGCGTCACTCCGCCCGACATCAAATATGTCTCGATCTACGACAGCTTCACCATCACGGTGCTTATGCAGATCGAGGATTTGGGATTTTGCGCCAAAGGCGCGGGCGGAAAATTCGTTGCCGACGGCAATCTTATTTCCGGCGTCGGCAAGCTGCCGTTCAACACCGACGGCGGCGGGTTGTGCAACAACCATCCGGCCAATCGCGGCGGCATGACCAAGGTGATCGAGGCGGTGCGGCAGTTGCGCGGCGAGGCGCACCCGGCCGTGCAGGTGAAGAACTGCGATCTCGCACTCGCCCAGGGCACCGGCATGCAGCTTGGCACGCGCTATTGCAGCGCCACCTTGATCATGGAACGGGAGTGAGCCGATGGCGGACGCGCGCAAAATTCCTTCGCCGATCGTCAATGCCGAGACGGAAGCGTTCTGGAACGCGGCGCGCGAGGGCCGCTTCGTCGTTCCGACCTGCAGCGTCTGTGGCCGTGCGCATTGGTACCCGCGCGCGATCTGCCCGTTCTGCTCAAGCGAAAAGGTGCAATGGCGCACCGCCTCGGGCCGCGGCACCATCTACACGTTCAGCGTCATGCGCCGTGCCAAGGAGCCCTACGCCATCGCTTACGTGACGCTCGCCGAAGGCCCGACCATGATGACCAACATCGTCGATTGCGATTTCGACAACATAAGCATCGGCCAAGCCGTCAATGTTGCTTTCAAGGACACGGAAAACGGCCCGCCGGTGCCGATGTTCAGGCCCGTTTGATCATGGCGTGGACGCATAAACGCCCAGGCAATATCGGTGTTTCGGGGACCATTGCGCTTCGCCTAAGCGGGTACGCCCGGTAATCGCGGCGACTTCGTGCATGGCGAGCCAGGCTTGCTGCCGTTAACTCTTTTCAACTGGAAATTACCGCGGCAAATTTTTTCTATTAAAATAATGACAAGGCCATGGAGCGGCGATGGCACGTACGTCACACCGGGAAGCCCCATGGCTTTGTGTAATCGCGTTGGCACCCTCCGCACTGCAGCACTGATCGCCGCAACTATCGTTGCTTGGCTCGCAGGCGGAGCGTTTGCGCTGGCATCCAGTGGATGCGAAGCGGTGCAAGGCGGGCGACTTAGTCTTAAAGATGGGGTCGTCGAGTTCGCCGCTGTTGACGGCTTCGCCGTCGGCGACAAAGTGCATTACCAGATTAAAGCGGGTCCGCGAGACGGCTCGGGCGGCTTGGTAGTAGTGCTGCCGGGCGGAGCGACTTCGAATATCGCGTCGGTGAACGGCTTCGGCGCCGTACATGGGACGTACACTGTACAGAGCCCGCTCGACAGTATCATAGCTTCCGCTTCAGGCAGTGGATATATGACCGTCCAATGCACTCCGGCGCCACTCAAACTGAAATCACAGCCTTCTTCGACCCATCAGGCTGGGCAGTCCTATTCGCAGACCAATGCAGGGAGCGGCGGCACCACGCCATACATCTACTCTTACACAGGTACGCTGCCGGCCGGAACAACGCTCGACACTAAAACCGGCACGGTGTCGGGGACGGCGACTGCGGCCGGCCCGTTTAGTTACACGATCAAGATCACGGACGGCAGCAGCCCGCCGCAGATGGCAGCGAATGTCATGAGCGGGATGATCGAGCCGCCGACGTTGACCATGCCCGCGACAGTGACGGCGACGGGTCAGGTGGGGCAGTCCTATTCGCAGACCAACGAGGCAAAAGGCGGCACGCCGCCATACACCTACTTGCTTGCACGCGGCGATACGCTACCGGATGGCACAACGCTCGATCCTAAGACCGGCACGGTATCGGGAAAGCCGACTAAGGCCGCGCCTTTAGCTACACCATAAAAGTGAAGGACGGCGGCAAACCAGCGCAGAGGGCAACTAGTCTCCTGAGCGGGAAAATGGATTCGCCGCCTCCGCCGCTGTTGACCTTGACCTCGACGCCGTCTGCGACCACCCAGGCGGGGCAGTCCTATTCGCAGACCAACGAGGCAAAGGGCGGCACGCCGCCCTACAAATACTCGGTCTCTGATGGCACGCTGCCGGCCGGCACAAAGCTCGAGGAGTCGACGGGCGTGGTGTCGGGAACGCCTACTGCAGCGGGCGATTTTAAATACTCCATCAAGGTAACGGACAGCGGCAGTCCGGCACAGATGGCAGGACCGAACACTTTGAGCGGGACGATCACGCCTCCTAAATTGACCATATCCTGCACACCGTCTTCGATCACCCAAGTGGGGCAGTCCTATTCACAGACTAACGTCGGGAGCGGCGGCACTCCGCAGTACACCTACTTGGTCTCCGCCGGCGCGCTACCGGCCGGCACAACGCTCGACCCCAAGACGGGCATAGTGTCGGGAACGCCTACCGCTGCGGGCACGTTTAACTACACCATCAAGGTGACGGACGGCGGCAGCGGCACCCAGCAGCAGACAGCATCCTGCCCCCCCATAACTGGCACCATCACGGTGCGGACGACGTTGACGCTGACATCGACGCCGTCGGCGATGACCCAGGCGGGGCGGCCGTATTCGCAGACTAACGTGGCGAGCGGCGGCACCCCGCCATACAAATACTCGGTCGAGAAGGATGGTACGCTGCCGGCCGGCACGAATCTTGACGCTGCGACCGGCACGGTGTCGGGAACGCCGACGACGGCCGGCGCCTTCAGCTATACCATCGAGGTCAAGGACGCCGGCAGCCCACAGCTGGCGGCGAAAAATCCCGTGAGCGGCACCATCGCGGCGCCGCCTGCGCTGACGCTGATATCGATGGCGTCGCCGATGTTTCAGGTGGGGCAGTCCTATTCACAGGCCAACGTAGGAACTGGCGGGACTCCGCCGTACACCTACTCGGTCTCCGCCGGCGCGCTGCCGGTCGGCACGAAGCTCGACGACAAGAATGGCGCGGTGTCAGGAACGCCGACTACGGCCGGCTCGTATAGCTACACCATTCAGGTGAAGGACGCCGGCAGCCCAACGCTGGCGGCAACCAACCCGGTGAGCGGACCAATTGCTCCGGCGCCATTGACCATAACCTCGGTGGCGTCTTCGATCGCCGAAGTGGGGCAGCCCTATTCGCAGACCAACGTCGGGGGCGGCGGTACCACGCCGTACATTTATTGGGTCTCCGCCGGCGAACTACCGCCCGGTACAACGCTCAACCCTTTGACCGGCACGGTGGCGGGAACGCCGACCACGGCCGGCCGGTTCAGCTACAAAATTAAGATCGCGGATAGCTGTGGCTGGTGGCAGACGACAAGTGCCGTCGTGACCGGCACGATCGCGCCGGCGACATTGACCGTCACGGCGACGCCGTCTCCCACCACCCAGGTGGGGCAGCCCTATTCGCAACTCAACGTGGCGAGCGGCGGCACGGTGCCCTACAAATACTCGGTCACTGACGGCACGCCGCCGGCCGGCACAACACTGGACGATTCTGGCAAGGTGTCGGGAACGCCGACGGCAGCCGGAGCATTCAGGTACACCATCCGGGCTACGGACAGCGGCAAGCCGGTGCAGACGGCAACAACCAAGCCGGTGAGCGGGACGATCGAGCTGGCGAACTTGAACATAACCTCGACGCCCTCGGCGACGACCCGTGTGGGGCAGTCCTATTTCCAGACCAACGTGGCGAACGGCGGCACACCGCCATACAAATACTCGGTCGAGACGGATGGTACGCTGCCAGCCGGCACCACGCTCAACCCTGAGACTGGCGTCGTGTCGGGAACGGCGAGCACGGCCGGCGCTTTCAGTTACGTCATCCAGGCGACCGACAAAGGTAGCCCGGTGCAGACGGCACCAACTACGCCTCCCGTGAGCGGAACGATTGGGCCGGCGACACAATGCTGTACACCTACTCCGCCTCCTCCTCTGCGGCGCTGCTGGGCAGCGCCTCGCTCAAAACATCGATTGCCACCGTGTCTGGAACACCGAGCACGACGGGAGCGTTTAAGCTACACAATCAAGATGACAGAGAGAGGCGTACGGCGCGGCCCTGTACGCGAGGTTCGGATAAGGTGAAAAGCGCGGCCTTGAGCTTGGAGAGTACGCGCGGTGACCCTGCATCTTGGGACGAGACTACCGCGCATTTGGGGCTCGGTACATTCGTCCTAACACCTGTCGACTAATGAGATTTACTCGAGCTTCAGTCCGAGCTTCTTGATCAGCGCCGCCCACTTGCCCTCTTCGCGCCTGATATTTTCCGCGTACTCTTCGGGCGTGCTCGGCGTCGGATCGTCGCCGGCGTCGACAAGCCGTTTTTTGAACGCGTCGCTCGCCAGCATGGCGCGCAGATCCTTGTTGAGCCGATCGACGAGCGGGCGCGGCACTCCGGCCGGAGCAATCAGGCCGTAATACTGCACCGCTTCGAATCGGGGCAGGCCGGATTCTACGGCAGTCGGCACATCGGGAAGCGCCGCCGAACGCTTCGCCGCGGTGACGGCGATTGCCCGCAATTGTCCGCTCTGCACATTGCTGATGGCCGCCGGTATCGTATCGAAGCCGAGCGGCACATGATTTCCCATCACGTCGGTCGTGAGCGGCGCGGTGCCCTTGTAGGTGACGACCGTCGTGTCGACACCGGCCAGCGAGTTGAACAGTTTGACTGCGAAGTAGTTGAGCGTCGGCGACGGCGGGGTGCCGATCGGCAGTTTGCCGGGCTGCTGCTTTGCCAGGGCGATGACGTCGGCAAGCGATTTTGCCGGAAATGCCGGATTGGCCACGATGAAAACCGGGGTCGAGGCGATCAGGCCGATGGGCGTGAAGTCCTTGTTGACGTCGTAGTCGGCATTGGGGCTGAGACTCATGCCAGTCAGCACGACGCCCAGCGTGTAACCGTCGGGCGTGGCGTGAGCGATGTCGCGCGTGCCGATCATGCCCCCCGCGCCGCCGCGATTCTCGACGACTACCTGCTGGCCGAGCGCCGTCGACAATTGTTGCCCGACCAGCCGGCCTATCAGGTCGACACCACCACCGGCTGGGAAGGGCACGATCAGCGTGATCGAGCGAGCGGGGTAGTCCTGGGCGCCGGCCGGTTGAAACGGCGCGCCAAGCAGCGCTGCGGCCGCAATGGCCGCCAGCATGAGGCGGTACAGCATGATGATATCCTCCCGCTTCACTATAGCTCGCCTTAAGCCGTCTGGGCTACATTGCCGCCCACACGCAGGGAGCCGCCTGATGCGATTCGGTCTATTCGGCAGCGCTACAGCCCGCCATGGCGGGCCGGACGTGGACTCCGGCCAGGGCTACCGGCAGTTCGTCGACTACAACATCGAGGCCGAGGCGCTCGGCTATCACTCGACGTTTTTGGTCGAGCATCATTTCACCGGTTTCGGCCAAGTGTCCGCGAGCCTATCGCTGTTGACCTGGGTGGCGGCGCAGACGAAGACGCTGCGGCTTGGCACCGCCGTGCTGGTGCTGCCCTGGCACAATCCGGTTCTGCTCGCCGAGCAAGCGGCGACCATCGATCTTTTGTCCGGCGGCCGGCTCGATTTCGGGGTGGGCAAAGGCTATCGCCACAACGAGTTCCTGGGCTTCTGCGTGCCTATCGCGGAGGCTGATGCGCGCTTCAACGAAGCGCTTGACGTGATCACAAAGGCATGGACGTCGAAACAGCGTTTCTCCCATCACGGCCAATACTGGAATTTCGAGGACATCATCGTCGAGCCGCCGACGGCGCAAAAGCCGCATCCGCCCATGTGGATGGGCGCCGGCAGCGCGGACTCGATCCGCCAGGTGGCGGAGCGCGGCTATAATCTACTGCTCGATCAGTTCGCGTCATTCGAAACGGTGGCCGAGCGCATTTCGATCTTCAAGGCCGAGGTGGAAAAGCGCGGCCGTACCTATGATCCGATGGATGTCGGCGTCGCGCGCGCTTATTACGTCGCCAAGGACGAAGCCGACAAACAGTCCGCGTTGGAACGGCGGCTCGAAGCCCAGCGCCGGCTCGAGGCCGTGTCGAAAGGGCCCGATGGCAGTAAGAGCAAAGCCAGCATCATGGCCTATTCCGACACGCGCGAAGCCAGCGAGGAAAGCGCGCTCTACGGCACGCCCGACGAGATCGCGCGCAAGCTCGAGAAGCTGCGCGGGCTCGGCGTCGAATACGTTCTGCTCAACGGCGGCGGTGGGCTCGCCCACGACAGCTTGGCGCGTTTCGCGCGCGAGCTGATACCGGCCTTCGCCGACGAACGAAAGATGCGGGTGGTGGGGTGAGCTTCATGTTTCCCGAGCGCGGCGCAGCACGGAGCGCGACAGCGCGGAGTGATGCGCCGCAGAACCGGGATCGTTACATACGCCGAGTTTGATGCGATCCCGGATCAGCGGTGCACCGCTTCGCGCTGCACCGCGTCCGGGAAACGTGATGGGGGTAACGGGCCGGGATGATCAACAAGATCGTGAAATCCATGGCCGAGGCGATGGCGGGCATCCGCGATGGCGCCGTCGTGCTCATCGGCGGCTTCGGCAGCATCGGCCAGCCCAACGCGTTGATCGATGGTCTCATCGAGCAGGGCGCCAAGGATTTGACAGTCGTCGCCAACAATTCCGGCGTCGGTCATTTGGGGCTGGCGAAGCTTCTTGAAACCGGCCACGTGAGAAAGATCGTCTGCTCGTTCCCGCGCACCGCCGATCCGGTCGTGTTCGAAAAACTCTGGCGCGAAGGCCGCATCGAGCTTGAAGTCGTGCCCCAGGGCACCATGTCGGAGCGCATGCGCGCCGCCGGCGCCGGCATTCCGGCCTTCTACACGCCGACAGCCGTCGGCACCAAGCTCGCCGAAGGCAAGGAAGAGCGCGAGATTCACGGCCGCAAATATCTGCTGGAGGAAGCGCTGCCCGGCGACGTGGCGCTGATCGAAGCCTGGGAAGCCGACCGCTGGGGCAACCTGACCTACATGTCGTCCGCGCGCAATTTCAATCCGGTCATGGCGACGGCGGCCAAGTTGACGATCGTGCAGACTCAGCACATCGTCGACCTCGGCGGGCTCGATCCGGAAAAAATCGCCACGCCGGGAATTTACGTCAACCGCGTGCTGCACGTGCCCTATGGCGAGCCGACGGTGACGTGAGGGAGGAAGAAGCCTTGAGCGCCAACGTAAAGGAAAAAGTCAGGACGTTGCCGCCGTGCCAGCCGCTAACGCGCGTGCAGATCGCCGAACGGCTGGCGCGCGACATTCCGGAAGGCTGGTATGTCAATCTCGGCATCGGCGCGCCGCTGCAGGTCGCCGACTATGTGCCGGAAGAGCGCGAAGTGATCTTCCAATCGGAGAACGGCATTTTGGGCATGGGCCCGGCGCCGACGCCCGACAAGATCAACCGCTGGCTCATCAATGCCGGCAAGCAATATGTCACCCTGCGCACCGGCGGCTCCTACATGCACCACGCCGACAGCTTCGCGCTCATCCGCGGCGGCCATCTTGATCTGTGCGTGCTCGGTGCTTTCCAGGTGGCCGAGAACGGCGACATCGCCAACTGGGCGACCACCAACGACAATGCCCCCGCCGTGGGCGGCGCCATGGATCTTGCGGCCGGCACGCCGCGGCTCTGGGTGTTGATGGAACACTTGACAAAAACCGGCGAGAGCCGGCTGGTGCACCGCTGCACCTATCCCTTGACTGCGCTCGGCGTGGTCAAGCGCGTCTACACCAATCTCGCGGTCATCGACGTGACCGATGCAGGCTTTGCGGTGAGGGAGATGGTGCCGGGTCTGACGCTCGAGGGATTGCAGAGCGTCACCGATGCGCCGCTACGCATGGCAAATACGTAATAGCCCTATAGGGCTACGCGCGCTTTTGCAGAAACTCGACGACGCGCTTCGGCACGTTCGCTTCGGTCTGCTGCTCGACCGCGACGTCCCAATAATCCGAGCGCGGAATGCATTCTTCCAGATAGCGCGCCGCCGAGGTCGCGTGCGCGGCGTCGTGGCCGGGCACGATCAGCGCCGGAATGTCGAGGCGCATGAGGTCCTCGGGCTCGGCGCCCGGCGCGGTGTCGCGGTCGAACAGCGCGCGGCACATGCCGCTGCAGATGAGCTTGTATTGCTCCGGATTTTGTTTGGCGTAGGCGGTGGCGAAGGCCGCATCGCGTTTGATCACTGAAGCCCAGGGACCGCCGCGCGGGTCGGCGCCGAACGGTTTGCCGTCCTTGCTGACCAGTGCGACGACGCCGTCGAGCCCGTGGCTCTGCACGAAGCCCAGATGTTCGGCGAAACGCTGGTGGCTCGACATCCGGTACTTTGCGCCGCCCACCGGCCAGTAGAGCACAAACCCCAGGACCATTTCGGGATGCGCGATCGCAAAAGCCGCGACCGGCGCGCAACCCATGCAGCCGCCCATGACATGCGCGCGCGAAATGCCAAGGTGATCGAGCAGGCCCTTGCCCTGCGCAACGTAATGCGCCCAGGTGATACGCTCGACGCGGCCGCTCGATTGTCCGCATTCGCGGCGGTCGAACACGATGCAGGAAAAATGCTTCGGCAGATGATCGAGCAGCTTGATCTTGGCGTAGATGCCCTGCGTCGACCATGTCTCGATCACGGCGTTGAAGCCGCCCGGCGCGTACATCAGGATCGGCGGGCCGGTGCCAACAATCTCGTAGCGCGTCGCGATGCCGTCGATGGTCGCGCTCGGCATTCCTTCAGCCTTTGATCTGCCGGCCGGCGCGAGCGTCGGCGATGAGCTGCGTGAAGGCCTCAAGCGCGGCCTTGGCGGTGTTGACATAGCTCTCGGTCTTCGAGTCGATCCACTTTTCCGCGTAGCCGATGGCGGTGTGCGCCAGACGCACGCGGCCGTCGAGCCACGGGCCGCCGCCAAAGCCGCCGATCACCGGGATTTTCACCGCCTCGACCACGGCGGCGCCGGCGACCGGCCCCGAATTGGTGAAGTCGAGGAGCGAGGCGCCGGCGTCTTCCAGAAGCTTCGCCTCGCCCACCAGCTTTTCCGCCGCGTCGGCGGTGGCCTGCGCTGCGGGCGAGCTCTGCGCGCTGTACGGAATGCCGTACTTGATCGCGGTCTGCGGCGTCAGCCCAAACTGCGCAAACACCGGAATGCCCGCGTGCGTCATGGCGGCGACAACTCCGGGGAACTCGGCGGCGGCATCGACCTTGACCATATCGGCGCCGCCCTCCTCGATCAGAAGACATGCCGCGGTGATCGCAGCTTGGACGCCTTCCTGCGCCGGGCCGTACGGCATGTCGCAACTGACGAGCGCGCGCTCGACGCCGGCGCGCACCGCCTTACAGCAGATCAGCATCTCGTCCATCGTGACTTCGGAGACCTCGGAGCGGCCCCACAGGTTGACGCCGACGGAATCGCCGACCGAAACGAAATCGACGCCGGCGCGATCGGCGATGCGCGCGATCTGATAATCCCAGGCGACGACACCGATGCTCTTTTTTCCGTCGCGCTTCATTTGCTGAAGCGCCGGGATGGTCATCTTGTCGGCCATGCCATTTCTCTTTGTTGTCACGCCGCGCGAAGCAGGGGGCGTCCCGGAACACACGACTTGGCGGCGCCCGACTTCAGCGCGGCCGCTAAATCCTTGGGGCTCGCCGGATCACCCACCGGCGTGGATGATGGCACTGAAACAAGCTGTTGCTCAATGGCGATGGGGCAGGCGCCGTGGGTGTTAGGGCGTCGCTTTGGGCTTGGTCGCGGGCTTGGCCTTCGGCCGCACGTGGGCCGCGACTTTGACCTTTGGGGATGGCTCCACAGGCACAGGCGCGCCGGGAACGCGCGTCGGTCCGGTGTAGACCACGATCGGCGTGACCGGCACATCGACCGCCAGCAGGTTCGCATTCTTTGGCGAGGGCGCGCGCAACGCCGACAATAGAACCGAGAAGTGCGGCGTCGCATCGCCGCGCGCGACGTTGTTGTCGGTACTGCCGCCCCCGTCGCCACTATCCGTCGCGGCAGCGCCGTCGGGCGTGCCGCTGTTGCCCTCGGCGGCGCCCGCTTCTTCGTCTTCGTCATCCGAGGCCGGGCGCTTGCGATGCCTCCCGCACATCTCGTCCTTGAGATTGGGCGGGTCGGTGTGGATCGGCTTGAGCTGGTCGACGGTGCCGAGCGAGGGCATCAGCCACGCCAGCGGATTTGAGGTAAATCCGCTTTCGAGCATCTCTGCGGCTTTCACGGCGCGCGCCGCGCCGGACGGGGCGCCAAGGACGACCGCTATCAGGTGTTTGTTGTCGCGGGTGGCGGTGGCCACCAGGTTGAAGCCGGAGGCGCAAATAAAGCCTGTCTTCATACCGTCGGTGCCGGGATAGCGACCGATCAACGGATTGTAGTTGCGGACAACGCGCTTGCCGAATTGGATAGCTGGAATGTGCCAATAGAAACTGTCTTGCGGGAAGTCGCGGATCAGCGCGCGCGCCAGGATGGCAAGATCGCGCGCCGAGGTGATCTGGCCATCGGCCGGCAAGCCGTTCGGATTGACGAAGTTCGATTCTGTCATGCCGAGGGTCTGCGCCGTCAGCGTCATCTGTTCGGCGAACTTGTCGATTGAACCGGAAACGCCCTCGGCCAGCAGCACGGCCATGTCGTTGGCCGACTTCACCATCATCATCTTGATGGCGTTGTCGACCGTCACCTGGGTGCCGAGCGGGAAGCCCATCTTGGTAGGCGCCTGCATGTAGGCGTTGCGCGACACCGTGAATAATGTGTCGGGCGTGATGCGGTGGTCCTTGAGAGCCTTCAGCGTGACGTACAGCGTCATCAGCTTCGAGGTCGAGGCCGGATACCACGGATAGGTGGAATTCTGTTCGCGAAGGACCTTGCCGCTGTCGGCATCGATCAGGATCGTCGCTTCGGCCCGTGCGGGCGTGGTGGTGAAGGTCGCGGCTACGAGTGAACCGAGGGCGATGGAGCCGAGCGCGATGGTGAGCGCCGGTATCCGCAAGATTTTTGTACGAGGCACTGTTGCGGTCCGTTTCGGTTGGTTGGGTTCCAGGGGGCCCGCGCAGGTCGATGATGGGTTCACGAAGCCTTCGCGCAAGCTTATGTAACAGCAAGGGCGGCTCGAACGCAAAGGCGGATGGGGCCGTCCTCGGGGCCGTGTGGATTGTGGCCAGCCCTTAGCCAAGGAAAAGCGACTAAAGTTCGGCGGGGCAGGGAACAATTTGGCCGGTTTGGCAAAAGAACGATCCAAGGGAGCGATCAATGACCGGCTGCATTGTGGGTTGGGCCCACACGCCATTCGGCAAGCTTACGGATGAAACCGTCGAAAGCCTCATTGTCCGCGTGGCGAACGCGGCGCTTGCGGACGCCGGCATTGCGGCCAAGGACGTCGACGAGATCGTGCTCGGCCACTTCAATGCGGGCTTCTCGGCTCAGGATTTTTCCGCCTCTCTGGTGCTGCAGGCTTCCCCCGATCTGCGTTTCAAGCGCGCCACGCGGGTTGAGAACGCCTGCGCCACCGGTTCCGCCGCCGTCCATCAGGGCCTCAAATCCATTGCGGTGGGCTCGTCCCGCATCGTGCTTGTCGTCGGCGTTGAGCAGATGACGACGACGCCCGGTCCCGAGATCGGGCGTAATCTGCTCAAGGCCTCCTACGTGCGCCAGGAGGCCGACATCGAGGGCGGCTTTGCGGGAATCTTCGGCAAGATTGCGGGGCTTTATTTCCAACGTTGGGGCGACCAGTCGGACGCGCTGGCGCGCATCGCCGCGAAAAATCACAAGAACGGCGTCGGCAATCCTTACGCGCAGATACGCAAGGACCTGGGCTACGAGTTCTGCCGCAGCGAGAGCGACAAAAATCCGCGGGTGGCCGGCCCGCTCAAGCGCACCGATTGTTCGCTGGTATCCGACGGCGCCGCAGCGCTCGTCCTTGCTGACGTCGAGACCGCGCTCAAGCTCAACAAGGCGATCGTGTTCCGCGCCGCCGAGCACGTGCAGGACTTTCTGCCCATGTCGCGACGCGACGTGCTCAAGTTCGAAGGCTGCGCCGTGGCCTGGCAGCGCGCGCTGGCACAGGCCGGCATCGGGCTCAAGGATCTGTCATTCGCCGAGGTGCACGATTGTTTCACCATCGCCGAATTGATCGAATACGAGGCCATGGGCTTGGCGCCGGAAGGGCAGGGCGCGCGCGTCATCGCTGACGGCACCGTCGCCAAGGATGGTCCGCTGCCGATCAATCCGTCCGGCGGGCTCAAGGCCAAGGGTCATCCGATCGGCGCCACCGGCGTGTCCATGCACGCGCTCGCGGCCATGCAGCTCAGCGGCACGGCCGGCGACATGCAGGTCAAGAACGCCAAGCTCGGCGGTATCTTCAACATGGGCGGCAGCGCGGTCGCCAATTACGTGAGCATTTTGGAGCGGCTGCGCTAACTGACTTTGCCCCGTGCGGCGGGGAGAGGTGGCGGGCGGTGCAGCGTTTCCTTGAAGGAGAACACTGCGTTCTGCTTCAACTCATCTCGATCGCCGTTGCCAAAATCTGGACCAGGATACTGGGCCAGAAGTTGAAGTCGCATTTTAGGTAGGAACTTGCGCCACGGGTCTCCGACCAGAACTTCGATGTTTGATCCAAGGCAGCGGTCGAGAAAGGCTGTGACCCGTTGAGCAAGGTCTGCTTCGTAGAAAAGGTTGCCAACCAAGACTACGTCTACCTCGGGCGGCGACCCTGCCGTCAGATCACCAAAGTACGTGGAAACCGTCACCCCGTTCGCCGCGGCATTCAAACCTATGGCCGTAATGGCATATGGGTCGACGTCGGCGGCGATCACACTTTTTGCTCCCGACTTGGCTGCGGCGATGCCGACAATTCCTGAGCCTGCGCCGAGATCAAGCACTGTGCGTCCGGCAACCAGGTGAGGATGATTAAGAATGTGACGCGCAAGCGCGAGCCCGCCTCCCCAGTCGTAGGCCCAGTATGGGGTGGCGAAATCGTCACACATCTCGGCAAGTTGCCACAGCCCGCTCTTTGGCCTTGCTTTATGCAACAGGATCTCCGGGATGGACGAGGCTGGCTCGACCGGAAAGTTCGACCGGATGAACTGGAGAACTTGTAGCGTTGGTGTGGTGCCGATGGTGGTTCGCTCCGAAACCGATGACAACCTTTTAGCCTGCGTTCGCGGCTATCACGGCCAGCAATTATTGCGATCGAGGCGGCCCCGATGGCGGCGAGTTCTGGCCCAAAACGACACCGTCAATCGTCTGCCCGTACATATCAAACGGTGAGTCGTGATACGCCTTGCGGGTTTGGGCGACTGAACCGCTGAAGCGGGGATCCTGCGGACGCTCCTGGCTGTCGAGGTAGGTCGCGGCATCCCACGCTTCCTCGTCGGTCAGGGTATTTCGCTGACTAAAAGGCATATTGGCCTTCGCGAAGCCGGCGGCGCTGGCGATCGAACTCATGCCCGCACCCCAATTGTAGGAGCGCGGACCCCACAGCGGTGGAAATACCACTGTGCCATCCGCAGCGCTTTGACCCTGGCCATCAGGGCCGTGACACAAAGCGCATTTCTGGGCGTAAACCTGCCGGCCGTGCGCATAGTCGAGGTGCGCGGGCGTCGGTAGTTTGGGATAGCCGCGCCCGGCCAGATTTGCGCCAATCGGCGCGCCTGTCGCGAGAAAGTAGGCGTAGCTCTCAAGGCCAACGAGAACCTTATCGTTCAACGGCGGCTCCTTGCCATTCATGCTGAAAAGGAAGCAGCCCTGCATCCGCTCCTGAAAGGTGTTCACGTGACCGTTCTTCGAACGATAGGTCGGAAAGGCGACGTAAGCCGCCCACAACGGAGCGGAATTCGCCAGCCGGCCGCCGTCGATGTGGCAGTTCGCGCAGCGGAGCGCATTGCCTGTGAATTCTTTCGCGCTGTGTTGCGTATCGTCGAAAACAGCCCGGCCGAACCGGACCATTTTGCCGAATTCGTTGTCGGGTATTTTGTCGTCAGGCGGCGGCGTGAAGGTCAGCTTCGTCGGTGCGCTCGTGCTTGTCGGCGGACTGTTCTGCTGTACGGGTTGTTGATCGGTGCCTGGCCCGCTAGCGGCGTGGGAGTTCTGCGGCGAAGGTCTCTGTGAAACGTTCGTCGAGGCCGTCTGCCGCGGCAGCACGTATCCGACCATGCCCGCCAGCGCCAAAAAGATCACGCCGGCGGCCCATGTTTTGGCATCGTATCGTGGATCGTTCATTGCGCCGCCCCCTGCTGCGATGATGGCGCTGCGGGCAAGCTGGCATAGTAAGCGGCGACTGCCGCGATTTCGCCGTCGCCGAGCTTGGCTGCAATGGTGGTCATGAGGTGAAGCGGGTCATTGGCGCGCTTGCCTTGCTGCCAGTCCTGCAATTGCTGCGTGATGTATTTGGTGTTTTGTGCGGCCAGTTTCGGGAACGTTCCGGCGACCCCTTGTCCATCCGGCCCGTGACACTGATTGCAGCCCGGCAAACCCTTCGACCGGTCGCCATGGACAGCGAGAGCAAGACCGCGTGCAATCGTCGCCGCATCGGCTTTTGCAGGCTCGCCAGCCTTTGCGGCTGTTTGCGTCGAATAGAAAGACGCCACCGCTTGGCGCTCGTCCGCACTGAGTGCGCTGGAGATCGGACGCATGATATCGTTGCTGCGTTTGCGGTCGGCAAAATCGTCGAGCTGTTGTCGAATGTAGACGACGTTCAGCCCATCAAGCCTGGGAAAGCCTGCCTGCGGTTGGCCTTCGCCTTGAACGCCGTGGCACACGGAGCACGGAAGCGCTCCTTTGCCGTTCCCAATTCATCGCCAAAGCACGGCCGTCCGCGGCCAACGAAACGGTCGACGTCGCCATCAGCCAGAAGCCACCGGCGGCCCCGACTATTGCTATGTGCGTAAACCGCGTCATGCGTTGTGTCGGACATCCTTTGGCTACCAATCTTAGTGCCGATCCGGACAGTTGTAGAGGCATGTTTATTGGCATCGGTGCTGTTGGACCGCGATTATGCCGGATGCGCGGCCAGATGTGCGAGCAGCAGGGCGGTGATCTGGTCCGGCGCTTGGTCGGCAGCGAAGTGGCCTATGCCGGGCAACTCGACGAATTGATAGGGCGCGGCGACGAACTCCTGCGTTCCCTCCGCCGCCATTCGGCCGACAGTGTCGTCGGCGTCACCCCAGATGAACAGAGTCGGGACCTTGATGGCACCAATGGGTGCGCGGATGGCGCCGCGTGCGCGATACCAGGTCAGCGCCGCCTCCATCGTGTCGGGATTGCCGAGCACGGCCACATGCTCCGCGATTGCCGCGTCCGGCACGTTGTTGGCCTTGAGCCGCTCTCGCAGCCAGCGCGAGTCGTCGGCAAGAATTCGTGCGGTCGCATCCGCTTCAAGAAACCACCAATGATGTGATGATCGGCGCTTCTGCTCGCCGTCGGGTGCTGCAAGCGCGCGGTTGAACGCATTCGGATGCGGGCGCGAGAGCACGGTCAGAGAGGCAACGCGCTTCGGGCAACGGTCCGCGATACCCCAGGCAATGCTGCCGCCCCAATCGTGGCCGACGACGTGAAAGCGGCCATGAGCGTCGCCGCACGCAGCCGCAATGGACAGCGCATCATTTATCAGGTGATCGAAGCTGTAATTTGCGGGCTCGCGCGTGTCCGGCCGAGCGCCTGCCGAATAGCCGCGCTGGCTTGGAGCCACGGCGCGATATCCCGCTGCCGCAAGCGCCGGCATCTGCGAACGCCACATATGGAAAGATTCCGCGAAGCCGTGCAGCAGCAGTACCAGGGGCGCGTCTTCGGCGCCGCAAATCATCACGTCGAAGGTAAGATTCGGGGCCGTGCTAATCTTCTTGAGCTCGATCATCAGCTTATGGCCGGACCGGTGTTGAAGTGGCGTGCGGGCCCGCAAGTGGCCTGTTCCACTCGATATCACTATGTCCCCGCCCGCGCGGCGGCGAGGGGTAAGGGCCCGAACTGCGCCTCCGCAAGCTCGGCGAAATAGCCGCCGCGCCGACGCAGTTCGTCGAACGTCCCGGTCTCGACGATGCGTCCATGCCGGAACACCAGGATACGCGTCGCATCGCGTATGGTGGCGAGGCGGTGCGCGATCACGAAGGTCGTGCGTCCCTTCATCACTTCATCCAGGGCCACGTTGAGCCGCGCCTCAGTCAACGGATCGAGGGCACTCGTGGCTTCGTCGAGAATCAGGATCGGCGGATCTTTCAGCAGCGCGCGGGCGATGGCGAGGCGCTGGCGCTCGCCGCCGGAGAGGAGGCGGCCGCGCTCGCCCACACGGGCTTCCAAACCTTCGGCGTTGCGTTCGATGAATTCGAGCGCCTGGGCCCGGGCGGCCGCATCGCGCAGTTCGGCGTCCGTGGCGTTCGGGTTGCCGACGCGCAGATTCTCGGCAATCGAGCGGTTGAACAACAGCGTTTCCTGAAACACGACGCCGATGTTGCGGCGCAGGCCGGTGAGCGTCAGATCGCGGATATCCGTGCCGTCGACGGTGATGAATCCCGATTGCGGATCGAAGGCGCGATGCAACAGCGCCAGCGCCGTCGATTTGCCGCTGCCGGTGGGTCCAACCAGCGCGACGCGTTCGCCGGGCAACGCGGTGAAACTCAAGTCCGCCACGGCCGAGCGCTTGCCGTCGTAGGAAAAGGATACGTCGGAGAATTCGACGTGGCCGCGCACGCGGCCCGGGTCCAACGCGTTGGGCCGGTCGCGCACCGCCGGCATGGTGTCGAACACGCCAAAGAAGTCCGCGAGTTTCGGCGCATTGAGGAACAGGTGATTGGAGAAGCTGACCGCCTGCTCGAGCCGGTTGATGAGCAGTCCGGCGATACTCATGAAGCTGACGATCTGGCCCACCGTCGCCAGGCCAATGAGCTTGAGGTAGGTCCCGACCACAAGGATCACCAGCATGGTCAGCGTGGTGCCGGCGCGCGTGAGCACCGAAGCGACGGCCCACCAGGATAGCACCGGCATTTGCGCGCGCAGCAGCGAGTTCACGACGCTCTTCAAGCCGGACACTTCCAGCTCGATGCGCCCGTAGCTCTGCACCAGCGCGATGTTGCCGAGCGCGTCGGCGGCAGTCTCGGCGAGGTCCGAATAATGCCGCTCGACTGCGCTCTGCATCGCATAGGTCTTCTGCATGACCACGATGGTCAGCGCCGTGAAGGCGACGCACAATACGAGCAGCGGCAGAGCGAGCCGCCAATTCAACACCATCGAGGCCGGCAGCAGAATCGCAATGAACACGAAGGCGGCGAAGTGCTCGCGAAAGAACGACACCCAGAGCCACCACAGCGTATCGGTGCCGCTGAGCATCACTTTAATCTGCCGGCCGGAATGTTCGCCGGAGTGATAGGCCAGCGGCAGTTGGAGCACGTGCTCGAAATAATCCGCCAGCACCATGTTGCGGCGATGGTGCGCCAGCCGGTCGGCGAACCACGCCACGAGCGTGCCGGCGATGATGATGAACAGGCCGAACACGACCCAGGCGCCGATGAGCGGCCCCATTGCCTGCGCGGCCGCGCTGACGCCCGCGGGCAGTGAACCTGACAAGGCATCGACGATGCGTCCGAACAGAACCGGCTCGACGAACTGCGCCGCCGCGAGCGCGATGTTGGCCAAGGCCAATACCACCGCCAGCCGCACGTCGGCCTGTAGCAGGGCGAGTACACGAAAATAAATGCGAACCAAGGACATATTGGTCCTCATGGTCCTTTCTCGACGCTCGGTCGGGCGCCCGATTTAGTCTAGCCGCCGGTGGGGAAGCATGCGAGCGACAACAAACAGCAAAACTCCGGCCAGCAAAAGGCCCGCCGAGATCGGCCGTTGCACGAACGAAGTGAGGTCGCCGCGACTGATCAGAAGGCTGCGGCGGATGCTCTCTTCCATGGCCGCACTGACCGTGAATGAGAAAGAAATCAGACTACGATCGAAGCTGGCGCGGATCATCACGTGGCCGATGAGGCGACACTGAAGCATCGCTTGACAGCCTCGGGCTTTTGGTATTTAACCGATCAGTTATTTAACCGGATGGTGAATTTGGACCTCGACGCCACATTTTCCGCCCTGGCCGATCCCACCCGCCGCGCCATCCTGGCGCGCCTGGCGCTCGGCGAGACTTCGGTGATGGAGCTGGCGAAGCCTTTCGCCATGTCGCTGCCGGCGGTGTCCAAACACCTGAAGGTGCTGGAGCGCGCCGGTCTGATTACGCGCGGCCGCGAAGCGCAGTGGCGGCCGTGCCGCATCGAGCCGCGGGCGCTGAAGGAGATCGACGATTGGCTCGAACGCTATCGCCGCTTCTACGACGAGAGCTTCGACCGTCTCGACGATTATCTGAAGAAGCTCCAAGCCAAAGAACTTCAAGCAAAGGAACCCAAGGGGAAGGCCCCCAAAGCCGGGAGTACGAAACATGGCCGCAAAAAGTAGCCTCGACCTCAAGAGCGATCCGCGCGCGATGGTCGGAACGCGCGAATTCGACGCACCGCGCGAACTCGTCTTTGCGGCCTTCACCGATCCCAAGCATCTGACGCAATGGTGGGGACCGAACGGCTTCACCACCACGACTCTGAGCTTCGACATGAGGCCGGGCGGCGTCTGGCGCTTCGTCATGCACGGTCCCGACGGCCGCGACTATCAGAATCGCATCACCTACGAGGAGGTGGTGCCGCCGGAGCGCATCGTCTACCGCCACGGCGGCGGCGAAGACGTCGAGCCGGTGCAGTTCCGGCAGTCGATCACGTTCGAAGATCTCGGCGGCCGCACTCGCATCATCTGGCGCGGCGATTTCCCATCAGCAGCGGAACGCGACCGCGTCATCAAGGAATTCGGCGCCGATACGGGCCTCGTCCAAACTTTGGCGCGGCTGGAACAATATGTGTCGGCCACGGTTGCCGGTCCGGCGGCAGCGCGGCTGTGACGGCCGCTCAGCAAAGTTCGCGCAGGCTGGCGCGCAGCGTGTCCGCGCTGCACCGGGTGAGCAAGCGTTCAGTTTGCCCATGTGCGCGCCTCCATACCGGCGCCGCTGCGGCCAGCAGCGCTCGGCCGCCCGGCGTGAGCAGGAGGCGCCGGCTGCGCTTGTCGGTCCTGTCCACTGCGATTTTCACGAGGCCGCGGCGTTCGAGCGGCTTGAGATTGGCGGTGAGTGTCGTGCGATCCATGGTGAGCAGTGCCGCAACGTCGCCGAGGCGCGGCGGCTCGGCGCGATTGAGCGACATCAGCAGCGAGAACTGGCCTTGCGTGAGATCCAGTGGGCGCAGCGCATCGTCAAAGCGCCGGGCTAACGCGCGCGCTGTCCGTTGTACGTGCAGACAAAGGCAGCTGTCACGAACTTGGCGAGTGAACGCGAAGGACACATCCTCGCAAGGAGCAATGGAGTTTGACATAGTACAAGTATGTTGATATCAACATGAATGTCAAGGTGCGTACCGGTAACCCACAGACGGAGGGTCAACTATGCAAGTGCAACCGTATCTGTCGTTCGAAGGCCGCTGTGATGAAGCGATCGAGTTCTACAAGAAGGCGCTCGGCGCCAAGGTGGACATGCTCATGCGCTTCAAGGAGTCGCCGGACCAGTCGATGATTTCGCTGGGCAGCGGCGACAAAGTCATGCATGCGGCTCTTCGCGCCGGCGACACCCAGCTGCTGATGTCGGACGGACGCTGCACCGGCAGCCCGAATTTCAGCGGCATCGCGCTGGCGCTCAGCGCCGCCAGCGAGGCGGACGCCGAACGCATATTCAATGCGCTGGCCGAAGGCGGCAAAGTGAATATGCCTATGGCGAAAACGTTCTTTTCGTCACGGTTCGGGATGTGCTCGGACAAGTTTGGCGTCGGCTGGATGGTCCTCGCCCCCCGGTGAGCGGGCGGACCTAACGTAACGCGAGTCAATGGAGGGGACGATGCTTGCCGAAACCGAATGCGCCGACTTTGTCATTTCGCGGGTGTTCGACGCACCGCGCGATCTGGTCTGGAGATGCTTCGCGGAGCCGGAACGGATGAAGGAGTGGTTCGGCCCGAAAGGCTCCACCATCGTGGCCTCGAAGATGGATCTTCGTGTCGGCGGTACCTATCTGGGTGCAATGCGCGATCCCGGCGGGCGCGTCATGTGGGCCAAATTCGTCTATCGCGAAATCGTCGCACCGGAGCGTCTGGTGTGGGTGCATTCCTTCTCGGACGAGGCGGGCGGCCTCACGTGCCATCCGTTGAGCGCGACGTGGCCGCTCGAACTGCTCACCACCGTCACTTTCGAAGACGCGCCGGGCGGGAAGACCAATGTCACCATCCGCTGGTCGCCGCTCAACGCCACGGCCGAGGAAAACAAGACGTTCGATGCGGCCCGTGATGGCATGACCCAAGGTTGGAGCGGCACCTTCGAGCGCCTCGCCGCCTACCTCACGAACACAAAGTAGTACCGCCGCAAGTCTGTCACGGAGATAGCCATGGCCTCCATCAAACAGAAAATCACGCCCTGCCTATGGTTCGATACTCAGGCCGAAGACGCGGCAAAGTTCTACACGTCCATATTCGACAATTCGCGGATCAGGCACATCAGCCGCTACGGCAAGGCGGGCCGCGAAGTGCACGGCAAGGAAGCCGGCTCTGTCATGGTCGTCGAGTTCGAAATCGACGGTCAGGTTTTCACCGCGCTCAACGGCGGCCCGCAGTTCAAGTTCGACGAAGCGGTGTCGTTTCAAGTGATGTGCGAGACTCAGGCCGAAATCGATTATTTCTGGAGCAAGCTGTCCGCAGGCGGCAAGGAAGGCCCGTGCGGCTGGCTGAAGGACAAATTCGGTCTCTCCTGGCAGGTCGTCCCTTCGGCCTTGCCGCAGCTGCTGACCGATGCCGACAGTGTCAAGTCGGAGCGCATCATGAATGCGGTCCTGAAAATGAAGAAGTTAGATCTCGCGGAACTGAAGCAGGCTTACGCCGGCCACGCTTGAGCCGAATGATGTAAGATGTAAGGAGAAAGCCCATGGCCGTTGCAGTCCCAACGAAGCCGCTGGCCGAACGGGAGATCACGATCACGCGGGTTTTCGATGCACCGCGGGCGCTAGTGTTCAAGGCTTGGACTGATACCAACCATCTCGCCCAGTGGTGGGGACCACGTGGTTTCACCAATCCAGTTTGCGAGATCGACGCGCGTGTGGGCGGGACGCTGCGGATCCATATGCGCGGGCCCGACGGCAACGTCTATCCCATGAAGGGCGAGATTCGCGAGCTTGTCGCGCCCGAGCGCCTCGTCTTCACTAATATCGCCGTCGACTAGGCGGGCAATCACATCATCGAAGGACTGACGACCGTGACATTCGCGGACGAAGGCGGCAAAACAAAAATGACCCTGCACGCCCGCGGTACCGGAATGGTTGGGAAAGCTGTCGATTATCTGAAAGGTATGGAAACGGATTGGACCCAGAGCATCGACAGACTGGAGGCCTTTCTAGCGGCCTGACAACGGCGCTACCGGTGCCGCCCCGGCAACGATCGATCTACGGAAACGGTCAAACATCGATGGCTCGAAGTCAAATCGGTGTTGCAATCAATGAGACAGCTATCGAGGCGGAACAGCTTCACATGAAGGCGATCATGCTTCTCTGCGGCAAGCAGGAAGGCGCTTCCGATCTCAGCCCTACCACCTGCCAGACTACATGGTGCTTGATGGTGGTACGGCGTCAATGAAGGCAAGCGGACATCTTTTGCTTCGCTTTGGGTCACTGATCATTTCTTGGTCACTATGCACCCATTGGAAACGATGGGTAACCGATTGAGGGCGATTGAAAATTTCGGCATGGAAAGCTTTTAGAAATGAAGTTTTAGCTCTTCGAGCAATTGGCACGCGACTTGCTGGCGCTAACGCGGCACCGAGCCGCACCAATTGATAGGGTGTTATATATTCGTCATCGCCACTTCATCGTGGCCAGGCGATATTTGCGAAAGGTCAGGGACGGAACCGCCCACGGATTTCGATTTGTCCATGGGAGCTTGCCATGAGCATGCAGTCGGTCCTGTCCCGCAAAAATGCTTTCCTGCGAGTGGAAACTCGGCAGCCGCTCTGGAACGGCTTGCTTGAAGTCATTCTCGGGTGGCAACGGCGAGCGCAGTCGCGACGTGAGCTCGCCCGCTTATCGTACCACGACATAAAAGACATCGGCTATCCCGCTGACGCCGCTGCGGAACAGAACAAGCCATTTTGGAGGAGGTGAATTCATAACGCCACAAATGATGAGCAACGGGGCAAAAGGCGCACATCATGGCAGATATGCTCGGCTATGCCGCCTCCTGCGCTGTCTTAGCGACGTTTCTTATGCGAACCATGATTCCGCTGCGCCTCGTTGCGATCCTCAGCAACATTTTATTTGTGACGTTTGCCTATATCCAAAATATTCATCCCGTTCTCGTCCTGCATATGGCGCTGTTACCGATTAACGCGTGGAGGCTTTTAGCTTTGCGGAAATCTGGGGGCGCGCAATTGATCGCAACGCTGCTTGCCCGAAAGAGGCTGCCGGATATCTGACAGGCGAAATCTGAAAGAGTTGTACTTTTGCAAATGGAGAAGATCATGTCGAGAAACTATCTCCTATCCGCTGCTGTACTGATCCCAGTGATGCTCATGGTTGGTGTGGCAGTTTCATGGTTCTATTTATGGCAACCGACCAGTGCCGAGGCACAACTTGGACGATCAAAAACAGTCAGCATGAGCGTTGGCTTGACCGGCATTGTCGATCCTAAAACGAAAGCTCTACCGGAACAAAAAATACATGATATGAGCCTCGTCTACTCCGACGGTGACTAATCAGAAGAATCGATCTGTGAAGGCGATAGGCACGGTCGAGCCGCGGCTGTAGCGGCTGTAGCGGCTGTAGCGACTCGTGGCGTTATTCGACTAGACAAAATAAATCTAAGCTCACATGTCCGGTGTACCTCACAAGCTGACATCGGGCGCTGCGGACAATTCTCCCACTAATTCTAAACTCGTTGCGATCGAACATCGCGCCGGGTTTAACTTCGGTTCTAGGTGGCCTACTGTCTTGGATATAACTCTACTCCCGCGCGTTCGCGGTGGAGGATAGATTGGCGCAATGAATGCGCGTGGTGTTAGGCTTCCGGCCTTTCAGGCACCCTACGCTCGCCCGGACGAAGAGCTGGCGGCGGTCTTTGTCGCCCAAGCCGAACGCGACAGCACAGCGGAGAGTCGCATTGATGCGCGCGCGCGCAAGCTCGTCGAGGCGATCCGCGCCAAAGCGCACGGTCTCGGCGACGTTGAGGATTTTCTTCACGCCTATTCGCTCTCCACCAAGGAAGGCCTAGCGCTCATGGTGCTGGCCGAGGCGCTGTTGCGTGTGCCGGACGCCGCCACCGCCGACCGCCTGATCGAGGACAAGCTCGCTGCCGGCCGCTGGCTCGACAGTGACGTAAAATCCAGCGCGATTTTGGTTTCGGCCTCGGCCTGGACGCTCGGCATCGCGGCGCGCCTCATTCATCCGGGCGAGACGCCGGAAACCATCCTCGACGCCGTCGGCCGTCGCCTCGGCCTGCCGGCCATGCGCGCGGCGACGCGGCAGGCCATGCGGCTCATCGGCTCGCATTTCGTGCTCGGCCAAACTATCGAGGAGGCGTTGGCGCGCGCCCGCAGCCATTCCGATGTCCGCTACTCGTTCGACATGCTGGGCGAAGGGGCGCGCACCGCCGCCGATGCCGAGAAATACTTTCACGCATATGCGGGCGCGATCGAGGCAATCGGAGATCACGCCGGCAACGCGCCGCTGCCGGGGCGGCCAGGCATTTCGGTTAAGCTGTCGGCGCTGCATCCCCGCTACGAGGCGATCTCGCGCGAGCGCGTGCTGCGCGAAATCGTGCCCCGGGTTGTTGCGCTGGCGCGCATGGCCGCCGCGCGCGACCTTCAGTTCACCGTCGATGCCGAGGAGGCGGATCGGCTGGAGTTATCGCTCGACATCATTGGCGCCGTACTCGCCGATCCGTCCCTCGGCGGCGAGCGCGACTGGGCGGGATTTGGCCTCGCCGTGCAGGCCTATCAGAAACGTGCGCCGGCGGTGATCGATTGGGTCGAGGAGGCCGCAAAAGCCACGGGGCGGCGGCTGACGGTGCGTCTGGTGAAGGGCGCGTACTGGGACACCGAAATCAAACGCGCGCAGGAGCGCGGGCTTCCTGATTATCCGGTGTTCACCCGCAAGGCCATGACTGATCTCTGCTACATGGCCTGCGTGCAACGGCTGCTCGCGGCGCGGCCGCGCTTGTTTCCACAATTCGCCACCCATAATGCGTTGACTGTCGCCAGCGTCGTCGAAGAAGCGGGTGGCGTAGACGGTTTCGAGTTCCAGCGCCTGCACGGCATGGGCGAGGCGCTCTACGCGGCGCTGCTCGCCGAACTGCCCCAGGCCGCCTGCCGCATCTATGCGCCGGTTGGCGGGCACCGCGATCTCCTCGCCTATCTGGTGCGGCGGCTCCTTGAAAACGGCGCCAACTCTTCCTTCGTTTCGGTCGCCGCCGATCCGAGCGTTCCGATCGAGCAGATATTGCGCCGGCCGCGGAGCCGCATTGCCGGCGCCGGCGATGCGCGCAATCCGCACATTCCGTTGCCACGCGATCTCTATCAACCGGAGCGCCGCAATTCGGCCGGCGTCGAGTTTGGCGACCACGCGAGTCTCGATGCGCTCCTCGCCGAAGTGCGCGCCGGTGCTGCAGGTGCCGTCGCGGCTGCGCCGCTCATCGACGGCGTCGCCCGCGGCGGCATCGAGCGTCCCGTGCTCTCGCCCATTGACGGCGGTCGGGTCGGCACCGTGCGCGAAGCCGATGCGGCGACAGCGACGGCCGCCGTGGCGGCGGCCGCATTGGGCTTTTGGGAGTGGGCGGGGACACCGGCCGGCGACCGCGCGGCTGCGCTCGAGCGCGCCGCCGAGCGGCTTGAAGCGCATCGCGGCGAGCTTCTCGCTTTGTTGCAGACCGAAGGCGGCAAGACCCTCGACGATGCGCTCGCGGAGTGGCGTGAAGCGATCGATTATTGCCGCTACTACGCCGCGCAGGCGCGTAGCGCCCTTGCCGACGCGCCGATGCCGGGGCCGACCGGGGAGAGTAATGTCTTTCGCTATCGCGGCCGCGGCGTCTTTGTCTGCATCAGTCCGTGGAACTTTCCGCTCGCAATCTTTCTCGGCCAGGTCAGCGCCGCGCTCGTCGCCGGCAACGCCGTGGTCGCCAAGCCCGCCGAGCAGACACCGCTTGTCGCCGCTCGCGCCGTCGCGCTGCTGCACGAAGCCGGCATTCCGCCGACGGCGCTGCAGCTTGTGCTCGGCGACGGCAAGGTCGGCGCCAACCTGGTCGCCGATCCGCGCGTCGCCGGCGTCGTCTTCACCGGCTCGACCGAAGTCGGCCGCGCCATCAATCAGGCGCTTGCCGGGAAAAGCGGGCCGATCGTGCCGCTGATCGCCGAGACCGGTGGCATCAACGCCGTGATCGTCGATGCGACGGCGCTCCCCGAACAAGTGGTGGACGACGTGATCGCGTCGTCGTTCCGTTCCGCCGGCCAGCGCTGCTCGGCGCTTCGCCTGCTCTGCGTGCAGGAGGACGTGGCCGAGCGGGTGCTCGACATGCTCATCGGCGCGGCGCGCGCACTGAAACTCGGCGATCCGCGCGAGCCCTCAACCCATGTCGGTCCGGTGATCGATGCCGACGCCAAGTCCAAGCTGGACAATTGGATCGCCGCCAAGGAGCGCGCGGGCCGTGTGCGTTTCCGCTGGGATCGCGACCGGGCGCTGCCGGACCACGGCATCTATGTGGCGCCGGCGATCATCGAACTCGATCGCGCCGACGATCTGATGGAAGAAGTGTTTGGCCCGGTGCTCCATGTCGTTCGTTGGCGCGCTGATGGGCTCGATGCCTTGCTCGATGGCATTGCGGCGAACGGCACCGCGCTCACGCTCGGCATCCACTCGCGCATCGATCTCACCGTCGATCGCGTCGTCGCGCGTCTGGCCAACGGGAACATTTACGTTAACCGGAGCATAATCGGCGCCGTCGTCGGCACGCAACCATTCGGTGGCGCGCGGCTCTCGGGCACCGGCCCCAAAGCCGGCGGGCCAAACTACCTCCGCCGCTTCACCACCGAGCAGGTGGTGACCGTCAACACCGCCGCCGCAGGCGGCAACGCGAGTCTTTTGGCGCAGGATGAGTGAGCGGGTCGTGCCGTGGGCACTGAAATTAACACAATCGCGACAAGATCGCGCTATTGTGCCTCCCCCATGGCTGATTCGATCAACCGCCTCTATCAGGCAGTGCTCGCCTGCCGCCACGACGATCCGTCGACCTCGCGGACCGCGCGGCTGTTGCGTTCGGGCCGCAGCAAGATGGGCAAAAAGCTCGCCGAAGAGGCCGTGGAGGTAGTGATCGACGCCATGCACGGCGACCGCGACGCCGTAGTGAAAGAGAGCGCCGATCTGATCTATAATCTGATAGTCATTTGGGTCGCCTCCGGCATCCGGCCGGAAGACGTGTGGAAGGAGATGGACCGGCGCGAACGGCTGCTTGGGATTGCCGAGAAGGTTCCCAAGAAGCCTCTGGAGGACAACGCGCGCCGCAAGATCGTCATCCTCGAGGGCCGGCGCGCGCGTAAGCGTTCCTGATCTCGCCTGTCTCCCGGCTCTTGCCCGCATCTCAGCAAAGCTAAGCGATGCTCGATCACATCATCTCGATGCTCGCGTCCCTTATCGTCGCGGTGATCTCGGCCGCGGGATATGGCGGAGTCGTCATTCTCATGGCGATCGAGTCCGCGTGCATCCCGCTGCCGTCCGAGATCATCATGCCGTTTGCCGGGTATCTCATATCGATCGGGCAATTCAGTCTCATCGGTGCGGCAACGGCGGGCGCGATCGGCTGCAACGTCGGCTCGACGATTGCCTACATCGTGGCCGCCAAGGGCGGCCGGCCGGTATTGGAGCGCTGGGGCTCCTACGTGCTCGTGAGCCATGCGGAGCTCGAGCGCGCCGAGCATTTCTTTGCCCGCTATGGAGCCATCACGGTCTTCATCGGCCGTCTGCTCCCGGTGATCCGGACTTTCATTTCTTTTCCGGCGGGCCTGGCGCGAATGCCGATGATGAAATTTCAGTTCTACTCGTTCATCGGCTCTTGGCCGTGGTGCTTTGCGCTCGCCTATATCGGCATGGTGCTCGGCGCGCGCTGGGACAGTGATCCAACCTTGCGCAAGCTTTTCCACGATTTCGATGCGGTCATTGTGGCCGTGCTGCTCGCGGGCTTTCTATGGTTCGTCTGGTCACGATGGCGTGGGATCCGCCGCGCCAAGCGGTAGGACACCGGCCGCTCGGCAGCCTGTGCGTTTCGCCCCGGCGCACATTTTGACCTTGCTGCCGCCCAATTCGCGGGGCTAATTTCAGGCAGGGATGGGGCGGCGGCCCCCAATTCTGTCGAGGCAGAGTCCACGACGTGGCGATGACGGGCGACAGCGAAAAGTTGAAAGCGGCGGCGGCTTGCGGAAAACCGAAGCCGCGTTGGCCGATGGCCGCCGCGTGGCTGCTTGCGGCGCTGGTGCTACCGGCCGCTGTTGCGTTCGCCGAAGATACCCAGCAGCCAGCCGGAGCCGGGGCCGGTCAGTTTCCGCCTCCACAAGCCCCGGCGAGCGTACCTGCGCGAGGCGAGTTCCCGGTGCAGCCGCCTCCTGCCGAAAAACCCGGCTTCATCTATGAGTTCGGGCGCTGGTGGGACGGCACGCGAGGCAGATTTGAAGAGTTAGGCAAGCAATCGGACGCCGCCGCCAAGGACGCCGCCGCCGCCACTCAGGGCGCCGTACAGAGCGCCACGCAGGCAACAAAGGGCGCGGCAAACGCGACCGAGGATGCCGTGAAGGGCGCGGCAGAGGCGACCAAAAACGCTGCGACCGCCCTGTTTCGGTTGCCGGGCATGCGCGTTGTCGAGGTGCGTCAGCGCTGTAACGTAGCGCCCAACGGCGCCCCCGACTGCCGGACGGCGGCGACCACTGCCTGCCGGAGCAAGGGCTTCACCAGCGGGCACCCGGTGGACGTTCGCTCGTCGCAGAACTGCCCGCCCGCGGTCTGGCTGTCTGGCCGGGATCCGGGCGCGGGCGAATGTCCGGAGGAAACGGTCGTCCTCATGGCCGCCTGTCAGTGATCTCCTGTCAGTGATCTCCTGTCAGTGATCTCCTGTCAGTGATCTGAGGGATCCTCCGCCGCCATGATGTCTGAAGTCGATCGCCAGAAGGCCGCCGATATTCTCACGGCGGCTGAAAAAGAACGAAAACAGGCCGTCCAACTCTCCAAGACCTGGCCCGCCATCACCATGGAGGATGCCTACGCGATCTCCACCGAGGTGGCGAAGCGCAAGATCGCAGCCGGCGCCAAGCTCATCGGCCACAAGGTCGGCCTCACCTCGAAGGCGATGCAGCGCTCGTCGCAGATCGATGAGCCGGATTACGGCCACCTGCTCGACAACATGATGATTGCCGACGGCGCCCGCATCCCCCATGAAAACTTCTGTTTGCCGCGGGTCGAGGTCGAGCTTGCCTTCGTGCTTGGCAAGAAGCTGCGCGGTCCGGGCGTCGGCCTGACCGACGTGCTGCGCGCCACCGAATACGTCATCCCGGCGATCGAAATTGTCGATGCGCGGTTGCAGGACCCCCGCAAGATCTTCGACACCGTCTCCGATAATGGCGCCGCCGCCGGCATTGTCGTTGGCGGCCGGCCGGTCGGCCCGCTGGAGGTCGATCTGCGCTGGGTCGGCGGCATCATGTATCGCAACTCGGAGATCGAGGAGACCGGCGTGGCGGCCGGTGTACTCGGCCATCCCGCCCTCGGCGTCGCTTGGCTCGCCAACAAGCTGGGCCAGCATGGTGTCACGCTCGAACCGGGCCATCTGATCCTCGCCGGCTCGTTCACCCGCGTGGTGTTTGCGCGCAAGGGCGACACGCTCCATGCCGACTTCGGCCAGCTCGGCGGGCTTGCGGTGCAGTTTGTTTGAAGCTTTGGCTTGCGGCCTTCGGCCTTGTAGGCGAGATTAGGTAAGGCGAAGGGGCGACGGTCGGTTGAGCGGTGGGTGGCTGGTGTTTCGGCGGGTCTCCATACGCTGGTTCGTGGCCGCTGCGGCGACGGTGGTGTCGGCAACCGCGCTGCATGCGGCGTTGCCGACTTCGCCGGACGTGTCAGGCAGCACCTCGCTCGCCGGTCAGCTTTTGATCGCCACGGCGGCGTTGCGCGGGCCACCGTTCGAGCACACGGTCATCCTGGTGGCGCAGCACAACAAAGACGGCGCGCTCGGTATCGTCATCAACAGGCCTCTCGAGGAGCGGTCCATCGCCAACCTGCTGGACGCGTTCGGCGCAGATGCGAGCGGCGTCAGCGGCAAAGTGCGCGTGTATCTCGGCGGCCCTGTCGATCCGCAAATCGGCTTTGTGCTTCACAGCGTCGATTTTCACAGCGATGACGACGTGGACATCGATGGACGCGTCGCGCTCTCAAGCGGGCCGGAGATCCTGCGCGACATCGGTTTGGGCAAGGGCCCGCGGCAAAACCTGGTCGCTTTCGGTTACGCGGGCTGGGGACCCTCCCAACTCGACGACGAGCTTCTCAAGGGTGTCTGGACCACGGTGCCGGATGATCCGGCTTTGGTTTTCGACGACGATCGAACCAAGGTCTGGACCGATGCCATGGCGCGGCATAAACCCGGTCAGTAGATGTTTCCGGATGCGATGACTGACCTGCACGGCGTTTTTCCCTATCTGGTGTCGCCTGTCGATGCCGACGGCTGCGTGAAGCGCGACGTGCTCGGCCGGTTGGTCGACGATCTCATCGCCGCCGGCGTGCACGGGCTCACGCCGCTCGGGTCCACCGGGGAATTTGCTTACCTCTCCAACGAGCAGCGCGCCGCGATCGTGCGCGCAACCATCGAGGCGGCGGCCGGCCGCGTGCCGGTCGTCGCCGGCGTGGCATCCACCGCCACCGCCGATGCGGTCGCGCAAGCGCGCCTCTACGCCAAGCTCGGCGCCGGCGGCATCCTGGCCATCCTCGAATCTTATTTCCCGCTGGGGGAGCCGCAGGTCGAAGCGTATTTCCGGGCGATCGCGGACGCGGTCGACGTGCCGGTCGTGCTCTACACCAATCCGCAATTCCAGCGCACCGATCTGTCGCTCGACGTCATCGCACGCCTGAGCGAGCATCCGCGTATCCGTTACATCAAAGACGCGTCGACCAACACGGGCCGATTGCTGTCGATCATGAATCGCTGCAAGCGGCTGCAAGTCTTTTCGGCTTCGGCGCACATTCCGGCCTGCGTCATGCTGATCGGCGGCGTCGGCTGGATGGCCGGGCCGGCCTGCGTGATTCCACGGCAAAGCGTAAGGCTTTACGAATTTTGCCGCGATGGTAAATGGCCGCAGGCCATGGCGCTGCAACGCGAGCTGTGGCGGATCAACGAGGTGTTCGCCCGCTTCAATCTCGCCGCCTGCATCAAGGCCGCGCTGACGTTGCAGGGCTACGACGTGGGCGATCCGATCCCGCCGCAGCGCCCGCTTGGTGCGGAAGAGTGCCGTATCGTCGCCGCCGCGCTTGCGGCGGTCGCGCCGGCCGTGGCGGCGATTCCTGCGTAAATCCTTAGGAAATCCCCAAGCAATCGTTAATTTCGTCCAACCTATTCTTAACGCTTCGTTGCTAAGGGTCGCGATCGAATCCCGCCGACGGCGGTGCAGAGGTCGCTGTGGCATCGATCGGTTCCGAGCACCACGGGAGTCGCTGAGGCGCCCGCATGACGGCGATAACGTCGACCGCGCATGCGCCGCATTTCGTGCTCGCGGGCACCGCTGCGGCGATCACAAGCGCCAGGCGCGCGGTGGTCGCCGATCGCTATGCTGTCGACTCGTTTGCGGTCGAGTGGTTGGAGCTTTCGCAGCTCGAATCCATCGTCGGCGATTGGCGCGAGCTTGCCGCGCGCGCGCTCGTGCCCAACGTATTCTACGAGCCCGCTTTCGCGCTCGCGGCAGCGACGCTGTTTGGACGCGATGCCGGCGCGGTGCTGGTCTGGTCGGGGACGGCGCCGCGCAAGCTGCTCGGGTTGTTTCCGGCGCACCGCGAAATCCGGCGTTACGGGTTCAAACTGCCGATGCTGGTCGGATGGACGCATCCATTTGCTCCGTTCGGCGCGCCGCTGGTGGAGCGTGAAGCAGCCGAGCCGGTGATTGCCGCCTGGCTTGCCCACGTGGCCGGCGACGGCGACCTGCCCGGATTGTTGATGCTGCCGTGCGTGCCCGAGGAAGGGCCGTTCGCCGCGGCCCTGACCGCAATTCTGCGGCGCGCGCAGATGCCGGCTGCGGATTTCAATCGCCACGAGCGCGCGCTGCTGGCGCCGCAAGGCGATCGATCAGCCTACGTAGAGCACGCGCTCGGCCCCCGCCAGTTCAGAGAGTTGCGCCGCACCGCGCGCCGTTTGAGCGAATTGGGCGCGTTATTGTTCGCGACCGCCACCGAACCCGATGCCGTTGCCGCCGCGACCGACGATTTCCTCGCGCTTGAGGCGAGCGGCTCGACAGGCACGGCCCGCACCGCTGCGGCCGGCAGCGGCGAAGTCCGCGGTTTCGTCAAAGCCGCCGTCACTGCGCTGGCGCTCGAGGGCAAGGTCGCGATCAATCGCGTCTTTCTCGACGGACGTCCCATTGCGGCCGCGATCGTGCTGCGCAGCGGCGACACGGCGTGGCTGTGGAAGGCCGCTTACGACGAAGCGTTGGCGCGCTACTCGCCTGGCGTGATGCTCGCGGCATCGTTGACCGAAGAGCTGGCCGAGGACGCCTCGGTGGAGCGGGCCGATTCCTGCGCCACGGCGGATCATCGCATCATGAACCACATCTGGAGCGAACGCCTCGCGCTTTGCGATCTGATGATCGCCGCGCGGCCCGACGCGCCGTTCGTGCGCGCCCAGCGGCTGGAGACGATGCGCAGCACGGCGCTTACCGCGGCCGAACGCGTTCGCCGACTGTTCGGGCGCTAGCATCGTTGACTTTCGTTGCCGTTTCCCGCGTAGCATTGGGCGCGAGGGGAAGCGTACGCATGGCCAATCCGATCGACATCCGCATGGGCGGTTATGGACCGCCGACGACTTCGTTTTCGCGTTCGCTCAAGCTGATCGGCGACGCGCTGGAGCAGGAATTCGGCGACCGCGTCAGCGTGAAGTACGTGTGGAACATCATGGATTTCGGCTATCGCGCCGAGGAGATTTTGTGGCTGGTCGAGAGCGGCGTGCTCACGCTCGGCTATCAGTCGTCGAGCTATCTGACCGATCGCGTGCCCGAGCTTGGCTTTGCGGATCTGCCGTTTCTGTTCGAGCGCAGGGACGCCGCGCGCGCCGCCGTCGACGGCGCGCTCGGGCAATTTCTCGCCGAAAAAATCGAGCAGCGCGTCGACTATCGCATCCTCGGCTGGTTCGAGAACGGCTTCCGCCATATCTCGAACCGGCTGCATCGGGTGCGCACCCCGGCCGATCTCAAAGGTATGCGCATGCGGGTGCTGCCGAGCGAGGTGCAGGCCAGGACGTTCGAGCTGCTCGGTGCGGTGCCGCTGCGCTGGGATTTGACCGAGGCGATCGCCGCCATCAAGGCCGGCACAATCGACGCGCAGGAAAACCCATTCGCCAACACCGTAACCTACGGCGTGCACAAGTTTCATCGCTTTCACACGGTGACGAACCACTTCTATATTTCGCGGCCGATTTTCCTGCATCGCCCCGCGTTCGACGCCTGGCCGCCGGAGCTGCAGCGCGCCATGGGCGAGGCGGTCAAGCGCGCGATCGCGTTCCAGCGGGAACTCGCCATCGAGGAGGACCGGCAAGCGCGCGCCGCGATCGTGCAGGAGGGCTGCGAGATCACCGAGCTGACGGCCGCCGAGCACGCTCAATTCCGTGCCGCTGTCGCGCCGTTGCTGAATGAGGCGCGCAGCACATACGGCTGGAAGATGTTCGAGTTGGCGGGCGCGAGCTGAAAGGATGCTTCGCTCACGAGGCGGCAAGCAGTTCGGGCCGGAATTCGAAGTGCATCGTATCGAAGTGGTACCACTTGCCGCCCCAAATAAAGCCGTGCTTTTCGAAGATGGCGACGATCTCTTCGGGCATGCGGTTGCGATAAGCGATGGGGCCGTCGTGCGGCCGCCAGTACCAATAATCCGAGAAGGCGAGATTGAGATCGATCGCGATGCCGTAGCTATGCGGGCTCGGCTGGCCGGTGTCCGCCACGGCCCGGCAATTGTAGGTGCCGGCGATCGGGTATGCGGCGCGTTTGATCTTCTCGGGCAGCGCGTCGATCTCCGCCGAAATCGCGCGTAAATGGTCATCGACGCCGTTCACTGATGTGATGCGAATTGATTTGTCCCAAGTCTTGGGAAGCCAAGGCAAGGAGACAAGATGCGGCGTCACCTCACCCTTTTGGCAATCGCCGTACATCTTGCTGAAAAACGAGGTGTTGCGGAACCGGCCGGGATCGACGTCCACGGCCGGCGGCTTCTTGAGCGGGCCGCGCGGATAGGGGATGCGAAACTGATCGATGATGGACGCGTGCCCAAGCAGCTCCGCGAATGTCTTGCTTTCGGCGCCGTCGGACAACGGCATGACTGTTCCGTCGCGCCAGCGCAGCGCATTGGCATCATGGCCGGCGAGCGCGTTGGGATACGCGGCCACCAGGGCGTCGAGCGCGGAGCTAGCGCTGTCCTGGGCGAGAAGAGGAGCCACGGCGAGCATGGCGAGGCCGGCGGCAGCGACAACCCAGCCCGCAACAACGACGCGGTATCCGCCGCTCCTCCTCGATCCGTGTTGAGTATCGTCCCGCATATGGCCGCGCTTATGCCGGCATCGGCTAAGCGTGCGTCGGCCAGTGCCGCTCTTGGAACCAGCCGCGATACTTCGTCATCTTCGCGCGCTGCGCCGCTGGCGCATGCCGCTTGCAGGTGGACGCTTCGTCGCTCCTGTCCGGCGCGCCCCATCGCAACTCGACGCAGTCGTTCGGGTTGTACGCCATTTCCAGATCCGGCATGCGGTCGACCACGTCTTTGAGCGTGAGCGTCCATTGCGAGCCGTCGCTGCGCGTATAGGTGAACTTGCGGGCCGCCAGCTCCGACACGAGCACGTTCTGCAGTTCGGCTTTCACGTCCGCGATGCTTTTCCCGAACGGGATCGCATAGCGATCGGGCCGCCGCGTGACGCGATCGGGAAATCCACGCACCACGTCGATCGCGATCAACAGACGGAAATCGCGCGCCGGAGTGGAATAGTCTTCCCACGCGCCGGTGGTCTCGAAGATCGACGGGCCATCCGGCATATTGGTCTCACCGTGCCCGCTGTTCTGGTACTTCCGCCCGTTCTCGACCGAGGTAACGCGCGTCTTGACTTGCTCGTCCAGCGCCGTGATCGCATCCTGCATCGCGCGCAAGGGATCCAGCGGCTCGGGCGACATGACGTCATCCATTCGGTCGTAAAAATCTTCGGCGCTGAGCTGCGACTGCTCCAGGGAAAAATCGGCATATTGCGGATTCTTTGCGACCTCGGTGTTGGTCAGCCGCCGCAAGCTGCCATTTGCCTCCCGCATGATCGGCCGGAAGTGTTTGAATCCGGGGCTGCCGAGCGTGGGATCGTGCACGAACAGGAAATTGCCGCGCCAAAAGCGCTTGCGCGTGACCGATCCGTCAGGCTCGGCGTCGACGGCGAGAAAGACGCCGGCCGTGCCGTCGGCCTCCGGCACGCGCTGTACCAGCATCAGAACGTGCCCGTACGGATCGGCGTACACGGTCCCTGGCCGCAGCGTCTGCTGGGTGAGCGGCACGGTGTAGAAGTCGGTGTTGTCGTCGTTTGCCAGGGTGCGGACGGCGCCGGACTGAACGGTGTTGCCGACGACCGGCAAATAGCGGGCAAATGACGTTGCAAGCCCGCGCGATGCAGGCGCGGCCGGCGCTGCCGCCGTTCCGGTCGGCTGCTCCGCCGGCGGCTGTTGCTGCGCACCGGAATTCAGGATGCTGGACCATCCGTAGCACTTTGGCGGGCTCCCGCCGCCGCCGCGCGAGCAGGTCGAGTAGCCGAACGGCAGCCCAACCTTGAAGGCGAAATAGGCGCGCAGGAAATAAACGAAGTCGGCGCAGTCGGGACGAAACGTCATCGCCAGATCGTCTTCGCCGAGACCCAGATAGTTGAACAGGGCATTGCGCGAGCGATCGTGCAGCACGTTCTGCAGCGCCGGCCACGACAGCTCCACGTCGAGCGGCGCGTCGAACAGCTTTTCGATCCAAGCCGAATAGAGGTTTTCCGTTTCGCGATTCCAGGAATTGCGCAACGGCCAAAGGCTGCCCGCCACCGGGCGCGGCGGCGGAGCCGGCTCGTCACGCACCACGATTTCATGGGCGATCGTGCCGCACCCGGCCGGCGCGCGGCCGAGCGCCAGTGTCGCGTGCCATGTCCCCGGAGCAGGCGAGGCAACCTCGGCAAACCAGAAATAGGGCGGACCATCGTGGTGGTCACGCGATTTGGCGGCGATCGATCCGTCGGGGGCGATCAGCGAAAGCTCGCCATCGAGCGCCTTCTCCGAGGCGACGATGACGCGCAAAGGTGCGCCCTTCCACGGTGCGATCGGCGCGGGTAGCACGGCGATCTGGGCGGCCTCCTCGCAGGCGGCCGCTGCGCTTTGGGCCTGGGAGTCTGTTGCTGAGAACAGCAAGGCAAACAATGCGCCTGCGACCGGCAACGAGGCCGTCACGGCAGCAGCAACCCGGCGAGTGAGAAACAATGGAACCCCCTACGTCCTCTGGCCGTAATTAAGCAATATTATGAAAGCTTTGGCTGAATGATGGCAATATCCGTCGCTGAGCCAATTCGACGCCGGCAAGTCGGTTCCACCGGCTCGTGTTGTGCGCCGAAGGCCCGGTACGCCAGGGGTATGTTGTCCACTGTGGCTCGTATGCTACAGGCCGCGACCTGCACCGGCGCTAAGCTGTCCCTGCACTCCACGAACTTTCATTCGGCCTGCCCCTTCGACCTGTTTGGGTGCGGTCGTCCGGTCTGTCCGACCGATTGTTCTCGACCGTATCGGATGTTGCGCGCCGCTTCATGAAATCTGAAAAAATAGTGGTGCTTGAGGCAACGCGCGGGATCGCCGCAATCGTCGTTCTTTTGAATCATCTTTTGTTGGCGTTTTTTCCGAGATTCCATGGCGCGACGTTTCCCGACGAGCACATCGCGCTTTTTGGGACGCCGCTTTTTGCCTTCGTCAATGGAACGGCCGCCGTTATCGTGCGCGCGCCGGACCGTCAGATTCCCACGCACCTTCGCGGCATCGAAGACGTGCAGCGGCCGGCCGCGGTCGTAAGTGATGAAGTTGGTGATATCGACCAGCGCATTAATCGGGCGGAGTCCGATCGC
>JBAUYV010000232.1:0-3337 GCA_049584975.1 Xanthobacteraceae bacterium | reverse complement strand
AGCATGGGTGGGAAAAATGTGCTTTGGCTCCGGTCAATCCCCTCCACAAAGCCCGACATCCGTCGCTCCCGCCCGCCGATTCAAACAAAAGAATCATACCACCCGTGCGACTTTTCACACAGCCTGGACCCGATGCCGACATGGTCGGCGCTAAAGGCTTGGGGAGCCGAGCTCGCCGAGCGAAACGCCTGAAAGCGTCAAAATTGGATGCTGATCGAGAAGCAGATATCGAACTCGATTGACAAGCTACAAAACAGTTGATCAGTATCACCCGTGTTTTGGTGGGCGTCGACATCCATCCAGTCGCTCCGGCCTAGGCGGGAACGTCCGGTGAAATCTTTCTAAACGGCGCTCAAAAAGTAGGCGTTGCGTGCTTTGAGTTCGTCCGACGACACCAGGCTTGACGCGGGGGTGATCGGCGCAGCTTGGTCGGATATTGGATGGACCTGGCGCGGGGTCTTTGCCGGGCTGCGTACCCTTTGGACCCTGAAATGTCGCCCGTTTCAACTTATGCGACGCCTTTACGCCCTTCCTCCGGGCACCCACGCGGCAAGCCTGTTTGGCCGCACCTATATCGTCGTTACCGATCCCGCCCTCGTCCGCCGCGTCCTGCACACGAATGCCGACAATTATCGCAAGAACTACGGCGCCTTCCTTGACGCCGTCGGACGCTCCTCGCTGATTACCCACGGTGCGGCTTGGCAACGCGTTCGTAGCGTCAACCAGACCGCCTTCCGCGCTGACCATATCGCCGCAGTGATACACGCCAATCACGCCATCATCTCCGATTTTGCCGACCGCCTTTCCCTCCAGCAGGACGTGCCCGTAGACCTCAGCGGCGCGCTCGGCGGACTGATGATAGACTTAGTTGCGAACGGCATGTTTGCCCGCCGCACCCGCCAGACCCCGGAGGAAGTTTTCGCGGACATCGACTGCATCCTGCCTGCGATGGACCGCGCCGCGCTCCGGTTCACCAGCTTCGGCCGCATGCTTTCCCGCGCGACCCGCCGCGGCTTTGCCAAAGCTTTACATCGGTGGCGCCGCTTGCCGGAGGAGCTCCGTACGGACCCACCGCGGCGCCCCGACACCAATACGCTGCTCAGCCACCTCTGCGCGCACTTCGCCGGCACCGAAGACGGCGAACGCCTCATCCATGATGAAATGCTGCTCTTCCTCGGCGCCGGTTCGCAAACATCCGTCGCCACGCTCGGCTTTGCTCTTCTGCTGCTCAGCCAGAACCCCGAAATCCTTGCCGCCGTCCGTTCTGAACTCGCCGCTCATTCCGTCACTGCCACTCCCTCGCTTGAGATCGCAGAAAGGCTCGACTTGCTACACGCAGTCGTAGCCGAAACGCTGCGCCTATATCCGCCCGTCTGGGCCGTCTCCCGAGTCGCGATCGGCCCTGACACGTTGGGTAACATTCGTGTCGGCACCAATGACCTCATCATCATCAGCTATTTCGGACTGCATCGCAGCGCGCAATACTGGAGCAACCCCGAACGCTTTGACCCGCAACGCTTCCAAGGCGGAAACGCCGTGCCGCGCAACTATGTCTACATGCCCTTCGGCGCGGGCCCCCGATCCTGTATCGCAGCACAACTTGCCACCAAACAAACTGTCATCATCCTCGCCACGATCCTGTGCCGCTTTGATTTGACGTTTCGTGACGATACTCGTCTCGTTGATGCCGAGCTCCGTCCGGGTATCTCCCTTTGGCCCAAACGCCCGATCATGGCGCGGCTGAAGTCAAGAACTCTTTGAACTCTTCCGGCTCGCATCGCGCTGGGTGTCCGGCGTTGGCGTTGCCGGTCTTTGCAAAACGATGACGGCGAACGATACGCTGGGTTTTTTTAGTTTGCGCCGTTTGATTTTCCGGGCATGGCGGGCTGCACGAAGACCCACGCCGCTCCCGCGTCACCGTTGTCCGCCCGGCCGCCAACCATCGCGGTATTGCCGTCTGCGGAGAGCGCCACCGAGGTGCCTTGCAATGCACCTGCGGCCGCGCCGGTACCGACCAGCTTCGAGCCTTGCTGGGTCCAGACACCGCTACTGCGCGTGAATAGCCAAGCCGCGCCTGTCGGGGACCTCATGGGGGGGTCGTAACCGATAACTGGAAGGTTTTCGCCGTCAGTCATACCGCCGATAATCGCGGTATTGCCGTCGGCGGAGAGCGCGACCGAACTGCCTTGTTGGGAGAACCCGACAGCGCCGGTGCCGACCAGCTTCGACCCCTGCTGCGTCCAGACACCGCCGCCACGCGCGAATACCCACGCTCCGGACAAACCGGCACAGCCCAGGATGGCCGTATCGCCGCCGGCCGCCAGCGCAACTGAACACTCTGAATAGCCATTCGCTCCAACAGCGTCGGCGCCAATTGGCTTCGACCCTTGCTGAGTCCAAATGCCGCGACTGCGAGTGAACGCCCACGCCGAGACAATTGCAGTGTTCCCGTCGGGGGAGAGCGCAAGCGAACTGCCTTGCCAACCTGCTTTGGCAGCGCCGGTACCGACCAGCTTCGAGCCTTGCTGGGTCCAGACACCGCCGTTGCGCGTGAATACCCACGCTCCTTCAACACTGTTGTTGTCCAGGCCGCCAACGATCGCAGTATTGCCGTCAGCGGAGAGCGCGACCGAGGAGCCTTGCGATGCGCCTCCGACCGCGCCGGTGCCCACCAGCTTCGAGCCTTGCTGGGTCCAGACACCGCCGCTGCGCGTGAATACCCACGCCGCTCCAATCCTGTTGTCATCGGGGCCGCCTACGATCGCAGTATTGCCGTCGGCAGAGAGCGCGACCGAGGAGCCTTGCCATGCGCCTCCGACCGCGCCGGTACCGACCAGCTTCGAGCCTTGCTGGGTCCAGACACCGCCGCTGCGCGTCGCCGCTCCAACACCGTTATTGTCGTTCGGGCCGCCAACGATCGCAGTATTGCCGTCGGCGGAGAGCGCGGTCGAAGAGCCTTGCGACGCGCCCCCGACCGCGCCGGTACCGACCAGCTTCGAGCCTTGCTGGGTGATCTGAGCTGAGGCCGTGACACTCGCCACAGGCTCCAACCCCGTCACCAATAGCGCCGCAATGATCCAAATGCGGAAAGTAGACATCGCTTCTGCCCGCAGCATTTCCCCGTCCAACCATAGCGTTTGCTGTGTGCGCTGCAAGGCGCTCGATCAGAACTAAGCTGACTCTTCGCCAAGCCGAGATGTCTCCTCTTGGCCCAGGCTGTGTGAGAAGGGCTCTGCATCGGCGCCAGTCTTACCGCGATGTCGGTTTTGCGATCACGGAACGCCTCTCTGCGCGGAATCGACTCTCTGACCGCCCCAGACGCTCCCTGGGCGGCTGC
>JBAUYV010000231.1:0-12163 GCA_049584975.1 Xanthobacteraceae bacterium | reverse complement strand
AAGGACCACTAGCAAACTTAAGTGCTAGTGGAGCTTTGGATTTGACATTCGCTTCACGAGTTCACGGCTAGGTGGGTAGCGAATGTCAAATCCGCTCCACTAGGCAGACGACGCTCATGCGCCGGATCTCGTCAAAGTGGACGTTCTTTTACAAGTTCGTCTTCCCGGTCATCTGGTTCGGCTTCATCATCGTATTTCTGATCGTTGCGGTATTTGTGCCGACGCGCTCGGGCCAGGGTCCGGCGCTACCGGCTCTGATCGTGCCAATCATCATGATCGCGTTCGGCTACTTGCTCATGAAGAAACTGATCTTCGACCTCGCCGACGAAGTCTGGGACGACGGCAACACGCTGGTGGTGAAAACCGGCGGCCAGGAGCAACGGATCGCCCTGAGCGACATCAAGAACGTCAACTATTCGGTGATGACCAGCCCGCCGCGCGTCGTCTTGTCGTTACGCCGGCCCACCGTGTTCGGCGATCGGGTCGCGTTCTGCGCACCCATACGATTCGTTCCGTTCGCCACAAGCCCCATCATTGACGACTTGATCGAGCGGATCGACACGGCGCGCCGACAGCAGGCGTAGTTCGGCCGCGATGAACGCCGCCAAGGCGAGCGGGACATAGCCGCAGACACCGTGCGTCCAGACCTCCCGAGCAGTTCTGCCTCCCGTCGACGCGGATTGACCGGTAATGTCAGCCAGCTAGCTTACTGGTCCGGGCGATGAATGGGGAGGTTGGGTATGGAAGCGTCAGCGGCTGCCACCGCCGGGCAGCGCGAACTTCACGGCGGCGGCATTATCGCCGCCATCAAGGCGAGCGGGATCGAATACATCCTCGCGCTGCCGGACATCACGACAAGCTCCGGCCTGTTGGCGCCAATCGCGAAGGACGCTGCGTTTCGGCTGATCCGGGTCTGCAAGGAGGACGAATGCATCGGCATCGCCTCCGGCCTGTCCTATGCGGACAAGCGCGCGCTGATCCTGATCCAGCACACCGGTTTTCTCGATTCGATCAACGCCATCCGCGGCATCGCGGTTGAGTATTCGCAGCCGGTCTGCATGATGGTCGGATTGCTGCAGCACGATCCCGAAAAGACGCCGCGTGAATCGCCGCGCTATGGCGTGCGCATCGTCGAGCCGATCCTCGATGACATGGGCATCGCGCATCATTTCATCAGCGTCGATGCCGACGTCGGCAAGATCAAGCCAGCGATCGATAAGGCCTACGCCGAGTCGAAGCCAGTCGCCTTTCTGATCGGACGGAGGCCCAAAGCATCATGATGAAACGGGAAGAGTGCTTCCGCATTCTGGCGCGGCACATCACAGACGAGGCGGTGGTCGCGACTTACAGCTCGGCGGTCGATTGGGTCGGCGTCGCGCCGCGGCCCCTCAACTATCTGTCCATCGGCGCCATGGGACTCGATTCATCGCACGGCCTCGGCCTCGCGCTCGGCCGGCCAGACAAGCGCGTGATCGTACTGCAGGGTGACGGCAGCCTGCTGATGAACCTCGGCAGCCTGGTGACGATCGGAGCAGTGGCGCCGAAGAATCTCATCCACCTCGTTGCCCAGAACGACACCTATGAGGCCAACGGCAGCCAGCCGATTCCAAATCCGAAGATCGACTTCGCCAGCATGGCGCGCGCATCCGGCTACGCAGCGGTTTACGATTTCTCCGACCTTCGCATCTTCGAGCAACAAGTCGCGCACGTGCTGGAACAAGAAGGCCCGGTGTTCGCCACCTTGCACATCGAACCCACCAAGCCGCTCAAGTACGATTATCCAAGCCTGTACGATCCGGAGAAGCGCAAAGCCTTCAAGGCGCAGTGGCGAGGCTGAACACAGCGACCTCATCCTGAGGTACCCCCGCCACAAGCGCATTTACGCGCGTCTTCGACACGGTATGGCGCGGGCCTCAAGGGATGATGCGCAAAAACCCCTCCTGTTATCGTACTGCAGACACCCTGATGCTGAGCGCACGCCAAAAGCCACCCGGAGATCATCAGCCCGAGCGCCTTGGCGGCGGCACCGCTAATCAGTCCGCCAGCGACGGATCAACTGGAGTTGCGATTGCCGCCCGCGCTTCAATAGCCTCGGCGGCACCCAAACAGAGATCCTCGCGGAAGCGAGCGGCTACAAGCTGTACGCCAATTGGAATATTGCCGCGCATGCCGGTCGGCACTGCCAAGCAAGGCAGGCCGAGCAAGGCCGGCGCTAGAATTGGGGCAACTGCGTCGAAAATCCATTTCATCTCAGTATCGCCGAGGGTGTCGAGACCAAGGGCAAAAGCCGGTTGCCGACAGGTTGGCATTAACATCAGCGGATAGCGTTCAAAGAACTGCTGCCATTGCCGCAGAAGCGTTGCACGGTAGCCCAACGCCTTCAAATAACCGCCGATATCCACGGGCGGCGCTTGGCGGACCATCAATTCACCGGCTTTGCGGATTGCCGAGCCGCCTACCTCGCGAATCTGGTGGATCATGCTGCCTTTGGATTCGTTCAGCACCAACATTGACCACAACTGGGCGGCTTCTTCGATCGAAGGTGGGTTAACACACTCGACACTATAGCCGGCATCTTCAAGCCAAGCGGCCGATTGCTCAAGCGCGTTGGCGATACCGTCGTCAAGTCCCGGTCTCCGCTCGGCATCAACCAGTGCGACGCGGATCAGTTTGAGCGGCGCTGGGCCTAGCAAAGGCGCCGGTACCCACCAAGGATCGCGTATATCGCCAACCGCCATCGCCGCAAGGCCGATCCGTAGATCGCTGACGCGGCGTGCCAGGGGCCCGTGGACTGCCATTAGTTGCGCAGTAATCGGACGGTCGCCTGTGCTCGCGTTGTACGCAGGCACGCGCCCGAATGTGGGACGCAAACCGGCTACCCCGCAGCATAGTGCGGGATGGCGAATCGAGCCGCCGAAGTCGGTGCCATGCGCCAGCGTACAGATGCCAGTAGCGACCGCTACCGCCGCGCCGCCGCTGGAGCCACCACAAGTCACCGCATCATTCCAAGGATTGACAGTCTCGCCGAAGAGTTCGTTGTCTGTGAACCAGCGCCATGAAAATTCGGGCGCATTGGTGCGGCCGATGATGATGGCGCCGGCCCGTCGCAGATTAGCGATAGAAGGGCTGTCTTCCTGCGCGATCAAGTCGCGATGAGCGACTACTCCACCGCTAGTGGCGCAGCCTTTTTGATCCGTGTTTATCTTTGTGGTGACCGGTACGCCGTGCAACGGTCCTAAGACTTCACCCTTTACCAGGTGCGCATCGGCTTGATCGGCGGCGCTCAAAGCTTCTTCAGCGAGTATCTCGACGACTGCATTGACATGTGGGTTGACGGCAGAGAGCCGCAAAAGCGCCGTCTCCACAACCTCGCGCGTTGACACCTGTTTGGAGCGAATTAGACCTGTCAAAGCAGAAATGTCGAGGCGCCATAAGTCCTGCACCACGCTCACTCCTCTTGGCGCCGTCCGTCGGGCGTTCAGGTATCTATTTCAGACGTTTTAGCGCCTCTTCGAGCAGGCTGAGATCGGAGTGGGCCCTTATGTCGACGCTTGCCTGGGTGAAGCCGAGCTCGTGCGTGATGTCGACGTTCTTCTGCAGCACGTCGAGCTTCGGCATCATGTCCGGATCGTGATAATAGTCCTCCTTGCCGAACAGCCAGCCGAAACGATCAGCCGGCTGCTTGGTCAGCCGCCCGGCAATTTCGGCGGCGGCATCGTGATTCTTCGGATCGAGATACCAGTGCACAATGCGCACGCTGTCCTCCAGCAGATCAACGAGAACGGCGCGATTGCTGTCGATGAACGGCTTGCGCGCATTCCAGACCAGATACTGGCTGGGGCCGATCGCGTCTCGGCTTGTGAACAGCGTCCGCGCGATCTTCTTCAGTTCCGGGTCGAGGGAGAATGGGCGCACCGCCGAGATCAGATCGACCTTTTTCTCCGCCAGCATCGCCGGAAAAGGCGCCTCGACCACGGTGTAGTCGCGGTTCGGCTCAAGCCCGTGCTTATGCAGCATCGCTTTCAGTTCGACATCGACGGCGCTGCCCTGCGCGTTGATCGCCACTATCTTGCCTTTGAGGTCCTCGACTGTCTTGATCGGACTGTCGGCGAGAACGTCGAACTCGTTGCTGTAATAGCCGGCGGCGCCGTCCTGGAAGACGTCGGTAAGCACCCGCATGTCGTCCATTCCAGCGTTGGCGATCGCGATGGGCAACGTCGAGTAGGCGAGGCTGCCGATCTCCAGCTCGTTGTTGGCCATTGCGGTAATCATCGGCGGCGTTCCGGCGTAATGGACCGCTTCGAACAGATACGACTTGCCGTAGTGTCTCGCGAGGTCCTTTTTCTCCAGCCAAATCGAAGCCCAGTCCGTGAGCGGTGCTACCCAGGCAACTCGGACCTTAAGCGGCTCGGCCTCGGCGCGGCCGAAGCAAAGCGCCAGCAGCGCCAAACTGTACAACACGGTTCTTGCACGCATCGATCAGCTCCTTTCGGATCGGGTGTCACGAGCGTCCTACGGTCTTGTGGTACCACACCTGACGGTACACAGGTCGGGCCGACGAATTGTCGATCGTGCCCATCAGAGCGAAGACTTTCGGGCGGTCAGTCCTTGCGATAGGGCCATCCGCCTTGTTCCGGCCATCCATGTCTTTGATTTGACTCACGCTTTAAGACGTGGATGCCCGCGACATAGGCGTGCTCAGCACGCCGTTCTTCGAACGGCTATGCGCGGGTATGACGACCTCAGTGCTTCCGCTCCAGCCGGCGCACCAATTCGTCAAGCTGATCGAGGCTGCGATAGCGGATCGTCAGGCTGCCGCCGCGACTGCGGTTGTCGACGCTGACCGCGAGCCCGAGCGCATCGGCCAGACGTTTTTCCAGCGCCAGCGTGTCGGCGTTTTTCGCCGCACGGGCCTTATGGCCGCTTTTTTGTTGTCGGCCGCTCTTTTTCCCGATCTCGCGCGCTATTTCTTCGACTTGGCGCACATTGAGACCGCGCGCGACGATTTCGTCCGCCAAGCGCTCGGCATCGTGATGGCCCACTAGAGCCCGAGCTTGGCCGGCGCTGAGGCGCCCAGCATGGATATGGTCCCTGACCCGATCGGGCAGCGTCTGCAGCCGCAGCATGTTGGCAACATGGCTGCGGCTTTTGCCGACCATGCGGGCGACATCGTCCTGGCTGTGGCTGAAATCGCGGATCAGCGAACGATAGCCTTCGGCCTCTTCAAGCGGATTGAGATCGGTCCGCTGCACGTTCTCGATGACCGCAAGCTGCAACGCCTCGGCGTCGGTTGCCTCGATGATGACGACCGGAACCTCGTGCAGAGCGGCGCGCTGTGCCGCACGCCAGCGGCGCTCGCCGGCGATGATCTCGTAGGTGTCGGGAACACCGCGCGCCGGCCGCGCGACGATAGGCTGAATGATACCGCGTTCGCGCAGCGACGCCGCGAGTTCATCAAGCTCGGCGTCGGAAAAAATACGCCTCGGGTTGCGCGGATTTGGCTGCAGCGAACTTGTCGGTACTTTTCTTTGCCCGCGCGGCCGCTCGATCGAAGTCTCGGCGCCCACATCACCCATCAGCGCGGCAAGCCCGCGTCCCAATCGCGATCGCCCCGCTTCCTCCGCCACCGCTGGATCTCCCGACCGTTCGATCACGCGTGGGTTTCCGCCGTCCCGACGCGCAGTTCTTTCTCACGCTGGATGACTTCGGTCGCGAGCTTGAGATACGCCTCGCTGCCGCTGCACTTCAGATCGTAAACCAACACCGGTTTGCCGTAAGACGGCGCTTCGGACACGCGCACGTTGCGCGGAATCACGGTCTTATAGACCTTTTCCTTCATGAAGCCGCGGACGTCGGCGACGACTTGCTCGGATAAGTTGTTACGAGCGTCGTGCATCGTCAGCACGATACCGTGGATGGTGAGCCCGGGATTGAGCGTCTCGCGCACCTGGTCGACCGTTTTGAGAAGTTGCGAAAGGCCTTCAAGCGCGAAGAACTCACACTGCAACGGCACCACAATGGCGTGTGCCGCAGCCATCGCGTTGACCGTCACCAAATTGAGCGACGGTGGACAGTCGACCAACACGTAGGTGAAATTTGGCTTGTCTGGCGGTGCCGGATTGAGCGGGCGGAGTGCGTTGCGCAGACGGAAAGCGCGATCGTGGGCGTGGCTAAGCTCAAGCTCGAGCCCGGACAGATCCATGGTGGACGGTGCGAGATGAAGCCGCGGTACAGCCGTCTCAAGAACAGCGTCGCGTAGCGTAGCAGCGCCGGTAAGAACGTCGTAAGTGGAACGACTCCTTTTGGCCCGATCAATGCCGAGACCGGTCGAGGCGTTGCCCTGCGGATCGAGATCAATGATCAGAACCTGCTCGCCGATTGCGGCGAGCGCGGTGCCGAGGTTGATTGCAGTCGTGGTCTTGCCGACGCCGCCTTTCTGATTGGCGACGGCCAGGATGCGCGGCGTGGGTACATGATCGGCCAATGGCCTACTGTCCGGTCCTGGAGCCAGAGTCGCAGCCGGTTGCTGCGAGCCCGACGGTTCGCTCGTGGCCGGTGGCACCTCGTTTGTGGGATCGCTCATCGCTTCGTCGAATCGCGCTTTGCGGGCCAGCCCGGGATCGGTTCGAGACCCCGCACCACGATGATCCGTGCTTTCGGATCAGTTCGACTCACCGCCAAAGTCGCTTGAATCTTCCAACATTTAGCGGCCTCGGTCAATTCAGCACCGACGCCTTGGCCCTTGAGAAATAGACCAACCACGCCTGTTTTCAACAGTGGACAGGTGGCTGCCAACAGCTCGGGAAGCGCCGCCACTGCCCGTGCAGTCACCACTTCGATGCCCGCCGGGGCCTTTTTGACGAAATCAGCGATCCGAAGCGCGTGGATCATCACCGGAGCGTCTGTGGCGCGCGCCGCCTCGCGCAGGAAGGCGATCTTCTTGGTGTTGCTTTCCACCAGGTGAACGAGCGCGCCGGTGCGATCCGCTAGCGCGGAGGCAATCACCATGCCGGGGAAGCCCGCTCCGGAGCCGAGGTCAGCCCACACCCGCGCCTCGGGCGCGAGGGCGAGCAGCTGCAAAGAATCGGCGATGTGGCGGGTCCACAATACCGGCTCCGTGGAAGGCGCTATCAGATTGATGCGCCGCTGCCAGTCGAGGAGCAAATCGACGAAGCGGTCGAGGCGCTCTAATGTTTCACGTGAAACAGGCGTCAGCGCCAACGCGCGCGCCCGGTCTTCGGCAAGTTCGGCAGGCGGTGTTGGACGAGCCCGCAGGAGAGCCGGACGGACCTCAGACCGGCCTTCCCGGCCGCCCGCCATCACGCCGCTCCGCGAACAGATTTGCGGCCTTTTGCCCGGCGCAGATGTGCCACTAGCAGCGTGAGCGCGGCCGGCGTGATGCCGTCGATCCGGCCCGCCTGCCCCACCGTGCGCGGCCGATGGGCCTGCAGCTTGTGGCGAACCTCATTGGACAGGCCGGAAATGGCCGCGTAGTCGAGATCCTCAGGCAATACGAGGCTTTCGTCGCGTCGGTAGGATTCGACGTCGGCCGCCTGGCGGCTGAGATACACCTCGTACTTGGCGTCGACTTCGATTTGCTCCGCAATCTTGCGGTCGAGTTCACCGAAGCGCGGCCAGATCCGCGCCAGATCGCCAATGCCGATATCCGGATAGGACAAAAGCTCAAACGCTGAGCGGCGTTGGCCGTCCTTGCGCAGCGCCAGGCCGTAGCGATCTCCTTCGCTGGGCGTCAGGCTCAGCGCCTGGGCCATGGTCCGCGCCGCGCCGAGCGCATCCATCTTGGCCCGGTACGCCCGCGCCCGCTCGGCGCCGACGCAGCCGATCGCGATGCCCCTGCCAGTCAGCCGCTGATCGGCGTTATCGGCGCGCAGGGTCAGCCGATATTCCGCCCGCGACGTGAACATCCGATAGGGCTCGCTGACGCCGCGCGTCACCAGATCGTCGATCATCACGCCCAGATAGCCCTCGGCGCGGTCGAACAGGATTGGCACCCCACCCGCAGCCCGCGCGGCCGCATTGAGACCCGCCACCAGGCCCTGAGCGGCTGCTTCCTCATAACCGGTGGTGCCATTGATCTGGCCGGCCAGGAAAAGCCCAGGCAGGCGCTTGGTCTCGAGCGATGGCTTCAGTTCACGCGGGTCCACATGGTCGTATTCGATGGCGTAGCCTGGCCGGATGACGCGTGCCCGCTCAAGCCCCGGAATCGAGGCTACCAGGGCCGCCTGCACGTCCTCGGGCAGCGAGGTCGAAATGCCGTTCGGATAGACCGTGGTGTCGTCGAGGCCTTCGGGCTCGAGGAAAATCTGATGCCCATCGCGCTCGCCAAAGCGCACGATCTTGTCCTCGATGGACGGGCAATAGCGTGGACCGCGACTCTTGATCTGGCCCGAATACATAGGCGAGCGGTGCACGTTGGCGCGGATGATCTCGTGGGTCGCGGCCGTGGTGCGCGTGATGCCGCATTGAATCTGCGGGTTGGTGATGCACTCAGTCAGCACCGAAAACGGCTCGGGCGGCTCGTCCCCAGGCTGCATCTCCAGCGCCGGCCAGTCGATGGTGTCGCCGTCGAGCCGCGGCGGCGTACCGGTCTTGAGGCGCCCGAGGGCAAAGCCCGCCCGCTCCAGGGTACGCGACAGCCCGACGGCGGGCGCCTCGCCGACCCGGCCGGCTGGAATTTGCCGCTCGCCCATGTGAATAAGGCCGCGCAGGAAGGTCCCGGTGGTCAGCACCACGGCGCCCGCGCCGAACTCCCGGCCATCCGCGAGGCGCGCGCCGGTCACGCGCCCCTCGCCCATGAGGTCGTCGACCTCCCCCTCAATGACGGTCAAATTCAGCGTCTCCCGGATCGCCCGCTGCATCGCTGCGGCGTAGAGTTTCCGGTCGGCTTGGGCGCGTGGGCCGCGTACAGCGGGCCCCTTACGGCGATTGAGCACGCGAAACTGGATGCCGCCCGCGTCGGCGACGCGGCCCATGAGGCCATCGAGCGCATCGATCTCTCGGACCAGATGCCCTTTGCCGAGCCCGCCGATCGACGGATTGCAGGACATGGCGCCGACTGTCGCAAACCGATGCGTAATGAGCGCCGTTCGCGCGCCCAAGCGCGCTCCCGCAGCCGCGGCTTCACAGCCGGCATGGCCGCCGCCGACCACGATCACATCGAAGCGGGCGTCCATCGGCATTCGTTCTCCAGGCATGCACGATCTTGTAGCTAAGCACGAATTCGCGGTCAAAATCGGCGAGCCTATAGGCCCTGTTTCACGTGAAACATCGGCCGGTCCGACGAAATGATCAGCTAATCAATTGCTCACCAATTTCCTTAGCGCTTCATTTGCCAATACAGAAATCGCGGAAGATCACGTCCAAAATATCTTCTACGTCGACCCGGCCGGTCAGCCGGCCGAGCGTTGTGGCGGCCGCGCGCAATTCCTCGGCGATCAGTTCCTCCCGTCCGTCGGTGCTGTGGCGCAAAGCCTCATCGAGCGCCGCTAAGGTTTCCTCCAGCGCCCGGCGATGGCGGGCGCGGGTGACGAGGGCGGACTCGGTCGCGGCAAAATATTGCCTCGCATGGGCCGTGAGCCCCGTAATGAGCGCATCCACTCCGGTCCCGGTTGTTGCCGAAATGGTAAACAAATGGTTAACGCATTGACTGGATCGGGATTCATTTCTAGGGCTAGGGCTTTGTGTCACAAGATCCAATTTGTTTTTCAGCAACCATATTTCCACATTGGGGAGGTTTAAGCCTGGATTGGAGGTGTCCGTATCCGTTGCCGATAGGTCAGTGACCCAGAGTACGAGATCGGCTGCCACGGCGCGCTCATGGGCCCGACGCACACCCTCCTGCTCGACCGGATCGTCGCTCTCGCGGATGCCGGCGGTGTCGAGCAGCGTGACCGGGTAACCGCCAAGGTCGAGATGGACTTCGATCACATCCCGTGTTGTCCCCGGATACGGCGACACGATTGCCGCCTCGCGCCGCGCCAGCCGGTTGAGCAACGTCGACTTCCCGGCGTTGGGAGGCCCGGCGATGGCCACCACCAGGCCCTCGCGCAGGCGCTCACCGCGCCCGCCATCGGCCAGGCTTGCAGCGATCTCATGGCGCAATTGCTGCGCAGCATGCAGCGCTGGCCCGACCAAATTCTCCGGTACGTCCGCCTCATCGGAAAAATCGATGCGCGCCTCGACAAGCGCCAGCGCCTCAATCAGCCGCCGCCGCCAATCCTCGGCGCGGTCGCCGATCAGGCCTTTGAGCTGACGGAACGCCTGCCGCCGCTGTGCCGGCGTCTCCGCGGCGATCAGGTCGGCAAGGCCCTCCACTTCCGTGAGATCGAGCCGTCCGTTCTCGAACGCACGGCGTGTGAACTCGCCCGGCTCCGCGATGCGGCAGCCTTCGATCTTCCCCAATGCGTCGAGCACGCCAGCGACCACCGCGTGGCCGCCGTGCAACTGCAGCTCGGCCACGTCCTCGCCGGTCTCGCTGTGCGGCGCCGGAAACCAGAGCGCGAGAGCCTCGTCGATCACTTCGCCGCTCGCCGGCTCGCGCACGCGCGCCAACACCGCCTTGCGCGGCTCCGGCACGCGGCCGGTCAACGCCTTCAGCGCCACACCGGCCCGCGGGCCCGACACGCGCACGACCGCAATCGCCGCCGGCGGCCGGCCGGAGGAGAGGGCGAAGATGGTGGCGCGAGAGGAAGTCATTGAGTGAGCGATGCCGCTAACGCGATTGCAGGTAAAGCTAAAATCCCCGAGAGTATGCAAGCAATACGGCACCGTTAGGAGCCAACAAGCACAGGCAACACAATCAAAGGCTATGCCGCGCCAGGTTCTTGAAGTCTTCCTAAGTTCAACCGCGAAAGACCTTGAGGCGTTTCGCAAAGCTATCCATGCGCGCCTGACCCACAGCGGCCAGTTTTATTGTGTGTGGCAAGAAGATTTCGGACCCCAAAGTGCACCAGCAATCGAGGTCTGCCGAACGAAGGTGGAATCAGCCGACGTGTTCGTCGGATTAGTGGGGCTGCGGCGCGGCTGGGAACCGAAGGGCGATGCCACTCGACGCTCTATCACCGAAATGGAGTATGACTGGGCTGCCGCCGCTGGAAAACGGCGTTATGTTTGGATCGCTCCGGACAATTTTTCAGTTCCCGGCAACCTTCGCGAATCCGATACCGAATATGAGCGCCAGCAGGCGTTCCGAACACGCCTGATGGCCGACGGCGTGCTGGTTGTCTCGCAAAGCGGATTTGATTCCGCTGAACTGCTCGCGGCCGATATTACTCAGCATCTGCTGATAGAGGAACTTTTGGCCGACTTACAGCGGCGCGGAAAAGTAGCCAACGCCGAGAACGCGGGTCTAGAACGAGAGATCATCGCCAAGCTCGCACGACAACTCAAACCGGACGCGGCGTTAAATTTCGAGCAGTCGATCAAAGAACTCGAAAACGCTGTCTTCATCGCGATCGAAACAATCACTCGCGGTAGGCCGGACACCAACCACGATGCCTTCGTCAATGCGGTGCTCGAGCGCATATCTGAACGAACCAGGGCCGGTGAATTCGACCAGGCGTCTAAGGAAGTCGACGACGCTCTGGCCGAATTGGATCGGGGCGAGATTGAACGCCGTGAGGCCCTCCAACGATCACGTATTGCCTTGCTTGAAGCCGGAATTGAGCAGGACATTTTACGTCGGGATGCTGTCGCAGTGGCGCACCGAGTCCAAAGCATCGCAATCATTCAAGAGCCCAGTAATCCCCAACAACGCTTTGCTATGCTCCAGCAGCGCGATAATGCCTTCTATGTTGAGGGCCGCGACAAAGGCCTTAACTTTCCCCTAGAGATCGCCATCGAGATCGCCAGGCTCTCGCTTACTGATGCGCAAGATTCAGACCAACGCGGCGCAGCCTTAACCGATTTGGGCAGCTCGCTTGCAACCATAGGCGAGCGCGAAAGTGGCACCAAACGTCTAGAAGAGGCAGTTGCGACTTTTCGCAACGTTTTACTCGAATTCACACGTGAGCGCGCTCCCCTCCAATGGGCAATGACCCAAAACAACCTAGGCAGTGCGCTCCAACTCCTAGGCGCGCGTGCGAGCGGAACAGAGCGCCTGGAGCAAGCGGTCATCGCGTTTCGCAACGCTTTGCTCGAATAC
>JBAUYV010000230.1:0-19374 GCA_049584975.1 Xanthobacteraceae bacterium | reverse complement strand
CGTTCAACGACCACTATCTGGAGGTCGATTACGATCTCTCCAACGTGATGTTCATCACCACGGCGAATACGCTCAATATCCCGCCCCCCTTGATGGACCGCATGGAGATCATCCGGATCGCCGGCTACACCGAGGACGAGAAGGTCGAGATCGCGCGCAAGCACCTGATCCCGCACGCAATCGTCAAGCACGGTCTCGAACCGAAGGAGTGGTCGCTCGACCAGGAGGGCCTGCTCACAATGATTCGCCGCTATACGCGCGAAGCGGGCGTGCGCAATCTTGAACGCGAGTTGTCGACCCTGATCCGTAAGGCGGTGAAGGAACTCACCATCAAGAAGACCCAGTCGGTGCAAGTCACCGCCAACAACCTGTCCGACTATCTCGGCGTGCCGAAGTTCCGCTACGGCGAAATCGAGGACGAGGATCAGATCGGCGTGGTCACTGGCCTCGCCTGGACCGATGTGGGCGGCGAGCTGCTCACCATCGAAGCGGCCATGATGCCCGGCAAGGGCAAGATGACCGTCACCGGCAACCTTCGCGACGTGATGAAGGAGTCGATTTCGGCGGCGGCGTCTTATGTCCGCATGCGGTCGGTTGCCTTCGGCATCGAACCGCCTCTGTTCGACAAGCGCGACATCCACGTGCACGTGCCGGAAGGCGCTACGCCCAAGGACGGTCCGTCCGCGGGCGTCGCCATGGTCAGCGCCATCGTTTCGGTGATGACCGGTATTCCGGTGCATCGTGACGTGGCCATGACTGGCGAGATCACGCTGCGTGGGCGCGTGCTGCCGATCGGCGGTCTGAAGGAGAAGCTCCTGGCCGCTCTGCGCGGCGGCATCAAAACCGTGCTGATCCCGGAAGAGAACGCCAAGGATCTTGTCGAAATCAACGACAGCATCAAGAGCGGTCTCGACATCATCCCGGTTTCGCGCATGGACGAGGTGCTGACGCGCGCGCTTGTGCGCAAGCCGGAACCGATCGTCTGGGAAGAGGCGACGGCCAAGCCGGTCGATGTTCCCGAGGCGGCCGTGGAAGAAGACGCATCCGGTCTCACCGCCCATTGAGGGCGGCCGAACCGAGCCACTTGGTCATCCATCGAGGCGGCGCCCGCACAGGGCGCCGCCGCCGTTGCTTATGGGGCCGGGCTGCTGGTCGTAAGGGCTGGCCTTAAGCTGCCACAATACAATGTTAACCCTGTTGCAGTAGGCCTTGAGGGGGCCGGTTGGGCGGATTCGTGTATCAGTGAGGGCAGAGTGAGGATTCGAAAGGTCTCATCGGGGCGAACTCATCATTCGGGGGGATACGTGCTCAGGATCAGCGCTGTATGTGCCACGCTCGGATGTATTGCGTTTGCAGCAGCGCCGGCTGGCGCCGGCGAATCCGGACCGGAGGAGTTTCCACTTGCTGGAAACTACATGCAAAACGTGCCGTGTAAGGGCAACGCCAACGATCAGGCGGCGCTGAAGGTCAGCATCTCACCGCAACAGATCGTCTCGAATATTGGCGTCTGCACTATCCTTGACTCCAAGCAGGATGGGGACAGCTTTCACCTCCACGTCGAATGCAAGTTCCCGGCCGGGCCTTTGGTCGGCGATCTCACCTTCACGCCGCGGCCGGACCAGACGGTCAAGTTCGTCGACCGCGACAACACCTACAACGCGATCCTGTACCGCTGCCCCAACTAAACGGATGCGGCTGTCATCGCACTCCCGCCGTGGTATGAGTGATTTTTTCGATCACTCGCCTGAGAACACGGGAGCGCACGATGAGTTACTACCAGGGCCTGCAGGCCGAAGCGGTGCCGTTTCGCGGCCATAATGGCGATCAGGGTGAAGCCTACTACGCGCGTCCTACACGCGCGGGAAAATTCCCCGGCGTCGTCGTCATCCATCACATACCGGGATGGTGCGAGTGGACCACTGAAGTCGTGCGCAAGCTCGCGCACCATGGCTATGCGGCAATCTCGCCCCATCTTTATTTTCGCGAAGGCGGTCCAAACGAAAGTCCCGATGACCTCGGCGCGCGCATCCGCGCGGCCGGCGGCGTCGCCGACGCGCAAGTCATGGGCGATGTGGCCGGCGCGATAGCCTATTTGCGCGGCCAGGCGAACACGACCGGCAAGATTGGCGTCGTCGGTTTCTGCTCCGGCGGCCGTCACACCTATCTCGCCGCCTGCACGGTCAAGGGTATCGACGCCGCGGTCGATTGCTGGGGCGGTAACGTCATCGTCGACAACCCAAAAGATTTGAATGCGAAGCGCCCCGTGGCGCCGATCGATCTGACTGAGAAAATGTCGTGTCCGCTGCTCGGCATTTTCGGCAATGACGACGCCAACCCGACCGCCGACCAGGTCAATCGCACCGAGGCCGTGCTCAAGAGGCTCGGCAAGAACTACGAGTTCCATCGTTACAATGGCGCCGGGCACGCGTTCTTCAACTGGCAGCGTGATGCCTACCGGCCTGAGCAGGCGCTGGATGGCTGGCGAAAGGTGTTCGACTTCTTCAATCGCAATCTGGCGGCATCCGCCAGCATTATCGCGGCCGAGTAGGGGGAACAACAATGTGCTCCTACATCGTCGAAAAGACCGCACTCATCGGCAGCGCCAAAGGCCGTAAGGGCTGGATGCGGATCGACACCGCTAATGTCTATTTCGACCATCCCTACTACTCTACGCTCGACCACGTGCTAGCCATCGACTTCACCAACGAGGGCGAAGGCGGACGTGACCGCGTTGCGGTCGAGTTGAGCGCGGAGTCTGCTCGCGCCCTTGTGGACCGCATTCTCTCAGCGTTGGCGAGCGGGGAGGCCGCGCACAGCACCGCTCCGGCGGCGATGCCAGCCGCCGCGGAGTAAAGCCGAGCCGCCAGGGAAAGGCTCAGCGCACGCCGCCGGGATTGACGATGGGCCCGCTATAGCCTTCGAAGCGCTTGCGCAGCGCGGCGACTTCGGTCTGGTCGGTGAGGAAGGCGCGGTAATCGTTGGCGACCTCGTAGGAAAAGATCGGCTTGTAGCCGGCAGGTGGCGGCACGTCGCTTCGCGGCGACCAGGTCGGCAGCTTGCTTTGCTGTTCCGGCTCGAGCAGCCACGACAGGAACAGCTTCGCTGCGTTCGGATGTGGCGCATCCTTGAAGATTGCGGCGCTCAACGGCCAGATGGGCAGCGGGTCGATCGTAGGGATGTGGGTATCGACCGGCACGCCTTGCCGTTTCAGTTCACTGGTAATGTCGAGGATGGAGTCGAAGGTGACGAGGTTTTGCCCGCTGCCGATGCTGCGCTGTTCGCCGAGATGTCCCTGGATGAAGTTCGGCTTCGCCGCCATGTATTTGTCCATGTAGCTCCAGCCGTATTTTTGCACGATGTGGTGGAAGACCCACAGCGTGACGTCGTCGTCGGCCGGATAGGCGGTGACGATCTTGCCCTCGAACTGGGCTTTGAGAAAATCGAGCGCCGAGTTTGGTATGTCGGCCGCAGCGACTTTCTCGGTATTGTACATGTAGGGAACGACATTGATCATCGTCGCCCAGAATGTGCCGTCCCCATCCTTGAACGCGGCGTCCATTTTCTCGAAGCCGGGCGGCTTGAAAGTCAACAATCGCTTCTCGGCCTTCCAGCGCACATAGTCGGCGATGGTTTGCAGGATCGCCGCATCAACCTCAAGTTTTCGGTCGCTGAGTTGCTCATCGATCTTTCTGTCGAGCACGTTGGAGAAACCACCGCCGATCGTAATCTTGATGCCGGGGTAGCGGTCCTCGAAGATCTTCGCGCGCGCTTCCCAGGGCGCCGTCGGCCCGCCCACATAGAATGCAAACGCGCCTTCGCCTTTGGCCTTGGCATAGAGATCGTCCAGCGATTGCGCGCGTGCGGGCACTGCAGCCGTCATGCCGATCGCAAGCGTTGCAAGAGCGGCCGTCGCGATTGAGCGCCGCGCAAGGGTTGCGAGCATGGCCATCCTCCCGTGGATATTGTTCTTTGGTTGCGATCATCGCCGCATAGGGCGGCGGAAACAAGCCACCAAGTGGTGGACTATGAAGGCACGATGACGTTGTTCAATTTCATCCACACCGCCCGGTTAGCCGTCTCGCCAAGGCTCGCCGTACCGTGGTAGCCATTTATTGGGGGCGGCGTGTACGGGACTTAGTCATCACGGGAGGACAGTCCGATGAGAATGTTGACTTATCTTCTGGCCATTATCTGTATCGCGGCGGCCGCGATGTATTACACGATGCCGGCTAGTGAACTGCCAGCGTTCATTCCGGGGCATCTGGACGGCTCCGCTCACATTCATAAGCTGCACGCCTACGCTGCGGCGGTGGCGGCGGTCGTTCTGTTCGTGCTCGGCTGGTTCTTCGGCCGCTCGCAGAAAATGGCATAAACTTCCGCTCGCCCGATCGCCCCCGCACGTTCGTCAGCCGCCGTTGCGCCCGGCGAGTTTGCGTTGCACGCGCTCGTCGAACCGCGCCACGCTGACAACGACACGCTGGTGCGTCCCGCCGCCGATCGGCTCGAACTCGTCCCGAGCCTCGACGCGGAACGTGATGGTGCGGCCTTCGACGCGTATGACCTCCGCGGTCGCAGTGACGCGCAATCCGACCGGGGTTGCGGCGACGTGGCTTACGTCGAGGTGAATGCCAAGGCTCTGATGGCCGGGTGGCAAAAGATGCTCCACCGCCGCCAATGCTGCCGCTTCGATGACGTTGATCATCACTGGTGTCGCCAGCACCGCGATCCGCCCCGAGCCGACGAACGGGGCGGTGTGTTCGGGCCCGACGACGATATCGGTCTCGCCAGTGAGGCCGGGGGTGATCCGGGCAACGGCTGGGCTTATCTGCGCAGGGGAGGGCATAAGGGAAAGACCGGCGGCTGGTTCGTTTCGGGAATCATGTCATAACCTGTCCGGTTCCATCCTGTCGCCGTGCTCCCAGGCGCCCCCAGGCCCGTGTCGGCGTGCTGGCGCGTCCTGTAGACCGGCATTCCGCAACAACGCCATAAAATGCTAGTGTATCAGCCCAGCAGTGAGGAGGCCCGCGATGCAACGATATGCCCTGGTTGCCAGCGTATTTTTCGTCTTTTCGCTTATGCTTTTGCCCAGCGCCCCGGCGCTTGCAGTCACTCCCAAGCAGAAGATGGAAACTTGCAAGTTCGGTGCCGACCATCCGATGCTGAGTGGAAAGGCCCGCGCCGACTTCATCAAGAAGTGCATGTCCGATAGGAACGATCCGCGTGGTCCCACGCACGGGACGGCCCCGCCCGGCGAACCCGGCCCTGAGGGCGAACAACATTGAGCGGCGATCCCGCCTGAAACAGCGCGCTCGCAGCCGCATCGCCCCCGGATTTTGCGGAAGCTGCATTCGGGCTAAAGTAACGCGAGCCCCACGGAGGATAATGCCCCATGACCACTGCGACCCTGGAACCCAAAACCACCGAATTTGATGTCAGCGACGTCGAGTATCTCCGTCACGGCAGCAAGCCGCTCCTGGCGCGCGTGTTCAAGCCGCGCGGGGAGGGGCCGTTTCCGGCTCTGGTCGAGTGCCATGGTGGCGCCTGGTGCATGAGCGACCGCCTGACCGAACACCTTCGCCATGAATACATGGCCTCGCATGGCATCGTATCGATTGCGCTTGATTTCCGCTCCGGCAGCGAAGACCCGTATCCGGCCTCGGTGCAGGACATCAACTATGCGGTGCGCTGGGCGAAGCAGAACGCGCGCGAGCTGAAAACGCGCCCGGAACAGATCGGCATTTCCGGACAATCGAGCGGCGGGCATCTGGCCATGCTGGTCGCCATGCGCCCGCACGATCCGCGCTATTCGGCAATCGCGCTGCCCGCCGGAGCGGGCGTGCACGATGCGAGCGTGCGCTGCGTCGTCATGTCGTGGCCGGTTATCAATCCGCTGTCTCGCTACCGCCACGCCGAGCGTGCGCAGGCAAGCGGTGGCGAGTGGGCAAAAGGCATCATTGCTCGCCACGATTCCTACTGGCGAAACGAGGCCAACATGGCCGAGGGCAATCCGATGCTGGCGCTTGAGCGCGGCGAAAAAGTCTCGTTGCCGCCGGCGGTCTGGTACCAGGGCCGCGGCGATCTGGTGCACGATTACAAGGACGCAGATTCCGATTTCCCCGGCAACGAGCCGCAGCGCTTTTGCGCCAACTACAAGAAGGCCGGCGGCGAAATCACGCTTGAGTACATTGATATGGACCGCCACACCGGGCATTCGCCGGATCTGTCGAAGTCTGGCGACATGTTTGCCCGCATGGTTGAGTTCGTCGGCCGGTATATCAAAAAGGCATGATCCCGGCGCCCACAATAAAGTTGTTCGAGGCCGATGCCTATCTGACCGAGGAGGAGGGTCGCGTTGTTTCCACCTCGGACGAAGGCATCCGGCTCGACCAGACGTTGTTCTATGCGGAGAGCGGTGGCCAACCGGGCGATTGCGGCTTGCTGATGTCCGATGACGGCGACGCCATGGAGATCACCGGCGCCACTTACGCGCCCGGCCGGATTACCATCCTCCATACGCCCAAGTCAGCGCCGCACCGTTTGTCGGAAGGCCAGCCGGTCAAGATGAAGATCGATTGGGAGCGGCGCTTTCGCCACATGCAGATGCACACGTGTCTGCACATTCTCTGCAGCTTGGTCGACGCGCCGGTTACGGGATGCGCGATTTACGCCGATCATGCGCGCATTGACTTCGATCTCGAAGAAAACACCCTCGACAAAGCCGCGCTGACGGAACGGATCAGCGAGATCATCACAGCAGACCTACCGGTCGAAGTGCAGCACTGGCCGATCAGCGAGGTCCGCGCTAGGCCCGGATTGGTGCGGACCGCCATGGTAGCGCCGCCTGAGGTCGGCGATACAATGCGCATCGTCGAAATCCGCGGCGTGGATATCCAACCTTGCGGCGGCACCCACGTGCGATCAACCGCCGAGATCGGCAAGGTGTTTGTCCGCAAGATCGAAAAGAAGAGCCGCCGCAACAGGCGCGTCACGGTGGCATTTGGCGAGCCGCCGGCCGGCTGAGGCTATGCGGCAAGGCGTGTACGAGTAGTTGACGGAGTGATCGGATGAGCGATTGCCTGCACTGTGACATTAACGAACTGGTGCGCGAGCGCATCGAAGGACAGGAGAACGTTGACCTTGGCGATATGGTGGCGCGGGTTGCGGAAAGTCTCGCCGAACTGATCATGCTCGGGCCGAAGGACCAGTGGGCCGCCCTCATGGCCGAAGCGGTCCGCCATCTAGGACAGACCGTGCTGGAAGATATCGAAGGGATCGAGACCAGCACCGCCCATTAGGACATGATCCGGAAAAGTGGTCCGGCATATTCATTTGTGGCCGGGCGTGAAAATGATAATACGAATTTCGCTGGTGTTGTCCGGCGCGACGCCGAGAACCGTGGCGCGGTTTGCCGTCTTATCGTCCATGCCGCAGAAGGCAACGATCGCATCGCCTTGCGGTTTCTGCACCGACAGCGTCGGTGCCGGGTCGTCGACCCAATGGGCTGGTCCGTCGACCGCGAGAGAGATGTCGGTCGCTTTCCAGGCGCCGCCGCTCTTGAGGCGTGACTGCAGCGTGCCGAGAACCTGAGGCTGCAGACAAACATCGTCCTTGAGGTCGTCAAGGTCGTCCTGGTCACCTTTGACCAACCGGTATTCAGCCTTGACCGGAGTGAATTTGACCACGATCGGCACCGGCTTGCCGGGCGGCAGGGTCTGCCGCCAGCTGAGAACGCCGTCGAAGGTCCAATCTGCGCCCAGTCGCGCCGTGGGTTGATCCGGGTCGCGTGGCGAAATGATGCCGAGCGCGGCCAGGCGGTTGACCGTCTCCGGTGAAAGCGCCGCAAGAGCCTTCTCAGTCTCGGGACCGAATGGCATCAGCGGCAAATGCTCGCCGGTGATCTCGGCGGTGCGGTCGAGGCCGAGCGCGTAGGCATGAACTTCCGCCTTCGGAGCGACTGGATCGCCGGCGGCCGTGATCGTCAGGCCGACCGGGTTTTCCGGATTGTTCGACGCGAGCACCCAGGTCTGGCTGCCATCGGCGCTGGCTTGCAGCTCTGGCATGGACACGGAAGCAGTGAGGCTGAGCTCCCTCGTGCCGGCATTCTTGAGCAAATAGGAATAGACCACGCTGTCATTGGTAATGTTGATGTCCATACCGTCGACCTCAAGATCGGCGGACGAGCCGATCTGCAAAGTGCCGACGAGCAGCGACGATTGTTCGGGGCTGTTTGCCGGACCCGGAGTGTTAGTGGGAGCGGGAGGTGTCTGCGCGCGCGCCGGTGCGGCTGCGAGAAGCGCGCCAATGAATGCCAGCGTCAGGCCGATGCCTGGATTGCGCATTTGCTGATTCGAGCGATTCGATTCTCACGTCGTTCGCTTATGTGTGGAGAGTGGGGCATGTTCAAGGCCGTGCTGTCGGGTGTCGCTCTTCGCAGGGCGCTTGCTCAAGCCAGCAGGTCGTGAAATTCCGGATGTTTGGCGAGATAAGCGCGCACGAACGGGCAGCGCGGCACGACTTTGAGGCCGCGGGTGCGCACAATCTCAAGCACGCTCGCAGTGAGCTGCGAAGCGATGCCGCGGCCGCGCGCTTGCGGCGGCGTCTCGGTGTGATCGAGCGTGATCACGCCGCCGGCGAGCCGATAATTCATGAACGCCATGACGCCTCCCGCATCGAGTTCGAAGCGGGAAAGGGCAGTGTTGTCGCGAACATCAGAGGGCATCAGCGATAATGTAGGTTCCATAGAACGCGTGAATCCCAGCAACAAAGCGCGATTTTATTCGCTGCGCTCAGCCATCCTGGCATCGTGTGTACTTCGCCAGCGCCGCGCCGAACGCCTCGAACAATTTGCGATTCACCGGATTGCGGTTGGCGTCGTGCTCGGCATGCCATTGCACGCCCAGCGCAAAACCCGGCGCGTCGGCGATGCGAATGGCCTCGATGGTGCCGTCCTCCGCAATGCCTTCGACGATGACGCGCTTGCCCGGTTCGAGGATGCCCTGGCCGTGCAGCGAGTTGACGCGGATTGTCTCGGCGCCGAGGAGCTTGGCGAATACACCGCCCGGAGTCAGGCAAACGTCGTGGCGATCGGCGAAAATGACTTCGAGATCGGGATGCAGTTCGCCGTTCTCCAGCCGCGGCGCCCGGTGGTTCATGCGCCCGGGCAGTTCGCGGATCTCGGGATGCAGCGAGCCGCCGAAAGCGACGTTCATCTCCTGAAAGCCACGGCAGATGCCAAACAGCGGTACCCCGCGCTCGACACAGGCCTGGATCAGCTTGAGCGCAATGGCGTCGCGATTCTGGTCATAGGGCTCGTAAGCCGGTTTCTCTTCCTGGCCGAAGCGACTCGGATGCACGTTGGCGCGCGCGCCGGTGAGCAGGATGCCGTCGACCGTATCGAGCAGCGCGCCGATGTCCGTGATCTCCGGCGTGCCGGCAAAGATCAGCGGCAGGGCGCCCGAGGTCTCCGCCACCGCCCGCAGCGGCCGTTCGCCAACCCGCTGGGCGGTAAACTTCTTCTCAACGATATGCGCGCTGCCGATCACGCCGACGACAGGTTTTTTCGCTGCCATTGCGCCATTACTACCGATCCGTTCCAGGGGCGCAATGACGCGAAGTAATTTTTTCCCCGGCGGCGTTGGGGCTGGCGGCGCGAGGTCAAGGCTGGCTATTCCGCCGCCGCCTCTTTTGTTTCGCGCAATCCCTGCAGGAGCGACAGGGCGCGGCCCATGGAGAAGGCGCGCGTCTTGGGGTCGAACGCCGCGGGACTGTGCGGCAGCATGTAGCCGTGATCGATGCCGGGAAAGACGTGCACTTCGACGTTGCTTTTCTGCGCCGCCAGCGCCTGGTAGGCCTCGCGCACTTCGGGTGGCGCGGCGAAATCCTTGTCGCCCCACATGATGCAGACTGGCGCGGTGACCGCGTCGAGCTCGGAAATAAAATCGCGCATCTGCGAGCCGTGGCAGGACACGCCGGCGTCGTAGCCGAGCCGCGCCGGGCCGAGGATGGCGTAGGGGCCGCCGTAGCAGAAGCCCATGGCCACGGCGCGGCCGTTGTGCTGGCGCAGCGTGCGGATGTGCTTGAGCGTGTCGGCCATGTCGGCTTCGCCGGCCTTGATCTTTTCCAGGCGCGGCTGGCCGCTCGGGCGGGTGCGGGTGTCCTCGTGCGCGAGCGGTCCGGGCACCGAGCGCCAGAACAGGTCGGGCGCGGCCGCGATGTAGCCATGCACGGCGAACTCGTCGGCGATGGCGCGCAGATCCTCGTCGACGCCGAGGATGGCGCAGGCGAGCACGATGGCGGGGGCGGGGGTTTTAGCGGCCGAAGCCGGTAACGCGAGATAGCAGTCGAACATGCCGCTGGACGAGGAGGTGACTCTGATAGTGCTGGACGGCATGGCGACATCTCCTTGCGCTGAGTTGCTCTCGTGCCGCGAACGTATATCAGGTTTGCGAACCGCAATAGCGACTGGCGCAGGGGTGGCGCGCCGTAGGGGCGGGTCTAAGACCCGCCCCTACGCTTATCGTCAGGAGGAGCACCTCCGCGCAACGCAAATCGCTCTCGCGGCGCATACGCGCCCGAGTCATGACCAAGCCAGTCCAAAAAACCTCGCTTCAGAACCCGACCTTCGTCAGATAAATCCGGCGGTGGTGTCCGGCTCCATCCCGATCAGGTCCCGAAAAGCCAAGAAACAAATAAAGGAAGCGGAACGCCGAGAAACGGATGTGTCAGTTCTCCGCGCCAAGCGGGCGCGGCAGCGCGCTCAAAGCCGGAGCGCGCTCGCCTCTCGGCGTTCCACCGCGGTTCTCGCCAGGCGGTTGTCACCTCCTGACTCAGCTCCAGGCCAGGCGTCCTGGGACGTGGCGGGAGCGTATGATCTTATGGACCGCCAACCGGGGCGAAGATCGTACGCGTTTCCGCGGGCGTTATCCGCGCCCGCCTGTCCCAGTCCAGGGAGCACCTCCCGCGCCGGCCATAGTACCGGCAGGCATGATGCCCGAAGCCGCCCGGGTGCGGCAGCGACGAACCGCCGCCCGCAGGCACCGCACTCGCTCCACCAACCGCTGTCACCTGGCTGGCGTCCTTCAACGTGAGCGAGATTTGATTCGCACCGAAATGGTAACAGAAATAAGGATAAAGATCAATGAAAATGATTGGAGCTACCCCGCTATGATAGGATGCACGAGCAAGGATAAACGATGAGTGAGAGCGACAGGCCGCCGCCCGAATTCAAGGAACTGCCGGCGCCGACGCAGTGTGCGCTGTGGCGGCAGCCGGACCTCGCTCTGTCACCGCGCGAGCGTTTCGAAGTGGTGGAGACCTTCGCGGACGAGAGCCATCTGTCGCGCTCGCTGCTGCGATGCAGCGAGTGCGGGCAGCTTTATTTCTACGAGTTCTACGAGAACGTCGATTGGGCCGGCGGTGACGACGCGCAGTATCAGACCTACATTCCGGTGTCGGCGCGGGATGAGGCGGTGCGCATGAAGGACCTAAGCGTTTTCGACCTGATGCTGTATTCCCCGCGCCTGCAACGCGATCACCGCACGGGGAAGCCGGGAGTAAGGGTGTGCTGGATCGGGAAGGACGAATGAGCGCGCGCACATCTCTGGCGCTTTGACCTGATCAAAAGCCGCGCGGATAGCCTCACGCCAGCCCTGCACGCCGCCGCTCGCCCTATTCGGGTTCGCGCGATACGCCGGGATCCAGTTTCTGGTGCAGCTGCTCGGCGTCCGTGAGGATATCGGCAACCGCGGTGAAGGCGCCCGCGACTTTGTTCTCGACCCTCCTCAGCAACGAAGGATGGGCCGGTTGGCCGGCCGGTTTTGGCGTGGCAGCAGGCTTGGGAACCGGTTTGGATTTTTTCGGCGGCGCGGCCTTTGGGCTTTTCGCCGTGACGGTTTTCTTGGCGGCGGTTCTCTTGGCTACGGACTTCTTGGCGACGGCTTTCTTTTTGGCGACTTTCTTCTTGCTTGAGGCTTTCGATGTCTTCGATTTGTTGGCCGCTTTCGCAGCCGCCTTCTTGCGCGCTTTTTTCGCCATTGCCGTCCCCCGTGTTTCCCGCAGGATCATTGCGGAGAGTAGAAGCGCCAGCATAGGGGGCGCTCCGCCGCCGCGCCAGAGGACAGGCGGGCGCGATCAGGCAAGCGTCAACGGCCGGAATTTGACCGTCGCGATAATCCCCATGAGAACGAACAGCGCCAAAACCAGGGCCTGCGCGATCACGAAGGCCGGCTCATTGCTCTGGGTCGGCGCCAGCGCATTGAGCGCCGCCACCTTGATGAAGCTCTGGATGACCAGGACGAACACGTTGAAATAAAGCGAGACGATCGCGGTGACCACATAGATCCAGCGCCATGCGCCGGTCAGGTGCTTGGAGTAATAGGCAAACAGCGCGATCGCCAGCAGCACGCAGGACACGATGCCGACGCCCAGCGCTGGCGTGAAGCCGTGGATGGGAAACAGAAATCCGGTCACGCTGGTCAGCACCGGCGTGAACAGAAACAGCGCGGTGGTGCCGGGCAGCCGGTTCGAGGCAAACATTCCACCCACGACGATCAGCCCGCTGCCGATGGCGATCAGCGTGATGACGACATGCAAAAGCGTAAACGCTCCGATCGACAACCCTAAGACCATGACGCGTCCCCGATATCGCGGCCCCTGTACCGGAGGCAACATTACGCCGCCGCGGGGAGGGCGGCTACGGCCTAAGTCCGGGGCAGGCTCTTAGCCCGCAAACGGCTCACCGCCATCCCAGTGGCGGCGCGACGTACTTGAGGATCGCCTCGATGACGTGGGCGTTGTAGTCGAGGCCGAGCTGGTTGGGCACCGTGAGCAGCAGCGTGTCGGCTTCAGCGATCGCCTGGTCCTTCGCCAGTTGCTCGACAAGAACGTCCGGCTCGGCGGCGTAGCTGCGGCCGAAAACCGCGCGCCGGTTGTCGCCGAGGAGGCCGATCTGGTCCGCGCTCTCGTTCTCGTGTCCGAAATACATGCGGTCCCGATCGTCCACCAGCGCGAAGATGCTGCGGCTGACCGACACGCGCGGCTCGCGCGTGTGTCCGGCCGCCTTCCAGGCCTCGCGGAATTTCCGGATCTGGCCCGCTTGCTGGATGTGCAGCGGCTCGCCGGTCTCGTCGTAGACGAGGGTCGAGCTCTGCAGGTTCATCCCGGTCTTGGCCGCCCATTCGGCCGTGGTGCTTGAACCCGCGCCCCACCAGATGCGCTCGCGCAGGCCCTCGGAATACGGCTCGAGCCGCAGCGGGCCCGGAGGGTTCGGAAACATCGGCTGCGGATTGGGCTTGGCGAAGCCCTTGCCGCGCAACACCTCGAGAAAGACTTCCGTGTGGTGCCGCGCCATGTCGGCGTCGGTCTCGCCTTCCGGCGGCGCGTAACCGAAGTAGCGCCATCCGTCGATCACCTGTTCGGGCGAGCCGCGGCTGATGCCGAGCTGCAGGCGCCCGCCGCTGATGATGTCGGCTGAGCCCGCGTCCTCCGCCATGTACAGCGGGTTCTCGTAGCGCATGTCGATGACCGCGGTGCCGATCTCGATCCGCTTGGTCCGCGCGCCGACGGCGGCAAGGAGCGGGAAGGGGGAGCCGAGCTGGCGGGCGTAGTGATGCACGCGGAAGAACGCGCCGTCGGCGCCGAGTTCCTCGGCGGCGACAGCCAGCTCGATCGATTGCAGGAGCGCGTCGGACGCCGTTCGCACCTGCGATTGCGGCGACGGGGTCCAATGGCCGAAGGAGAGGAAGCCGATCTTTTTCATGGCCCCTTAATGTAACGGCGATGCGCAAGATTGCCATGAGCGTTCGTGCCCGGATGCCGCGTTTCCCGGGCGCAGCGCAGCATGGAGCGAAGCGGAATGATGCGCTGCAGACCCGGGATCGTCGCAAGCGCCGAGCCAGCGAAGGTCCCGGATCAGCGGTGCACCGCTTCGCGCTGCACGCATCCGGGAAACGCCTTAGTCATGCGCGGGCCGGACCCGTTGGCTCAGCCCACCCTTGCGATTGCAAAGCGAAAGCCGGCAGGGCGATTGCGGTTCACCGTTTCCCGTAGTATATTTACGCCATGATCCGGTCGTGGCGCAACTCCGTGACCAAAAAGGTCTGGGATGGCGAGCGGCCGAACCAGTTCCGCGGGCTCGATTTCGAGGCGGCCACCGATCTGTTGCTGGCCTTGAATGTCGCCAAGGCATTGACTGATCTCAGCCCACTCAAGAGCGTCGGCCTGCACAAGCTGAAGGGCGAGCGCAAGAACCAGTGGGCGATGACCGTAAATCAGCGCTGGCGAATTTGTTTTGAGTTTCGCAAGGGTGACGCCTTCGAGGTCGAGATCGTCGACTACCACAAAGGATAAATTGCCATGCCTCCTGCCGTGCATCCTGGCCGTTTTCTGAAACGGGAACTGATCGCGCGCGAACTGAGCGCCAATCGGCTGGCGCTCGATATCGGCGTGCCGTCCGGGCGGATCACCGATATCTTGAACGGCCGGCGTTCGATCACCGCCGACACGGCCGTGCGCCTTGGGCGCTATTTCGGTAACAGTGCGCAATTCTGGCTCGATTTACAAAGCCAATACGACATCGCGGTGGTGGAGCGAGAGAGCGGCGCCGAGATCGCTCGCCGTGTGCGGCCGGCGGATGCCGCCTGAGCCAAAAAAACCGCCTCGCCGGTCGGCGCTTCGACCGCTCCTGGTGATCGACGGCGATTCCTTCGCGCACCGCGCCTATCACGCGTTGCCGAAGACGATTCGCCGCAAGGGCAACCGGCCGGCCGGGGCCATTCTCGGATTCGCCAATCTGCTGCTGCGGCTCTGTGGCGACGAGAAGCCGCGCGCCGTCATCGTCGCCTGGGACACGCTGGAAGAGGAAACCTACCGGCACGAAGCCTTTCCGGCCTATCAGAGCGGGCGCGAATTCGATGACGACATCATCGAGCAGCTCGCGGTCATCCCCGAGTTCGTCGCAGCGTGCGGCTTCGCCAATGCGCGCGGTGCCGGCTACGAGGCGGACGATTTCCTCGCGGCCGCGGCGGCCGGCGAGGAAAAGCGGGGAGGGCAGATGCTGGTCGCGTCCGGCGACCGCGACGCGTTCCAGCTGGCCTCGCCGCGCACCACCATTCTCTATCCGGTGCGCGGCGGCGGCGAGCGCATCGGGCCCGAGGAAGTGCGCGCACGTTATGGCGTCGAGCCGAAGCAGGTGCCGGATTTCATCGCACTGCGCGGCGACCCATCCGACAAATTGCCCGGTGCGCTCGGCGTCGGCCCCGCCGGCGCGGCGTCGCTGATCCGCCAGTACGGCAGCCTCGAGGCGCTGCTGAAAGCCGGGCGTTTCCCCAAACAGGCGGCGGAGCTGCGACTCTACAAATCTATCGCCACCATGAACCGGAAGGCGCCGCTGCCCAAATTACCCGACCAGACGCCAACCTGGGCCAAGGCCACGGCACTGGCCGGCCGGCTCGATGTTCTTGCTGGCGGGGACAATGCGGGGAATGTTTCGGGGCGGAGACGGCAGACGAAGCCGTGACGCGGGCGCATTATTAGGCCGATGAAGTCCATACGACGGGCCGGCGGACGGAGAAAACATGGCACGTTATTCGGACGACGTTCGCAATATTTTTGCGAAATTCAGGCAGGACGAACTCTGCGCAAATCTCGAGGCCCATCACGACGAACTCGTGACGCGCCGAATAGATTTTATCGAATACGGCGATCCGGAAAAGCTGCAATCGAAGGAGCGCTGCAAGCTGAACTGCCAACTCCTTGCGCAGGCACTGCTGCACCGCGCTGATTGCCTAGTGATCGCCGCAGGCGCGATGGTTGCTGCTAAGAATGTTTACGGCCTCGCGCTAATAGCACGAGGCTATGTAGAGGCCGTGGCCGTTCTGGGCTATTTTTGCAAAAGAGTGGATGCCTTGACGAAAGGAAATATAGACTTCAATCGCTTTGAGAAGGACGTTGCGAACGGTCTGCTGGGCGCCAAGCACGACTTATTCTCAAAAGCTGACGCGCCTGTGAACATCATCACCTGCGTCGAACAAGCGGACAAATATTTGGATGTGAATCTATTTGAAGAGAAGAGGGCAATTCTTCAGGATGTTTACGGATGGCTTTCCGAATTTGCACACCCGAATTTCTGCTCCAACAAAAGCGCATTTACTCTCGACAAGGTGACCGGGAGGATGATTTTAAGACACGAAGGCGACTTACAAGAAAGCGACTTTCAACTGCTTGGCCATATGCACGTTAGTGCGTTGATGTTTTCGAAACTATTCGATGACTTCAAGAAGCTTTACGAAGTCTCTCTCGCCGCGTAATGCGTGGCCGGTATGGCGTTCGTTAGCCGTCGCCTCGACCCTTCACGCTCGGGGCGCTAACGCGCGGAGAAGGACATGTTAAGATCGTCGTGTCGGATTCGACCAGGTCCAAACGGATTATTTTGCTGCCGTGTCACCATCAGAATCTGTAGCGGTGTCTGTGACGTCGAGGGCAGGTCCCGCGCCCTTATCGCCAGATGGTTCGCCGGAAACCTCCGCGGGACGCGGCGCCTCGCTGCCAGGCGTAAAAGGCGGAAAGAAGAGCGCCTGCAAGGCATCTCCCCTGACAACGTCATACGAGTCAACCTCGGAAACAAGGGAAGTATTCGGGGCGACAAAATCAGTTAAGTGAATTAGGCTAATATTTGCCCCAAATTCCTTTAGTGTCCTGCACATCGGCAAGAAGTCGTCGTCATTCGTCAGGAAGAACAGACGCTCTAAGCGAGATGCGCTGGCCAATTTTAACGCGTTGCAGCAGATTTCAATATCGACACCTTTCTCGCTTTTTGAGACGCGATCGCGCCATTTTGCTGGCACAGAAGTTTCGACCCACGTGGTGTACTCTGCCGATCCCTTTAGTTTTTGCCCACAGAACTTAAAGTGCACGTCCCGAACTGCTCCCAGCCGATTGTAGTCGGGAGCAATGATGTATTCTTCAATCGCTACCTCATCGCCCTTTGGAAAATAAAATGTCGCTCGCTTGAATTCGTGCGCTCCAAGATCGTCAAGGCGGGCGCTGAAGTATTTAATAAGATCGGCCACATCCAACCGTCGATTTTCAAATGATCGGTCTTTACGTCGCAAAACTCGAATTTGCGCACCCAAAGCTGAGCCATCGATAAAGAAATAATTGAGCAGCATTACTAACCAACGTTGTCGTTACCTTCGGGCATGGCGCTAGCTTTTGATTCTGTGAAAAGCGAATCACAATGTCGCAACATCGCTTCGATAAACCGGCCGTGATATATGGCGTATACTTCCGAATCTATTGTGCCCTCATTTGGGGGCAAGATGAATAGCGAAAGTCGTTCGTTCTTTGTAATCGACGGGCGAAGCCAAGCCTTCTTTACCCACTGTTGAGCAGTGTGAGTAAAATCACCGTCTTTATCATATGACCAAGTTACGACGTGGCCATCGTCGATGGCCTTTTTGAATGCATTGCGCAACCTAACCGGTGTTGTTGTTTCAAAATAGAGCGCCATTCTGTTCGTTCCTTACCCTCGCACGAACCTACTTCACATAAATTGCTTGGCTTTTTTTCGGTGGCGGTGTTGCGATGAAGCTGGTCCTACGCCTTCTCTTGGCGCGCGGGCAAGCGAAAAACTACTCTGCCGCTTCGACGCGCTTCTTCTTCGCCGCCGTCGGACGCCGTGCCAGCACTGGCTTGAGAAACTGTCCGATATAGCTCCGCTTCTCTTGCACGATCGCCTCGGGCGGGCCCGAGGCGACGATTTCGCCGCTGCCGCCGGCCAAAATCGCTTACTTCGCCGCCAGCGGCGTCAGTTCGAACACGCGGCCGTATTTGGATGCTTCGGCGGTGTCGCCGCGCCGCAATGCGAGCTGGACGGCTTCGAGTTTTTTCGCGTCGTCGAGCGACATCGTCGGCGACCAGCTGCCATCGGTGTACTGAAGTTCGATATCGACTTCAGCTGCGTATTTGCCTTCGTGAATGATCTTGGTTGACTTACGTTTCATGGGGTCTTCCGGGCGGACCCAGAGGCGACGATTTCGCCGTCGCCGTGCGAGCAAATCGGGTGATGGGCCGCCGACCGCTATTTCTTCGATTTGATCTCGTAGTCGCTCAGCGCGTGGCGGACGATGCCCGGGATGCTCTGCGCGAGGGCATCAAGTTTTCGATCGAGGCCATCGACCTTACGATCGAGCCCGTCCACCTTTTCCTCGACTCGATTCAAGCGCGTTTTTACGGCTGCGATGTCGTCGCCGTTACGCCGGCTTTGCTCGAGGATGTGGCGTGTAACGAGTTTCTCGCCCTCGACCTCTTGTTCGAGCGCCTGAAATTCTTCCCGAGTCACGTCTGCGGGCATTTAGGCCGATCCCCTTCAGCACCAGCATCCTTAGCACGAGTCCAAGAAAAGTTCACCCCACCCCGCCCGCCCGCGGCGGGCGACCCTCCTCCTGCAGGGGAGGGTGAAGAAACTTACTCCGCCGCCTCGACTCTTTTCTTCTTCGCCGCCGCCCCGCGCCGCGCCAGGACCGGCTTGAGGAACTGCCCCGTATAGCTCCGCTTCTCCCGCACGATGTCTTCCGGCGGGCCCGCGGCCACGATCTCCCCGCCGCCGTCGCCGCCTTCGGGGCCGAGGTCGATGATCCAGTCGGCGGTCTTGATGACTTCGAGATTGTGCTCGATGACCACGACGGTGTTGCCGCTCTCCACAAGCTCGTGCAGCACTTCCAGAAGTTTCGCTACGTCGTGGAAGTGCAGGCCGGTGGTGGGCTCGTCGAGGATGTAAAGCGTGCGGCCGGTGGCGCGCTTGGACAGTTCCTTGGCGAGCTTGACGCGCTGCGCCTCACCGCCCGAGAGGGTGGTGGCCTGCTGGCCCACGTGGATGTAGTCGAGGCCGACGCGGTGCAGCAGCATGAGCACGTCGCGCACCCGCGGCACCACCTTGAAGAACTCCAGCGCCTCCTCGACGGTCATGTCGAGCACGTCGGCGATGGATTTGCCCTTGAACAGCACCTCCAAGGTCTCGCGGTTGTAGCGCTTGCCCTTGCAGACGTCGCAGGTGACGTAGACATCCGGCAGAAAGTGCATCTCGATCTTGATGACGCCGTCGCCCTGGCAGGCCTCGCAGCGGCCGCCCTTGACGTTGAACGAGAAGCGGCCGGGCTCGTAGCCGCGCGCCTTGCTCTCGGGCAGGGCGGCAAACCATTCGCGGATCGGCGTGAACGCGCCCGTGTAGGTCGCGGGATTCGAGCGCGGCGTGCGGCCGATGGGCGACTGGTCGATGTCGATGATCTTGTCGAGGTGCTCTATGCCTTCGATGCGGTCGTACGGGGCAGGGGCCTCGTTGGCGCCGTTGAGCCGCCGCGCCAGCGCCTTGTAGAGGGT
>JBAUYV010000229.1:0-13851 GCA_049584975.1 Xanthobacteraceae bacterium | reverse complement strand
GTGCGGCACCTTATAGTGGGCGATCTGATCGCGGCAAAAGGCCTTGATCTCCTCCTCATTGGCGCTCATGCCGGGGCGCAGTCTCACCCAGGCGCAGATTTCCTCGCCGTAGCGGTCGTCGGGCACGCCGATGACCTGCACGTCCTGAATCTTCAGATGCCGGTAGAGGAACTCCTCGATCTCGCGCGGGTACACGTTTTCTCCGCCGCGGATCACCATGTCCTTGATGCGGCCGACGATGTTGCAATAGCCTTCGCTGTCGATGGTGGCGAGATCGCCGGTATGCATCCAGCGCGCCGCGTCGATGGCTTCGCGCGTGCGCTCTTCGTCGCCCCAATAGCCGAGCATCACGGAGTAGCCGCGCGTCAGCAGTTCGCCCTGCGCGCCGGCCGGAACGATGCGGCCGTTGCCGTCGACGATCTTTACTTCCAGGTGCGGCTGGATGCGCCCGACCGTCGAGACGCGGCGCTCCAGCGGATCGTCGGTCGAGCTTTGGAAGCTGACGGGGCTCGTCTCGGTCATGCCGTAGGCGATGGTGATTTCTGCAAGGTGCATCTTGTCGACGGCGCGTTTCATCACCTCGATCGGGCACGGCGAGCCGGCCATGATGCCGGTGCGCAGCGTCGAGAGATCGAAGCGGGCGAAATCCGGGTGATCGAGTTGCGCAATGAACATGGTCGGCACCCCGTGCAGCGCGGTGCAGCGCTCCTCGGCGACCGTCTCGAGCGTCGTCAGCGGGTCGAAGCCTTCGCCGGGAAAAACCATGCAGGCGCCGTGGGTGACCGCGGCGAGATTCCCCAGCACCATGCCGAAACAGTGATAGAGCGGCACCGGGATGCACAGCCGGTCTTCCGGCGTGAGCCGCATGGCCTCGCCGATGAAGAAGCCGTTGTTGAGGATGTTGTGATGGGAGAGCGTCGCGCCTTTGGGAAAGCCGGTCGTGCCCGAAGTGAACTGAATGTTGATCGGCTCGTCGAATTGCAGCAGCGGGGCAAGCTCGGCGATGCGTTTTGCTTCGGCGGCGCCGCCGCGTGAGAGAATGTCGGCAAAACGCAGACAGCCGGGATGGCTTCCGTCGCCGAGGACGACGACCGAGCGCAGCGCCGGCAGCCGTGCCGATTCAAGCTTACCCGGCGTCGCACGGGCCAGTTCGGGCGCGAGCTCGCGCAGTATGCCGACATAGTCCGAGGTCTTGAAGCGCTCGGCCAGGATCAGCGCTTTGCAGCCGACCTTGTTGAGCGCGTATTCAAGCTCGGCGACGCGATAGGCCGGATTGATGTTGACCAAAACGAGCCCGGCCTCGGCGGTGGCGAACTGGGTGAGCACCCACTCGCTGTTGTTCGGCGACCAGATGCCGATGCGATCGCCCGGCTGCAGCCCGAGCGTCAAAAGCCCGGCGGCGAGCCTGTCGACCGCCTCCTTCAGCTGGCCGTAGCTCATGCGCACCTTCTGGTGGCGCACGACCAGCGCGGGCCGGTCCGGCCATTGGCCGCACGCGGCATCGAAGAACTGCCCGATCGTTTCGCCGAGAAGCGGCTTTTCGCTCGCGCCGAAGACGTAACTCTGCGTCAGCGCCGTCATTGTTGTTTCCTCCAATTTTCTTCATTATAGCGTCTGCCTCCACCATGTGAAATTGGGCTTGGCGTTTTGCGGAACTTGCTTTGATGCTACACGTCGTGCGTAAAGCGTAATTCCTCCGGTGAGGGACTAGATGATGAGCAAGTTTGGTACTCGTCTAATCCGCGCGGCGCGAGAAGGCCGCGCGATCGCGCGTGACGAGGCTGACCCGACAACTTATCGCGTGCGCGGGGGTTTGAAGGTTCTCACGCGCAAAACGGCCAAAGTAGCGGCCCCTATTTCCCACGCCGCTTCACCCGCCGCACGAGGTAGTCGAAGTTGATCTGAAACTGCTCCTTCTGGCTGATTTCGCTTTTCAGCTTGCCGATATCGCCCGGCGAAAACTCCGGCGCCGGGTCTCCGGCCGCCTCGACTGCCAGCTGAACCATCGCCGCGTTTTCCAGCATGATGGCGCCGACCACGGCTTCGGCGATATCTTTCCCGGTCACAACGGGCCCGTGATTTTTCAGCAGCACGGCGCGGTGCGGGCCAAGCGCCTTGGCGACGCCGGCGCCCATCGCATGGCTGCGGATCAGCGCGATGGTATCGGTGTAAAGGCCCACCTCCCCGCAAAACAGCGCCCCCGGCTGGCTGTAGGCCCGCATTGGCCGGCCGGTTCCCGACAGCGCCACCGCATACGGCGAGTGCGTGTGGATCACGCAGTTGAGGTCGGGCCGCGCCTTGAGAATTTCCGAGTGAATGTAGACCTCGCTGTGACGGCGCGCCTTGCCGGCCACCACGTTGCCCTCGAGGTCTATGGTCAGGATGTTCTGCATGGTGATCTCGTCGAGCCCCATGCTGTGCGGCTTCATAAAGAACAACTTCGGATTATCGGGGAGCCGCATGGAAATATGGCCGCGGGTGAAATCGTCGTGCCCCTCGGCGACCAGCACCTTGCCGGCCATCACCATTTGCTGCTTGATGTCGCTATGCGCCTTGTTGGTTTTTTTGGCCATTTCCCCGGTCCACAATTTCCAGTGCCTGCCGCCGCACGCGGCCGCCGCATGATGATGCGCAGCGCGCGCCGCCGCAATAGAATCGCGGCGTACGGCATGGTAGCGATGGCGTCTCGCAGCGCTACCCACCTCCCCCATTTGTTCGCGCTTCGGCCATGAGCAAGCAGACCCTCATCGAAAAGCACGGCTTGTGGACCGAGGACGAGCGGCGGCAGGCGGAGGAGCTCAAGCGCCGCGTCGTATCCGACAAGCTTCGCTATGTGCGCCTCGCCTGGGGCGACACTCACGGCTATTCGCGGGCGAAGACGCTCACGGTGCCGGCTTTCGTCTCAGCCCTGACCCAGGGCTACAACATCGGCGTCGCCACCACGACGCTCGATTCCGCCGGCGCCCGCGTCTTTTCGTCGTTCACGCGCGGCGGCGGCATGGGCCTCGACGAGATGACGGGCTCGCCCAATCTCACCGTAGTCGCCGACCCCTCGACGTTCCGCGTCCTGCCGTGGGCGCCCGGCACCGGCTGGATTCTCTGCGACGAATATTTCAACGACGGCCGGCCGTTTCACTTCTCGCCGCGCCAATTGTTGCGCAAACAACTGCGGAGGCTCACCGAACGCGGCTATACCAGCGTCATCGGCGCGGAGGTCGAGTGGTATCTGTTGCGTGTCGCCGAAGACCATTTGAGCGATGACAATATCGGCGTGCCCGGCACACGCGGCCAGCCGATCCGCACCTGGCCGGCGGAGCCCGGTTATCACTATCACTCCGAATCCAACATGGATCTCATGCAGCTGGCGTTCGACGCGCTCGGCGACGCCTTCGAAGCGCTCGGGCTCGGCTTGCGCTCCATCGAGAACGAATGGGGCCCCGGACAGGTCGAGTGCACCTTCGCACCGCGCACGGCGCTGGAGGCCGCCGACAACGTGTTCCTGTTCCGCACCGCGACGCGGCAAATCTGCCGCCGCCTCGGTTATTTCGCGACCTTCATGAGCCGCCCGGCGCTGAAGGGATTTTACGCGAGCGGCTGGCACCTCCATCAGTCGTTGATCGACGCGGCAAGCGGCGAAAATAATCTGTTTGTTCCGGAAAAGGCCGACGAGACGCTGTCGCCGCTCGGCCAATCGTATCTCGCCGGGCTCCTCAAATACGCGCTGCCCGCCGCGGTCTTGGCCACGCCAACCGTCAACGGTTACCGGCGTTTTCGTCCCAACTCGCTCGCCCCCGACCGCGCCGGGTGGGCCCACGATAACCGCGGCGCCATGATCCGCGTGCTCGGCGGCCCAGGAGACCCGGCCACACGCCTGGAGAACCGGACCGGAGAACCCGCGGCCAACCCTTACCTCTACGTCGCATCGCAAATCGTCACCGGGCTCGCGGGCATCGAAAACGCCTTGCAACCGCCGCCGCCCGAGGACGCGCCCTATGAAGCCGACCGGCCGCTGCTGCCGAAAAGCCTCGTCGAGGCCATCGATGCGTTCGGCCAGGAGCCGTTGTTCCGCGCCGCGCTCGGCGATATTTTTGTCGACTACTTCGTCTCACTCAAGCGATCCGAGTGGGGACGCTATCTGAGCTCGGGCGCTTCACCGCAGAGCGAGGACGCGAGCGCGTGGGAGCAGAATGAGTATTTCGATTTCTTCTAGTTTCTTCACGGGCGGGAAAAGGTAAGGAGCACGTCATGACGGCTCTCGAAAAAATCAACTCGCCACCGGGCCAACTCGGCGGAACCGCGCTGTACGACTGGGATTACCTGGTCCAGGAAGATCGCGCCCATCGGCTGATCTACACCGATCCCGCGATCTTCGAAGCCGAGATGACGCAGATATTCGGCGGCACGTGGACGTACTTGGCCCACGACAGCGAAGTGCCGAACGAGAACGACTTCATCACGCGACGCATGGGTTTGCGGCCGCTCATCATCGTGCGCGACGGCGAGGGAAAAATCCGCGCCCTCTATAACCGCTGCGCCCATCGCGGCACTACGCTGTGCCGCTGGGACAAGGGCAACGCCAAATCATTCCAATGCCCGTATCACGGGTGGAATTTTCTCAATACCGGGCGGCTGCGTGGTGTGCCGTGGCCCGACGGGTATGCCGAAGATATGCGCGATCCGAAATACAATCTCGCCCAGGTGCCGCGGGTGGAATCGTATCGCGGTTTCATCTTCGGCACGCTCAGTCTCGATGCGCTGCCGCTTGCCGAGCATCTCGGCCCGATCACCAAGATCATCGACGAGTGGCTCGACCGCAATCCCGGCGGCAAGGTCGTGGTGTGCGAGGCCAATCGCTTCCGCTTCAAGGGCAACTGGAAGCTCGCCTACGACAATTCGTGCGACGGCTACCACGTCGCCTATTCGCATCGTTCGCTGCTGGAAACCGAGAACCGTTTCGCCGGCGAGAACGCCAAGGGCATGGCCTACTACCGCAACTCGCCCGACACGCAGCCGATGTACATGCGCTACACCGGCCACGGCAATCACTTCAAGGACAAGCGGCCCAATCTGGAAAAGCGCCCGGGAGGACTGTGGGCGCTCGAAAGCGCGCATCCCGGCATGGAGCATTACGAGGCCGAATTCCTGCACCGTTACGGCGACCGCGCATTCTCGCTGCTCGACCTCGCCGGTTCCGAGCCGGTCAACATCAACGTGTTTCCGAATTTCTCCCTGCTCGGCAATCACATCCAGGTGTTCGAGCCGCTCGGCGTCGCCGAGACCAACGCCATCTGGTACGGCACCATGGTCGTCAATGACGGCAGCCTGCCCGCCGACGCCGTGAACGACATCAACGCGCTGCGCATGCGGACCCAGGAAGGCTTTCCGAATTTCGGCGAAGTCGACGACATCGCCAATTTCGAGCAGATCCAACGTGGGCTCATGGCCGTCGAGGACGAATGGGTTTACATGCACCGGGGCTTTGGCATTCCCGGCCGCGTCAAACAGCACCCCGATGGCACCATCACCGCGCCGGCGACCGACGAGGCGTTCATGCGCGAGCATTTCAAGGAATGGAAACGGCTGATGACGACGCGGCAAAATCTCGCCATCTCGCGGGAGCCGTAACGTGGCCGCGCCGGCAGTAGATACCAATCCGTCACGCAGCTCCCACTACGTCAACGATGCGCTGTATCGCGAGCTGGTTGCTAATTTCAGCGATTGGCAGGATGACGCGCGCGCCGTGACTGACCCGGGCATTCGCGACGAGTTTAGGCGGCTGCTGGAGCGCGAGGCACGGCTCCTCGACCAGTTGCGCTACGAGGATTGGCTCAAAATGTACGCGGCCGAGTGCATCTACTGGGTACCGTCGACCCCCGGCGCGGGCGACCCGCGGCGCGAGATTTCCGTCATGTTCGATGATCGGCGCCGGCTTGAGGATCGCGTCTACCGGCTGCGCACCGGGTTCGCATGGTCGCAGGCGCCGGCATCGCGCACCGTGCGGCTCATCACCAACGTCGAGGTCTTTGCCACCGCGAGGGACGATATGCGCATGCTACGATCCAACTTTCTCATCAGCGAATTTTGGGGCGATGAGACACGCGTGCTCACCGGCTGGGCCGGCCATCGCGCGGTACGCGACGGGACGCAATGGATCATTCAAGCCAAGCAGGTGAATCTGATCGACTGCGATCAATGCATCCGCAATCCGAGCATTATTCTTTAGTATGCATCCTTCCCCGCGATAGCGGGGAAGGGGGACCACGCAGCGAAGCAGCGTGGTGGAAGGGGCGCGGAGCAGAGAGACTTACACTATAGTTACAGGAAGCGTCACGAAGGAGCCGTTGCCTGCAACGGCAACGACGCGTCGATGCCGGCGCCCCCTCCACCGCGCTTCGCGCGGTCCCCCTCCCCCGCTCCGCTGCGCTACGCGGTGGCGGATACGAAGGTGTCCCATGACCAATCTGAAACTCACCCTCGCCTGCGGCCGCTATGACCGCACTCAGCCGCTGATCGACGGTCGCGTCGAGCCCGAAGGCGTCGATCTGACGTTCATCCCGCTCCGCCCCGGCGAAACGTTCTGGCGCATGCTCAACCACGGCGAGTTCGACTGCTCGGAAATGTCGCTGTCGTCCTACACGATCCTGCGTTCGGAAGGCGACACGCGGTTCATCGCCATTCCGGTCTTTCCGTCGCGCGTGTTTCGTCATTCGGCGGTTTATTTGCGCGCCGACAGAAAAATCGACAAGCCGCAGGACCTCAAGGGCAAGCGCGTCGGCGTCGCCGACTATCAGATGACGGCGGCCGTGTGGGTGCGCGGCTTTCTCATGAGCGATTACGGCGTTAGGCCGGAAGACATCAACTGGGTCATCGGCCGGCCGGTACGCACCATCAAGCCGCCGGACGGCATCAACTGCGAATTCATGCGGCCCGATACGACTCTCGAAGCGATGCTCGAACGCGGCGAAATCGATGCACTGGCCTCGGTGATGATTCCCAAGACTCTTGGCACAACCGTGCGGCGCCTGTTCAGCGATCCGCGCAAGGTCGAGCGCGAATACTACGAACGTACGCGCATCTTCCCGATCATGCATACGTTCGTGCTGAAGAAGCGCCTTTACGACGAAAACCCGTGGCTGGCTGTGAGCTTTTATCGCGCCTTCTGCCGGGCGCGCGACATCACCTACCATTGGATGTACGACACCGACGCGCTGACCGTCAGCTTGCCGTGGGTGATCGACGAGCTTGAAGCCACACGCAAAATCTTCGGGCCCGAAATCTGGGATTATTCCATCGAGGGCAGCCGGCCGACCCTCGACGCGCTCGTGCGCCACCTGGACGAGCAAAAGCTCACGCGGCGCAATATGACCGTCGAGGAGCTTTTCGTCCCCAACATTGCCCCCGGCCTCGCCGAATATCTGCGGGCAACCGGAGAGGACTAGGCGCCTGCGACTAAGGTATTGTCTTGGTTTGCTTGTCCACCTGAGGCGCCGAGACACGCTATAGGCGCCCGCAGCCACCCGCAATCGATGTTGCACAAAGGGACGCCGCTTTCTACAAATAGCCATTGAATCGATGCGGTCCGGGCCAGCGTTGAACCAGCCAAACAGAAGGATAACCGCGATGAACAGACTGTGGATTATGGGCACAGCCGCGCTGGCGCTTGTCGCCGGGACAGCCGGCGTTCAACAGGCGTGGCCGCAGGAGAAGACCATCAAGATCGGCTTTGTCTCGTCGTTCAGCGGCCCGGTCGCGGCTATCGGCAACGACATGCGCAACGCCTTCGAGCTCGGGCTCGATCATGTCGGCCGCAAGCTCGGCGGGCTGCCCGTCGAGGTGATTTACGAGGATGATCAAGTCAAGCCTGAGGTGGGTGCGGAGAAGACGCAAAAGCTGATCGAGTCCGACCACGTCGATTTCGTCGTCGGTTATATCTGGTCGAACGTGCTCTTGGCCTCGCTGAAACCGCTGGTCGATTCGAAGACCATGACGGTCATCACCAATGCCGGCGCTTCCCAGGTCGCCGGCAACCAATGTTCGCCTTACGTCTTTTCGACTTCATTCCAGAACGACCAGGTGCCTGCGGCAGTCGGCACCTACATGAATGGAAAGGGCATCAAGACGGTCTTCCTGATCGCTCCGAATTACACAGCCGGCAAAGATATGATCACGGGCTTCAAGTCGACGTTCAAGGGACAGGTGGTCGGCGAGGAGTTGCCGCCCTGGCCCACGCAGCTCGACTTCTCCGCCGAATTGTCCAAGGTGCGCGCGGCGAAGCCGGACGCCTTGTATGTCTTCTACCCCGGCGGCCCCGGCATTCAGTTCGTGACGCAATACGCGCAATCGGGCCTGAAGGGACAGGTTCCGCTCTACTCCGGCTTCACCATCGACGACCTGTCGTTGCCGCGGCTGAAGGACCTCGCGGTCGGCAATCCCAGCGCGATGATGTGGGTCAGCGACCTGCCCAACGACACCAACAAGAAGTTCGTCGCCGACTTCAAAGCAAAATACAAGACCATACCGTCGTTCTACGGGGCTGATACCTATGATTCCGTGGCTCTGCTCAACAGCGCCGTCACCGCGGTCCACGGCAATCTGAGCGACAAAGAGGGCATGCGCAAAGAGATGGAAAAGGCCGACTTCAAGTCGGTCAAGGGCGATTTCAAGTTCGGCAACAACCACCTGCCAATCCAGAATTTCTACCTTGAGGAAGCACGGAAGGACGAGGACGGGAGCTATTCGCTGCACACCCTTTCGACCATCGTCAAGAATGACCAGGACGCGTATCACGCTCAATGCCCGATGAAGTGAGCGTCGGGCGAACCAACTCAAAACCGTCATCCGGAGATGCCCGCGCGCTGCGCGGGCGTCGAAGGATGTACGGCCGGGGCACCAACCGAAATCGGCTTAGCCGGCTTCGAACGGTTTAGTGTCCAAGCCGGCAAAACGCGGCTTGGTTGGCTTGTAGCGCTCGCGCCTAGGGTGACGGAACCGTGCTGTATTTCATCGAGCAATGCCTCAATGGCGTGCAGCTCGGGATGCTGCTTTTCTTACTGGCCGCCGGCCTGACGCTGATCTTCGGCATCATGGATCTCGTCAATCTGGCGCACGGCTCGCTTTATATGCTCGGCGCCTATTTCGCCGCGACCTTCGCCGCCGTGACGGACAGCTTCGTGCTCGGCGCCATCCTCGCGTTCTTGGCCACCTTCGTCGCCGGAATCGTGCTCGAGATCATCGCCATACGGCCGCTGTATGGACGCAACCACCTCGACCACGTGCTTGGCACGTTCGGGCTCCTGATATTTTTCAACGACCTGGTGCGGCTCATCTGGGGGCCGGCCGGCATGACATTGTCGCTGCCCAGCGAGATGTTGAACGCCGTGCAGGTGATTCCGGGCGTGTATTATCCGCTCTATCGGATCGTGATCATCCTGGTGACTTTGGCGGTCGCGGCGTTGCTCTACGTCGTGGTCATGCGCACCCGGCTCGGCATGCTGATCCGCGCCGGCGCGTCGAATCGCGAAATGGTGGGAGCGCTCGGCGTCAACATCAAACTTCTCTACACGCTGGTGTTCGGCTTCGGCGCCGCACTTGCCGGCCTCGCCGGGCTGATGCAAGCGCCGATCCTCACCGTACAGATTGGCATGGGTGAGAATATTCTGATCCTAGCCTTCGTCGTGATCATCATCGGCGGGATCGGCTCGATCCGCGGCGCGTTCGTCGCTGCGATCATCGTCGGTCTCATCGACACGCTCGGCCGCGCCTTTCTGCCCGACGTGCTCCACTGCGTGCTCAGCACCAACGCCGCCATAACGCTGGCGCCGTCTTTGTCGTCGATGTCGATCTACATGCTGATGGCGGGGATCCTGGTGTTTCGGCCGGAAGGTCTGTTCCCGGCGGCGAGCAAATGAGCGCTTGGCGCGAACTCCGTCGCCCTTATTTCCCGGCTTTCCGGCTCGATCCGGGCGCGACGGTCGCGGCAGCGCTTTTGGCCCTGCTCGCGCTGGTTCCGGTTTATGCCGCGCTGACCGGCAACGTCTACGCGATGACTTTGTTCACGCGGGTGCTGATCATGGCGCTGGCCGCGGTCAGCCTCAACTTGATCATGGGTTATGGCGGCATGGTGAGTTTCGGCCATGCCGCTTATCTCGGCATCGGCGGCTATGCGGTCGGCATCCTGTGGAAGGAAGGCATCAGCTCGGGCTTTGTCCAGTGGCCGGTAGCCATCGCCGTGTCGGCGCTGTTCGCGCTCGCCATTGGCGCGCTGAGCCTGCGCACGCGCGGTGTCTATTTCATCATGATCACGCTCGCGTTCGCGCAGATGATCTACTACGTGGCCATCGGACTCGACCGCTACGGCGGCGATGACGGCATGACCATCCGTCAGCGCAGCCAGTTCGGCGGGCTGATCGACCTCAACAACAAAACGCTGTTTTATTATCTGTGCCTGGCGCTGCTGGTGGGCAGCATTTATCTGATCTCTCGGCTGGTCAATTCGCGTTTTGGCCTGGTCATCCAGGGCAGCCGTTCCAACGATCGGCGCATGCGCGCGATCGGATTTCCGACGTTTCGCTACAAGCTCGCCTGCTTCGTCATTGCCGGGGCGCTGTGCGGACTGGCCGGCGCGCTCCTTGCCAACCACACCGACTTCATCAGTCCGGCGACGATGTTCTGGACGCGATCGGGCGACCTCATGGTCATGGTGGTGCTGGGCGGCCTCGGCACGGCGTTCGGCCCGCTGATCGGCACGGTGACTTTTTTGTTGCTCGAAGAGGCGCTGTCGCGCGTCACTGAATATTCGGGGCTGGTTCTGGGCCCGGTGCTGCTGCTCGTGGCCATCTTCCTCCACGGCGGCATCGAAAGCCTGTTCGCGGGATGGCGCCAAGAAAGCGCGCCACGAGGGAGCGCCATGAGGGAGCGCCATGAGAAAGCGCCATGAGTGAGCCGCTATTGAAGGTCGAGGGCCTGACCAAGCGCTTCGGCGGCGTAGTGGCGGCCGACGCCGTCGCGCTCGATATCCCCCGCGGCGAATTTCACGCCATTATCGGCCCCAACGGCGCCGGCAAGACCACGCTGATCGGGCTCCTCGCCGGCGAGATTGCGCCGCAGGGCGGCCGCATCCAGTTCGACGGAAGTGACATCACCGCCCTTCCGGTCCATAGCCGCAGCCTCCTTGGCATCGCGCGCTCGTTCCAGATCACCTCGCTGTTCGGCGGCTTTAGCGCACTCGACAACGTCGCTCTCGCCGTGCAGGCGCACGCCGGCCACTCATTCCAGTTCTGGAACAGCGCGCGGCGCGACGACGCGCTGCGCAAGCCGGCGCTGGAAGCGCTCACCGACGTCGGGCTTGAGGCGCGCGGCCACATTCAAATCGACAAGCTCAGCCACGGGGAGCAGCGCCAACTTGAAATCGCCATGGCGCTGGCCACCAAGCCGCGGCTTCTCCTCCTTGACGAACCGATGGCCGGCATGGGGCCGGAAGAATCCGGCCGCATGGTGGAGATGCTGCGCAAGCTCAAGGGCGCCGTCACCATCCTGCTGATCGAACACGACATGGAGACCGTGTTCGCGCTGGCCGATCGCATTACCGTCCTGGTCTATGGCCGCGTCATCGCGTCCGGCGATCCGGCAGCGGTAAGGAACGACCCCGCTGTGCGCGAAGCCTATCTGGGCGAACAAGAAGCGCGCGCCCATGCCTAGCGCAAAGCTGCTCGAAATATCCGACGTCGAGACAAGCTACGGCTTGAGCCGCGTGCTGTTCGGCGTCTCGTTTACGATCGCGCCAGGTGAAATGGTCTCGCTCATGGGCCGCAACGGCATGGGCAAAACCACGACCGTGCGCTCGATCATGGGACTGACCCGGGCGACCGCGGGCTCGATCCGCTTCGACGGCCAGGAAATCCGCGATCTGCCGTCCTATCGGGTCGCCACCCTCGGCATCGGTCTGGTGCCCGAGGGGCGCCAAGTGTTTCCCAATCTCACCGCGCGCGAAAATCTGGTCGCCACCGCCGCCAACCGCCTCCACGCGCCGGAGCCGTGGACGCTCGAGAAGGTCTATGCGCTATTTCCGCGCCTCGCCGCGCGTGCGGGCAGCATGGCGAATCTGCTCTCCGGCGGCGAGCAGCAGATGCTCGCCATCGGCCGCGCCCTGATGACGAACCCGCCCTTGCTCATCCTCGACGAAGCGACCGAAGGCCTTGCCCCGCTTATTCGCGACGAGATCTGGCGTTGCTTGGAGAACCTGCGCGCCGCGGGCCAAGCCATATTGGTCATCGACAAGAACGTCGACGCCCTCACGCGCATTGCCGACCGCCACACCATCATCGAACGCGGCCGCGTGGTGTGGACCGGCAGCTCAGCCGAACTCGCCGCCGCGGCCGACATCCAGCACCGCTATCTCGGGGTGTGAGCGCACGGCGCGCGATCAGGTCCGCCCGCAGGCTTCGCGAATCTTGTCGAGCAGCGTGTTTCCCAGGAATGGTTTCTCGACAATGGGAACGTGCGACTTGGCGGCGCGCGCGCTCACCCTTGCGTTCGGTTGACTGATAATGAGGATGGCGGGCGCGGAAATGTGCCGGTCGCGCATTTCCGCGATCACCTCGAGGCCGGTCATACCCGGCATCCTTTCGTCGACCACAAAGCAATCGCACCCGGCAATGTCGCCGGCACCCAACAACTCGGCGCCACTGGCAAAAGTGCGAACGGCAAAGCCTTCCAGCTCAAGGGAAAACTTGAGCGAATTGCAGACCGCCAGATCGTCGTCGACCACCACCACCACTGGTGGCGGCTTGCTGAGTTCGGTGTGTGGCACCATCGCCTTCGCCTTTGTCCATTGAGCGCAATTTTTCGACAGAATGGCGGGGGGGTCGGCCTGGCCGCATTGATATGGCTCAAATCGGCGCCACGCTTGAGGGCACGGCAGCTCCATCACCCAGAGCCGACCATCCCGATGATAAGCGCCATGCGGACAAGCTCGGACAGGCTTCCGGCCTGCATCTTGTTCATGAGATTTGCCCGGTAAATTTCGACCGTGCGCGGGCTGATGCCGAGATCGAAGGCGATCTGCTTGTTGGCGCGGCCGGCCACCAGGCCGGCAAGAACGTCGCGTTCGCGGTTGGACAATGCCGCAATCCTGCTGTCGATCTCGGCGCGCTCCATGTCGCGCTTTTTCTCCCCCTCCCGCTGTTGCAGCGCCGAACGGACGCTTGCCAGCAGCGCCTCGTCGTCGAAGGGCTTCTCGAAGAAATCCGCCGCGCCGATCTTCATCGCCTCGACAGCAAGGGAAACATCGCCATGCCCGGTCATCACGATGACCGGCGCCATAACGTTCAGTTCACGCAGCCGGCGCAGCAGATCGATACCGCTGAGGCCGGGCATCCGAACGTCGGTAACGATGCAGCAGGCGCTTAGGTCGGGAAGCCGATCGAGAAAAATCGCGGCGGATACGTGGGTCCGTACGGCGATCTTCGCGGTTTGCAGCAAAAATGCGAGCGACTGGCGGCTCGCCTCGTCGTCATCGATCACGTGTACGAGGCCCTTGTCAGACGCCATCGCCGACCTCCTCCTTGGCCACCGCGGGCAACGTGAAGGAAAATATGGTTCCGCCGCCGGGATTAGGACGTGGTCCTATGGCCCCACCATGCGCCTCGATGATCGTGCGCGAAATGGACAGCCCGACGCCCATGCCCTGGGCCTTGGTAGTCATGAATGGCTGAAACAGGTGCGCGCTGAATTCCGGCGATATCCCGCTGCCGGTATCGGCGACGCTGATCTCGACCATCTTGTCCGGTTTCTCCGCGGTCGAAACGACGAGTTCGCGTCTCTCCGCTTCCTCCATCGCTTCGATGGCGTTGC
>JBAUYV010000228.1:0-50821 GCA_049584975.1 Xanthobacteraceae bacterium | reverse complement strand
GATCAAGTCCGAGGGCAGGCTTTTTCCGGATCATGCTCTAATAAATCACGGGAACGGTCGCACCCAGAAGTGACGCGACGCGCGATGAGAATCGCTTGTGCAAGGAGCGGAACTTCGCTCCAGCAGTCGGAACTGCACGGGTAAGCATTCAACAGGCCCGGGCCTCCCGCAACCAACCGGGACTTACCGGTAGTTGAAAGCAACGATTGAAAAATGGTCTTTGTGGCGGAAGGGGTGAGATTCGAACTCACGAGGGAGCAGAGCCCCCTGCCGGTTTTCAAGACCGGTGCCTTAAGCCACTCGGCCACCCTTCCATTACACTCAGCCGAAACAACGTTTACGCCTACGCAAACTCCAAAAAAAGCTCCTTGCTGCCGAAGTTGCCGCCCAGCCGTTCAGTTCGCGCAGCGGTCCCAATTATAGCAAGGTGAAACGCTACATCGATCCGTATCGCCGCCGCATCCCCGCGCATCGCATCGGTTACCTGCGACTAGAGTCGAGCGTGGTCGTCATCGTCAAGTACTCCAGATTCCTGGGCGACTTTTCGGATGCACGCCAGCGAGCAAAAGTTGGGTCGCGCGACTGTGCGGCAGGTCGCAAAATCGCCCGCGCTGTCCTTGTGATCGCCACACTGCGCGGCAATGGGGTTGACCGCGCGGGCTTAAATCGGTTGAGTGGCTGGCAAGGCGCGACCTTGCACTGGGATGCGGAAATTTGTCGAAATCATCCCCCGAACGCCGATTTCAATTCGTCCTCATTAAGCCGTCACATTACGGCGAAGATGGCTATGTGATCCGCTGGTGGCGGGCGATCATCCCCTCAAACTCTCTGGCGGCGGTCTACGGCGTTGCGCTTGAATGCATCGAGCGCAAGGTGCTCGGCCCTGACGTTGCTATCGATCTTGAAGCAATCGACGAATTCAGCCAACGAGTCGAAATTCAGAAACTCATAGGGCGATTTAAGCGACACGGCAATTTTGGCCTAGTGGCGTTTGTCGGCGTACAATCGAATCAGTATCCGCGCGCACTGGATCTGGCACGGCCGTTGCGTGCGGCCGGCATTCCGGTTGCGATTGGCGGCTTTCATGTCTCGGGCTGCCTGTCGATGCTGGACGGCAAGGCCGTAGGCCTGGATGCTTGCCGTGAATTGGGCGTCTCGATGTTCGCGGGCGAGATCGAGGGCCGGCTCGACGCTTTGCTGCATGACGCTGCCGAAAACCGGCTGCAGCCCGTCTACAACTTCATGAAAGATTTGCCCGGGATGGAAGGTACGCCGATACCATTCCTTCCCATCACCAACATCCGTCGCACGCTTGGCCTGAGTTCCAGCTTCGACGCAGGACGCGGATGCCCCTACGAGTGCTCGTTCTGCACGATCATTAATGTCCAGGGTCGCAAGTCGCGTTATCGCTCGCCGGATGACATCGAAGCATTGGTGCGCGTCAACTGGGCTCAGGGCGTCTGCAAATATTTTATCACGGACGATAATTTCGCTCGAAACAAAGATTGGGAGGCCATTCTCGATCGGTTGATCAAGCTTCGCGAGGTCGACGGCATCCCACTTGGCCTCATGATCCAGGTCGATACGCTGTGTCACAAGCTGCCGAATTTCATTGAGAAATCCAGACGCGCCGGCGTCACGCGCGTTTTCATCGGACTTGAGAATATCAATCCGGACAACCTCGCCGCCGCCAAGAAGCGTCAGAACAAAATCACGGAATACCGCAAGATGCTGTTGGCGTGGAAAGCGCAAGGAGTCTTCACCCTTGCCGGTTACATTTTGGGCTTTTCCGCCGACACTCCCGCCTCGATTCGTCGAGACATCGAAATCATCCAACGCGAACTGCCACTTGATATCATAGAGTTCTTTTGCCTGACTCCGCTGCCAGGTTCGGAAGACCACCAAAAACTTTGGCGCAAGGGGGTCGACATGGACCCCGATCTGAACAAATACGACGTCGAGAGTGTCTGTACCGACCATCCGAATATGACCCGCGAGGAGTGGACAGCGATCTACAAAGAGGCTTGGCGACTTTTTTATTCGAAGGAACACATGCGGACGCTGTTGCGGCGGACCGCCGCGACCGGAGGCCCGATAACCAGTATGGTCAAGCTGTTGGTGAATTTCTCGGTGACCGTCGGACTCGAAGGTCTTCATCCGCTTCAGAGCGGTGTTTTGCGGCTGCGACATCCGTCGGAGCGGCGGCCGGGTCTGCCGGCGGAGTCAGCCCTCTTCTTCTGGCCGCGACTTGGCTGGGACACAGTACGCAAGACTGCCACTACCCTCGTCGCGCTGTCGAAGCTTGCTGCATCAGCAATTAGCGTGGCGCGAGACCCCAACCGCTATCGCTATATGGACCAGGCCCTCACACCCGTCAGCGACGACGACAATTCGCTCGATCTGATGACCAAAACCGGTGGCGCGCAGGCCGCCGTGGCCCACATCAAGCGCGTTGATGAATTGACCCACGCGCGCGGCGCTGCCTGAACAAGCCAACATCGTACTCGCGTCCTGGAAACTGCGCTCATGACCCTAAGCGGAAGCCTACCCGCGAAAGGTCACCTCACTCCGAAGACTTTGGCGATCAATGGGGTATCGACCACAACGTGTGGCGCGACCGCATGGTAGGCGATGGCGTGGACCCAGGCGTTGCCGGTGCGCAGGGTTATGACCGTCTTCATCATGCCTGGACCGAAATATTGCAGAACGACAAAGATCAGCGACAGCGCGATGTCCCGCGGGGTGTTGAATACCGACCAACCTTCGACGATGTGCATGGCCGCGTAGGTGACGCCGCCCAGAAGAACCGTGATGGTGCCGGAGCCGGTCAGCTTGAGGTAGCGCGGGACAAGAATGGCATAGATCAGTACCATGGTCGGCAGAACCGTGCCGATCATGAACACGCCGAACGCCAGCGGCGCTGCGATCAGAATCTGGTGCGCGCTCAGTTGGAAGATTCCAGGAAATGCGCTGAGTTCGACCAGACTTTCGATCACCATCACCACAACGATTACCAGGAGATCGTTCTTCCGGTCCGTGGAACGGAGGCTCAGCTGCGTGGCTGAATAGCGGCGGCGGAACCACAGAAAGGGCGCAACGGCAAACACCGCAAAATTATAAATCGCCCAGGTCCCGAGCTCGCCGACGCTGGGCGGGACGCTGCAACCGAAAACAGTACCGGCAATGTGGAAGCTGAAAGGCCGATATCCGAGCGCCGGGCCCAGCAGCCAACCGCCGGCCTGGCCCAAGGCCGCATAGCCCATCAGGAGCGCCGTCTCAGACGCCGCGCGTGCGCGCCCGGGCGCGCGGGCTGCGATGTCGGGGATCAGCCGCCGCCCGGTCAAGAGGTAGACTACGGCCATGAGCACAAAAATCTCAAGCAAGCCGAAGGTCGGCAGCGCGACCTGCTGAATGAACGGCATATTCGCCAATGCGGGCCTGTCGAAAGGCAGAAAGCCGCCGGCCAACAAGAGCACAGCCACGTTGGCGGCGATCCAAAATGCCACTGCGACTTGAACCGCCGGGTTCAGAATAACGTTGCGGATGAGGGCTGCGAGCAACGAAAGTTGTGATTGAGCAATATCCATTATGAATTCCTCAGTTGGGCACACCGGACTGGGGATCGTAAATTGGCAGACAGGCCGTCGCGCTGGATTGGGCAGAACGTTTGATTGTGCCCTTGCCAACCCGCCTGAGGAGCCGGAGAAGCGACGCCTCGCTGCCCCGATTCCCGCGTTACTAGTTCGCCTTGGCGCCGCTTAGTTCCAGAAATGATTTTCGCACCGCGGCGATGCCCGCCGGCGACACGGTCATGCCGATATGGCCGATGCCGGGCACGATCGTGACGGGCATGTCAGGTCGCGCCGACCTGAACAGCGGCGCGAAGCGATCGGGAAAGAACAACTCGTCGTCGCCGCCGACCAGGAGCGCGGCCGGCTTCGTGCTGCGGCCGAGCGCCGCCAGATAGTCGCGCGGCGCGCCGAAATCGACCGCGAGCCGGAACGAATAGACGCTGGTGAGATTCGGAACCGTGGGCGGAGTCGCGAAGGCGACGATGGGAAGCCCGTTGAACCTCTGGATGCCGATGCGGTTCAACATCGCCAGCACGATGATGCGCGGCATCGCAACCGAGACCCAGCCGCCCGTGTTCGGCCGGACGGTCGGCGCGCCCGGCGGCAAGGCCGGTGAAATCATGATGAAGCGATCGAACAGTTTCTCTTCGGATGCGCCGATCACGCGCAGTACGAATCCGCCGCCCGAGGAAAACCCGATCAGCGAGAAGCTGGCGTTGGGATGGAGCGGCCGCAGCACTTTTACGAAATCGGCGAGGTCGTCCTCGAGTTGACCGATATAGGCGATATCGCCGCTGCTTCCGGAATTACCATGGCCGCGAAGAACCGGCGCGTAGACCGACGCGCCGGCATCGTGCAGCGCCATGGCAAGCAGATGGATGCCGCTACCGTCGTCCGACGAGCCGTGAATCAGCACCACCACCTGCGCGCCAGCGCCGTCATAGACCCGATATCCGAGATTGGCGCCGTCGCGCGCAGCGTAAGTTTGTACCGCTGGCAATGCGCTGAAGTCGAGGCCGACGAAAGGCTTGCTGATGGAATCCAAGGGCGGCGGCTTAACTGGTGCGTCGAATGCCAGCACGCCTCCAATGACGCCTAAAGCCACGACGATCAAACCGGCCAATGCCCAAAGCATTTTGCGCATGAACAGCTCAAGCTTGCTGAGTGTGATTATGGACTTGTCAAACTCAGCAATCCGCGTGAGGAGAGCGCTTGTTGCAATTGTCCGATCGCGCTGTCCGCCGTCGCGAGGCTGTTGACCTTTTCCATGTGGCGAAGAAGCGCCTTTAGAGCAGGGTCTTTGTCTCTGATCACCCACCGGCGCACAAACACCTTGGCATCATAAAAGCTTGCTATTCGGACAGTCTTGCTGGTGCCCGGCAAATTGGCGTCAAAATAATTCGGTTGCGGAGGAGACATGTGATTGCCTTCAGACATTTTACCTACCATCTGCACGGGTCCCGAGGCGATCGCCTATTCTTCACGACAACCGAACAGCGTCGTCGAACCGAAGCCTATCCATGCACGCCTTAATGTATCTAGCGACACTTATACACCAGTGGGAGCGACAATGACAGTCGGCGAATCCGAGGCCCTCAAGAAGGGTACAAGCGTATTTTGGCGCGGCGATCCGGCAGTGACCGGCATTATCACCGATACAAGCTCCGATGAAGTCACTATTTCCTGGAACAATGGGCAGGTGGACATAGTGCAGCACACAGGCATGCGCGAAATTCAGCGAACGCCGACAAAGCCGAGTGGCGCGCAAAGGGACTGACCAAGTCCGTTCTGGGGCTCAACCAACCCGCTGCGCGCTGTCTGTCTTTATCCACTTTTTTGATCGCTGCAATTTGGGCCGACATGATTGCCTCGCACCTCCGACGATGCATAAAGGAGAGACAGGTTGCGTTGGGAGCCCTATTGCCTGAAGAGATCGCCTGCGGCATTCCTCGGCCTCGAAAAGGCTGCCAATTGACAGCCGGCAATCGCGTTTAACCAGAATGGAATCGGGCCCGTAACCGCAACGGCTGCAATGCCTTGAAACGAACACACGTATGTCCTATATAAGGGTGACGACGTGTTGGGCTCAGGCGAGCCGCGTGCACGGACTCCCGTCAAACGGTCTCTGTCTCGCTCTCTTTTCATTTCGACGGCACCTAGATCGCGCGGGGTGCTTTGTTTTATCTGCAACGCCGACCGCGGCGCACCGCTCAACGGCCCGCAGCGCGAAAACAGAAAGCTCTTGATTGACCTCCTTCGACGGCTTCGGCCTTAGCGACACGATTGCGCGTACGCCTTATGACCTTGAGAAGGGGCGATTGTTTTTTCGCCATAAGGACGATCGGTCCGGGTCCGGCATTCGTCCGCGGCAACGCGAACACCTCGGTCGGCGGTGATCGGCGATGGTCAATGAGCCAGTCGACAATGACAATGTCGTCCGCTTAGAGCGCGGCACGCCCATGCGAATATTCATTTTTAAATCCGAACTAAAACCCGATCTGCGTGCGTTCAGTAACGATTTGGCCGGCAGCCAATTGCCGAAGCAGTTCAGGCCCTGGCACGCGATCGGCGCGATTGCGCCCGATCGGGATCCTCCGCATGAGCTCTCACGTGATGTAATCGAAACCGCGATCAAAACCCAAGGGTTTCAGCTTTGGCGGATGAGCAAGAAGGATCAATAACCCCGGAGTCCGGGAAGCCATATACGATGACAATTGCACACGGCGCTGCCGAGGGAGCTTCCGGGATGACAGACCGCACTCACATGTTCGAAGTCGGACAAACCGTCGATCTCGTCCAATCGACGTCGCGACCGGCAGCACGCGGACACTATGAAATTCTCAGCTTACGGCCCGCTGAGGGGGGAAGCCCCCAGTATCGGATCAAGAGCAGAAACGAATCTCACGAGCGGGTGGTTGCAGAAAGCGATCTCATAATTGTCGGCGAATCGGAGTTTCGGTGACTAAAAATCGCGATGGTGAACGTTTCCGGTACCATGCACGGCGCCACAAATCTGCAAGGCCCCGAAAGGAAGCCGACGATGTTCAAGATTCTTGAGCTCAAAGGCGTTGATTTAGCGCAAGCGATGGAAGTCGGTCACAGATACTCCACGCGCCAGGAGGCCTTGGCCGCGGTCAAGACGCATCTGAAGACATTCAAGGCATCCGGACACAATCAAGAAGGAGATTATTGGTGGGCACGGGATGCCGAAGGCCTGCGAAAATGCTGGATTTCCAGTATCGATTGAAGAACGCGGTGAATTGGCCGTGCTCAATTTCCCCAATCAAAGCCGAGTTTTCGATCCGACGCGCCGGGCGGTCCGGTTCTGGGGTCATGATAGTGCGATGGAGTGGTCGTTCTTTGTGACCGAAGATGCACTTATGCGGTTGCAACCGAAAGTGGCGCGTGATGAGGCGAGCTTGCTTCTCGCCTTCGATACCAATCGGGCGGCGATCTACGCGGCGGCGATGAAGGCGTATAAGCGTGATCGGCGAGGGTCCTATGAGCTCTTGGCGACGGACTTTTGAAGCGGCGGCGAACGTACTTTAGGCGGGTCGGGCGATGCGGGCCTGACTCACTTTGGACCAAAGTCTTGCGTGCGTTCGCCTCGTGCTCTGGGATGACGCGCCGCGCCGGTTCATTACATTTTGCGAACTGCTGATTCGCCTTCGCCCTAACGCGACGGATCCAGTAGAGGCCACATCCACGTTTTCTGACCGTCGATAAGTAATCCGGTTGATTTTGACGCGAGGTCCATCGCAATTCTCTCTGGCCGGCGTCATCTCCATCGAAGCCGCGCCTGTGGCTGCCTTGCAAACACCACGTTTATCGCCTAGATACCTCGCCATCGACATTTGGCCGGACAATCGGGCCGTTTCGCCTACGCTGCATTGCCAGGCGCACGTTCAGACCCTCCAAACATCGACACGTGACGCCGTAAGTCGCGCGGACGCGCGTCTTTGGATCAAGTGTACCTGCATCAGCAAAAGGATATTCCTATGACTACGGGCACCGTGAAGTTCTACAACGACCAGAAAGGCTTCGGCTTCATTCAGCCGGACGATGGCGGCAAGGACGTTTTCGTCCACGCCAGCGCGCTTGAGCGCGCCGGAATGCGTGGGCTGGTCCAAGGCCAGAAGGTCACCTTCGATACCCAGGAAGATCGCCGCACCGGCAAGACTGCCGTCGGCAACATCCAGGCGGCATAACGCTAAGGCTGGACAAATCGAAGCCGCTCCATTGGGGCGGCTTCGAGGTCGAGAACGGCGCTCGCCTTCCAAAATCATGGCGATGCGGCACGGATTGTTGGACATAAACGAACCATTGCCCTGTAACAGCGGCGCAGCATTCAAGGTTTTCCCGCGGCGACCGAATTTATCGCGTTGAAGCGGTCTTTTTGTTCATCGCTTAATTTGCTTTCGAAATTGCCAAGCGCGACTTGGATCGACGATACGGCTTGCCATGTCGCATCGAGTCGCGCCTCGATCGCTTCCAATCACGAAAGCGCGGTCAGGGGCACCGGCGTCTGGCAACGAGCTGTGAGGTCGCTCGCAGCTCTTTCGATGGCTTGCTTGACATCGGCAAGTGCATCGCGCTGCAAGCCGATTTGTCGGATCTGACCGATGAGCTGATCGATTGCGGAGGGCGTTCCACCGCAACGCGAGGCGACATCTTCTGTCCCGTTATCGCGGCCCACACCGGTCGGAGCAGCGATCATGACGGCGAACCGCGCTCGTTGTTCGTCATTCGGGGGTAGCGCAAAGTCCTGCAGCGGGTCGCGAACGGAATCGATCGCCACGGCCAGTTCTTTGATTTGCCACCCCATGAACTGCAAGCGTGTGATCGGCTGCCCGGGCATCTCAGTGGCGCATGATTTTCCAGCTAATCTGCGGCCGCGCCAAGCACGTCTCCCAGTTTTTCCAGCACCTGCATTTGCGCATCAGTTGGCGCGAATGCTGCTCGTCCATATCCATGAGCCGATGAACTAGAACGCAAATGAGCCGTCGGGTTTGCCGACGGCTCTCGAGCCTGCCTCGTCTCTACGGCAAGGATTGGCTGCGCCCGCCGAGTATCAGCGGGGCTTGCAGGACCAGCGGTTGATGAAACTGAACTATAGACAGTCGCGCGATGATCAGCGCGAAACCTTGAGGTTCTCTGCCGATGTTTTGCCCTTGTTGGCGACCTCTTCGTACTCGACGACCTGGCCCTCATTGAGACCGCTGAGGCCAGCTTTCTCGACGGCCGAGATATGGACAAATACGTCTTTTCCGCCGCTCTGCGGCGCAATAAACCCGTAGCCCTTTTGCGAGTTGAACCACTTTACCGTGCCGCGTGCCATTCTCTATCTCCGTTGTTGGCATCATACGATAGCTTTATGGACCCGGGCTGACAATGCCGATGTCGGCGCTCTATCCATGTTGGACAGCAGGACCACTCGAAGCTCATGGTTCGTTTGTGCGCCTTTTTAATTCAGCGAGTGCGCGACCGGCAAGGCGGCCGAGTTTGGTCGCGGTGGAATCCAGCTCCTTGACGTGGTCGGCGCGGCCCGCTTCGAATGCGGCGAACCAGCGCCGGAAGCGCATCAGCTGATCGGGCGCCAGCTTGACGACAGCTTCGGCGATTTCTTCGACTTTCATGGGGTGCAGTATATACGTAATGAGCGTTGGCGAGATTGATTTCTGCGCCAGGGATTTCGGAAGGTTGGACGCAGATAGGGGAACTGGTTACGGGCAATTGTTGGACTAGACAAGCGCTAGCAGCAAACCTACCAATGCGAGGCCGAGAAGAACTATTGACCAGTCCCCGACATCGAGACCAAAGAGTCGACGTCCGGTCAGCGCGAAAGGGGCGGCCCCGATCTTCGGACCCAATCTGCTGAAGGCAGTCGCGATCGTCTTCTGTACCTCCATCGCTTCTGCTCCTTAGCCTGTGCGAATCGTTGACGCATGCTGCGAGGGAGAAGTGACTTTTTCCAGTCGGAATTGTGATTGGGGTTAAGAGCAATCCGGTATGGTAATTGGGCACTTGAGTTCAGGCCCTCAGGTCGACACTCAATGGAGCTCTAGCCTACAGCTTTCGTGTACATGGCCACGCATCTGCTCCGCACGCTCACGCTGCGCCAACTGCCGACATTATCTTACAGCGCACCGAACGCGATCAATCCGTGACCATCAGGGCATCCAGCGCAGTTGCTCCCTGTCCCTTGGCATGAACCATGAGCGGGTTCACGTCGATCTCGGTGAGTGTCGGGACGGTCTGCATCAATCTGCCGATCGCCATCGCGGCCTCGACCACGGCATCGATATCGCACGGCGGCGCGCCGCGAACGCCGGCCAGAAGCTTCTTGGCGCGGAGCCTGCCCAAGGCTTCAACAATCTGTGCTTCGCTGGCGTTGCCGGGCAGCAATTGCACATCGCCCAGCGCTTCGACCCAAATGCCGCCGAGCCCGACCAACAGCACAGTGCCCCAACCGGGATCGCGCTTTGCGCCTACCATCAACTCGATGCCCTTGGGCGACATGGTCTCGACCAGCGCGCCTTCTAGGGAGACATCGGGAGCGGCGCGTTTGACGGACTGCATCATCGCGTCCCACGCCGTACGAAGGGCGGACTCTTCCGTCAAATTCAGCACCACGCCGCCGGCTTCGGTCTTATGCGAGAGCGCCGCGGCCTGCGCCTTCAGGGCGACCGGATAGCCGATGCGCCGTGCTACCGCCGCCGCTTCATCGGGCGTGCGGGCGAGGTCGCCGTTCGGCACACGAATACCGGCCGCAGCGAGCACTTTCTTGCCAAGCCATTCCGGCTGTACGCCCTTGCCAAGCTTGGGCAGTCCCGCGATCGGCATGGGCGCACTGACAGCCCGCTCGCGCGCAAGCGAGCGGCCGTATTTGGTATAGAGCGCAATGGCACGCAGCATCCGATCGGACGAGCGGGAGTAAATCGCCGGGCTTTCCTTCGCTGCCTCGTCAACATCGGCTCCGAGTTTCCAGGTGTCGCCCAGCGCGACCAACACCTTCGGCTTGGGCGAGTGCGCCATGCCCTCGTTGAACGCCCGCACTGGGATTGCGGTGTTGATGGGAAACGAAATGAACAGCATCCCGACATTGGGATCGTCGATCAGCGCCCTGACGATGGCGGGGAGCATGGCGAGCGTGAAGCCCGCCGTCGTGTCGAGTGGGTTGCCGTAATTGCCGTATGGGGGGAGCGCTTCGCTGATTTTCTTCAGCGTCTCGGATTCCAACTCGGGGATCTCGAGACCGATCTCCTCGGCGAAATCATCGGTGAGCCCCACATAGGCCCCTGATGCGGTGAGGATGCCGGGGCCCTTGGTGGGCGGCGCCGGAAAGCGCTGCAGGATTTCGACGAGGTCCGTAACCTCGTCCATGGTGGAAACGACGATGGCGCCGGCGTCCTCAACCTGCGTTCGCATGGTTTCGAAATCGCCGATCAGCGCGCCGGTATGCGATTGCGCGGCTTTGCGGGCCTTGGCGCTGCGACCGGCCAGCATCAAAACGACCGGCTTCCCGGCGGCACGGGCGCTCCTCACCGCGGCAAGAAACGCCTGCGGCCGCCGGATCTCCTCGCAATAGAGCGCGATGACGCGGGTCGAGGGATCCTGGACGAGAAATTCAAGGAAATCGGTGGTCTCGAGACCGGCTTCGTTGCCCGTCGAGATCACGTAGGAAAGGGGAACGCCGCGGCCGTCGGCCGCGCGCTGAAAATGACCAAGCAGGCCACCGCTCTGGCCAACAAAGGCGGCACCGTTGTCGACGCCGCGCATCGCCTGGCGCGCAAACAGCATGTGCAGCATCATGCCGTCGACGTTGTTGGTGACGCCGAGGCAATTGGGTCCGACCACTGCTAGCCCCGCAGCCCGCGCGGCAGCGGTGACGGCGTCCTGCGTGGCATAGTCGCCGACCTCCGCGAAGCCCGCGGCGAACACCATGGCCGAGCCGACCTTCCGGCGGGCGCAAGCCTCTATGGCCGCGCGCACGCTGGCGGCCGGCAGCGTGAACACGGCGAGGTCGACACCTTCCGGCAGTTCATCGGCACTCTTCAAAACGACGCGGCCGTCGATCGGCTCCTCGGTCCGGCCGACCAGATGTATGTCACCCTGGAAGCTGTTGATCTTCAGGCATTGCAGAATGATCTGGCCGGCGCTGCCCGCTCGCGTTGACATCCCGACGATGGCGACCGAACGCGGACGCAGGAATCTGGCGACTGCTTTCGGACCGCGCGCACTTTGCGGTCCGCTCATGCCGCGTCCTTGTCGGGCTGAAACATCATCAGATGGGTGCCGTCGCCGATCGGGTGCCAGTAGGGCTTCACCTTCATGCCGACCTGCAAATCCTCTGTTGTGCAGTGGACGATATTGGCGATGAAGTTGACGCCTACGTCGAGAGTGACGCTCACCACGGCGTAAGGCTCGATGCCGCGAAACGCCGGCGTGCCGCGTTCGGTGACGGTGTAGGAGTACACCACGCCCTTGCCAGAGACTTCGCGCCACTCAATGTCCCGGCGCCGGCCGGTGAAGATGCTCACCGGACGCGGACAGTGCTGATACTTCCCGCTGATCTTGCAATATTGCACAAGAAGCTTTTTTTGCTTCGTCCCCTCCCAATAAGGCTCCGAGAAATCAAAATGCTTGATGGCGCGCTTGACGCCGAGCGTGTCGTTCAACGGTTTTTTGTTTGCAGGACTGGCCATGATCGCCTCTCTCATTCCGGGACCAGAACCAGGGCGGCGCTCGAGCCCCAATTGCGTCCGTAGTTTATCCAGCCGATGCCGGTCACTAGCGCATTTTTAGTGTTCTTGACTTGACGCTTGCCGGCTTCACCCCGCAATTGCCGCACAGCTTCAACGAGATTATGCGAGGAGCACGCGGCCTGGCCCGCGGAAATCTGCCCGCCGCCGGTGTTGAGCGGCAGATCGCCGTTGAAGGAAAAGTCATGCTCGCGGATGAACGGCACGCCTTCACCCGCCTTGCAGAAGCCGAAGGCCTCGAGCTGCAGCATGATGGCAATGATGAAGTCATCATAGGGGTGGAACGAGGCAATATCCTTGATGGTGAGGCCGGCTTCGGCCAGCGCTTTCGTGCCGCAGACCTCGTGGCCGCTCTTGGTCACATCGACCAGGTTCTCGCCGCCCTTGTAGTTTGTCCGCTCCGCATAGCCGATCGGAATGATGCACTTGGTCAGGCCCTTTTGCTTGGCGCGTGCACGGCTCATCATGAGCAAACCGGCCGCGCCATCGGCGCGCATCACGCAATCCAATAGTCGAATGGGATCGGCGATGATGCGCGAATTCATGTAGTCGTCGATGGTGATCGGAACGCGCAGCTTTTCGCACGCATTCTCGTTGAGCAGTGCGTGATTGCGTTGCGTCACCGCGATCTTGCCCAGCATCCGGTAATCGAGGCCGTATTTCGCCTCATAGGCGCGGCTGAGCAGCCCGAAGGCTCCGGGTGGCCCCATGAGGCCATAAGGCTCAGTCCACTCGCGCCGATAGGAGTGGCTATGGTCGGTCTTGTCCTCGAGCACGTGCGTGTCGGCGAACAACAAAAACGCGACGTCGCACAGCCCATAATCGATCGCTGCCGCGGCCCGCACGACGCATCCGGCGGCCGAACAGCCGCCGGTGTGGACCTGCTCGCAGAAACCCACGTCGAGGCCGAGCACGTCGGCCGTGGTTTGCGCCCAGAACGGATTGGCGGCGCCGGTGCCGGTCAGGCCCGCCATGACCAGGCCATCGATCTCGCTTTTTTCAACGCCGGTCTTGTCGAGCAATTCCTCAAGAATTTCGCCGCCGAGCACGAACACGTCCCGGTCGCTCTTTTCCATCACCTTAGTTTCGGCGTAGGCAACGATCGCGTTGTCGCGCAAACCCATGGTTCACCCTCCCTGTATTGTCATTAATCCGGAATGCGGACGCGCGGCGCAGTCTTGTCGAGAAACTGATTGAGTCGCGTGATCGATTCCGGACTGCGTGTGTATTCGGCCACCATGCGTTCGAAGAACAGGCCGTCGTCATAGGACAGATCCTGAAGCCGCGGCAGGCTGTTGGTGATGGCGAAATTCGATAGCGGTGCGTTCATGCAAATCTTCCGCGCGAGCTCTTTCGCCTTCGCCAGCGACTGGCCTTTGGGAACGACATATTGGACGATGCCGTAGCGTTCGGCCTCTTCAGCCTTGAGCACGCGGCCGGTGAGCATCATGTCCTGCATGCGCGCAAAGCCGATGAGCCGCGCTACGCGGATTGAGCCGCCGCCGCCAACAAAGATGCCGCGGGTCCCCTCGGGTAGCCCGAAAAATGTGGTTTCGTCGGCCACACGGATATGCGCCGCGGCGGCCGTTTCAAGGCCGCCGCCAAGAGTAGCGCCCTGCATCGCCGCGATGAACGGAATGTTACCGCGCGCCATGGCTTCGAAATAAGTGTTGCGATTGAACGGGAAGGGGAGCCGCTGCGAGCGCCCGTTCTTCCAGTTTTCCGCGGCCCAGCGCAGGTCGAGACCGGCGCAGAAATTCTCGCCGTGGCCGAAGATGATGCCGCATTTCGCTTCTTCGCCGGCGCGTTCGATTGCCTCGCGCAACTGCTTCATGACGGTTGGATTAAAACAATTACGCTTGTCCGGACGGTTCAATCCGACGAGTGCAATCTCGCCCTCAAGTTCGTAGGTGACTGTCTGTTCGTCGCTCATGAACTTCTCCTGATCCAAGCCGGCAAAGCCATTCGTGCAGCGTTATGCAGTTTTGCGATGGATTGCACGCGCGGCTTCGCAAATCTATAGCGCCAGCTCGGCTATTTTCACATAGCGGCGCCGCTGGGCCGCCGCGTTGCCTGACAGCGACGACAGCAGCATGGCTCGCTTGAGATAAAGCCCGATGTCGTGCTCGTCGGTGAAGCCGATGGCGCCGTGCAGCTGGATGCAGGCCTCGGTCACAAACATGGCGTCCTCCGACGCTTTCGCTTTCATGGCGATGGCCAATGCGGGATCGATGCGATAGGCCTCATTGTTGGCCGCGACCTGAAAGACCAGCGAGCGTGTCGCCTCGGTCCTGATGTAAGTGTTGACCGCCTGATGCTGCAGCGCCTGAAAGCTGCCGATTGGCTTGCCGAACTGCTTACGGAGGCGCAGGTAGTCGAACGTGATCTCCTGCGCCTTTTCCATCACGCCAAGCAGTTCAGCGGCGAGCGCGAACAGCGTGAGATGATGCAGCGACTCTACCGCATTGGGCGATGACGGATGCGGCGGGATGAAATCCGCCGGCGTGTCTGCAAGACTCAAGGTCGCAAGCTTGCGGCCCTCCACAGTCTGCGTCGTCGTCAAGGTGCAGCCGGGCGCGTTGCGCGCTACATGGCCGAGCACAAGTCCATCGCGCCCGCTGGCGCTGACCAGAAAACCATCGGCGCCGTCGGCACACACAAATACTTTTTGGCCGGTCAGGCGAACCGCTCCGTCGCGGCCTGCGGCTTGGGTGCGCGGCACAAGCGGGTCGTCGCCCTGCGCGGTCTCCTGCAGGGCCGGCACGACAAGCCAGTCGCCCTCCAGCACCTGTTGTAGCTTCGGATGAGGAGTGGGCGCCAGCGCAAGCATCGCAGCCGATATGGCCGCAAGCCCGATTGGCTCGCAGATCAGGCCGCGACCGGCTTGTTCAAGCACCAAGGCCAATTCGGTAAGGCCCAAACCAAGGCCATTCGCCGCATCCGGGACGAGAATCCCAAGCCATCCGAGCTCGCCGGCTTGCTGCAACCTGGGCCGCGAGAAACTCGGATTCTGTTCGCGTAGTGCACGGGCCACCTTGGGCCCCGCAGCCGCGGCAAATTTGGCGGCGCTGTCGCGCAGCAGGCTTTGCTCCGATGTGAGATGCAGGTCCATGTCGATCGACTGCGGGTCTCGTTAGCTTGGCAGGTTCAGGACGCGGCGGGCGAGTACATTGCGCTGGATCTCCGAGGAGCCGCCGTAGATGGTCGCGCGCCGCACCTGCAGGAACGGCCCGGCAACGTCGACCGTGCCGAAGTTCGTGGTGATCGGATCCGCGGCGGTTGCGTGACCGCCGGCCGCCTCGATCAGAAGTTCATTGAGCGACTGCAGCAGCTCGGAGCCAAAGATCTTGACCACAGAGGCTTCCGGGCCCGGGCTCTGTTTCTGGTTGGTGAGTTTGACGGTGTGGCTGAACATGGCTGCCAACGCCGTCACATTGATGCTCGCGGCCGCGAGGCGATCCTGGAACGCCAGATCGGCGATCACGCCCGATGCTCGCGCCATCGTCTTGATACGCTCCAGCGCGATCCAGGCGAATTGGGGATTCGAAGTACCCAGGCGTTCGTATCCCAACAGCGCATTGGCGATCCGCCAGCCGTCGTTGACCTTCCCGATCAGGTTTTCCGTGGGCACTAGCACAGCGTCAAAGAACACCTCACTGAATTCGTCATCGCCCGCGATCGTCTTGATGGGCCTGATGCGAATGCCTGGGCTCTTCAGATCGATGAGCAGGAAACTGATGCCGGCGTGCCGCGGCTGCGCCTGCGGATCGGTGCGTACGAGCGCGAACATCCATTGCGAATGATGACCCCAGGTGGTCCAGATTTTTTGGCCCTGCACCACGAAATGATCGCCTTCCAGCGTCGCGCGGGTCGAAAGGCTGGCAAGGTCGGAGCCGGCGCCGGGTTCGGAATAACCCTGGGCCCAGATCACCGTGCCGGCGATGATCGGCGGCAGATGCTGCGCCTTCTGCGCAGCGGTGCCGAACTCCATGATGATCGGCCCGATGTGATTGAGGCCTTGGGCTGGGAGCTGCGGCGCGCCGACGCGCGCCAGCTCTTCGGTCATGATGATCTGTTCATTCAGCGTTGCGCCCATGCCGCCGTACTGCTTGGGCCAATGGGGCGCGACCCAGCCTTTGCGCGAGAGCGTTTGGTACCAGGGCATCAGCTCCGCGGGCGGCGGCCGCGCCGTGCGCCAGCGCAACGCCGCCGGCAGATTAGCCTCAAGCCACGTGCGCACCTCAGTGCGGAACGCGGCTTCGTCAGGCGTATCGCGGCGAAACATGGCGGGGAACTCTCACTGCTGAGCATGAACAAAAGCGCAAACCGGCTTCGGCAAAGCCAGGCGTGCGCGCGTCATTCCATCTTAATGTTGGCCGCCTTGACGACCTCGCTCCAGCGCGCACGTTCCGCGGCCAGCATCTTGTCGAGATCCTCGGGGCTGCCGACCTTGCTCTGTGCGTCAAGCGCGTCGAGCCGCGAGCGCGTCTCCGGTGCGGCAAGAGCCTGACGGAATGCTCCGTTGAGCTTTGCGATGACATCGTGCGGGGTTCCGGCCGGCGCCACGACGGCGAGCCAGAAGGGCGACAGGAGCTTGGGGAAGCCTTCCTCGCCGACAATCGGCACATCGGGCAATTTCGGATCGCGGGTATCGCCCGCGATGGCGATGGCGTGCAGCTTGCCATCCTGGATATAAGGCAGGCTCGTGGTGGCGGGATCGGCAACCATCTGTACCTCATTGGCCAGAATCGCGTTCAGCATCGGCGCTGTTCCGCGATACGGCACGTGGAGGACGTTGACGTTGGCTTCGAGCTTGAACATTTCGGCGAGCAGATGCGGCGCGGTGCCGAAACCCTGCGAGCCCCATTTGATCTTGCCGGGATTCGCCTTGGCGTAAGCTACGATCTCGGCCATCGACGTTACCGGCAGGCTCGGATTGACCGAGACGATTAGCGGCGTCTCGATCAGCTCGCACACCGAAGCGAATACCTTGACCGGATCGTAGCCGATGTTGGGATTGATGATGGGCCCGGTCGTGAGCGCGCCGCCCGGCGTCATCAGGATGGTGTAGCCACCGGGAGCGGACTCCGCGACGAACTTGCCGCCGATGCCGCCGCCGGCGCCACCGCGATTCTCGATGACGATGGTCTGGCCCAGGATAGCGCCGAGTTTTTCGGAGATGATGCGCGCCATGCCGTCGGTCGGGCCGCCCGGCGGGAAGGGGACGATGACTTTGATCGGCTCCTTGGTCTGATAGGCCTGCGCGTTCGCTGGACTGGCGCTGTGCAACGCCCATCCGGCGCACAGCAGTGCCGTAAGTAGGACCCTCATCATATTGGCCGCCTCCCAGTTAGTCGGACGGATTTTCGTTGGATATTATTCTATTCCCGAAGCCTCGCGCCACGCTCCTCTCGATGCGCAGGCCTCCCAAGCGCAAACGTATCGGCAAGGCCTGCCCGAATGGCCGGAAGGGCTCGATGTGGGTCGCGGATTATGATTCGCGAAAGGCGCTCGGCGTTCCTAGCCGCATCGGAGGCCGGGGCGCTTCAACCGGACCGAGCATACGCCTGCCATAATGTTCCTCCGATCGGCTCCTAGGCAGCGCCGGACATTCTGCGTATGTCCAAACGCCTGGGGCTCGACAGTTCAGAGTGCTTATAATTACGGCGGGGAAGATTTGCTTCGGTCCCGACTTCGCGGGCCAAGTGAATTGCGTGTCGGGCGGCGTCAACGCTATCCTGACCACGATCCTCTCAAGCGTACATGGAAGGCCGGATGAAGGTCCGACCCCATTCAAAAAATGACACCTGACCCGGCAGAGCTGGTTGCAGCCGCCCGATCGATGATTCCAGCGCTCGCCGGGCGTTCCATTGAGCAAAAAAGCAGGCGAGGAATCCTACCCGAGACCATCGCCGAGATGCAGGCGGCGGGGTTCTTTCGCGTGCTGCAGCCGAAGCGCTGGGGCGGCTACGAGATGGACCTCAATACCTTCTACGACATCGAGATGGCGCTGGGCGAAGGCGATATGTCTGCGGGATGGGGTTACGGCGTGCTTGGGGTCGTCAGTTGGTTTCTGGGCCTGATCGACGACCGCGTCGCGCAAGAAGTTTGGGGCCAGGATACCGAGACGCTGATCTGCTCTTCCACGATGCCGGCGGGCAAGGCGACCGCGGTCGACGGCGGGTTCCGTCTCACCGGTCATTGGCGCTACGCCAGCGCCTGCGAGCACAGCGGTTGGGCCTTGCTCGGCGGCATGGTGCATGCCGGCAATGCGCCGCCCGATTGGTATTTCTTCGTTGTGCCGCGTCAGGACTATCGGACCGTCGACAACTGGCAGGTCGCAGGTCTTCAGGGCACGGGAAGCATCGATGTGGTTGTCGAGGACGTTTTCGTTCCGCACTATCGCGCGCAACGCCTGCAGGACAATTTTCGGCTTAAAGGTGCCGGTCAAGCGGCCAATCCGTCTAGCCTCTACCGTTTGCCGTTTGGGCAGATCTTCGTGCGCGGCGTTTCCACCGCCGGCCTCGGCGCGCTGCAGGCCATGCTCACGGCGCTCATCGCGCATAGCCGCGGCCGGGCCTCTCGGGCCGGCGGCCTCTCATCACAAAATCCCACCATCCAGCTGCTCTGCGCCGAGACGGCGGCGGCGCTCGATGAGATGCGGCAGACGCTGCATCGCAATTGCTGCACGCTGCATGACTATGCGCAGCGTGATGAGGCGCCGCCGCTCGAATTACGGCTGCAATTCAAGTTTCAATCGAGCGCGGTGATTGAGCGCTGTACGCTTCTCGCGGCGCGAATCTTCAAGGCGACCGGGGCCGCGGGCCTATCCGAAGATTTGCCTTTCGGCAGAATACTCAATGACCTGTTGGCCGCACGCCAGCATGTCTCCAATCAATATGAGCATTACGGCGCTAACTGGGGTGCCGTCATGTTCGGTCTTGAGAGCCAGGATTTCCTGCTCTGAAGCAGGTTGATTCCGGGATCCCGCACCGGCCGCGCGGCCAACTATTGTCTCTGTCCCGCGCGTTCACGCTGTTCGCAGCCGCGGCATCAGCTTGAGCGCGTTCTGGTCGAGGATTTTTGCCACATCCGCGTCGGCAAAGCCCGCCATGCGCACTGTCGCGATCGGGTCGAGATCGGCGGGCGGGAACGAATAGTCGCTGCCCAAAACGATGCGGTCGACGCTCACGGCCTCGGCGAGCCAGCGCAACTGCATGGGATTATGCAGAACCGTGTCGTAGTGAAAGCGCTGGACGTAAGCCGACGGGGTTGAAACGGCAACATCGGCCTGTGCCGCGCGGTCCATACGAGCGTGCATGCAGTCGAAGCGGCCAAGCAAATAGGGAAATGCGCCGCCGCCATGCGACAGGATCAGGCGCAGGGCAGGGAAGCGATCAAGGACGCCGGAAAAGATCAGTGAGCCGACACAGAGCGTCGTATCGAACGTGTATTGCGCGATCTGCGCCAGAGCGAATTTGGCGATGCGCGGCGTTGGCATTGCCTGCACCGGATGCATGAATACCGGCGCATCGAGTTTGACTGCTGCGTCCCAGAACTCATCGAGCGCAATCTCGCCGAGATTGGTGCCCTCGACGTTGGTGGCGACCACAAGACCCGCGGCGCCGAGCTGCTTCATGGTGTATTCGGCCTCGCGCGCCGCGGCAGCCGCGTCCGGTAGCGGCACGGACGCGAACAACGCGAATTGGCCCGGATGCTTGGCGCACAGATCGGATAGGGTCTCGTTCAAGAGCCGGTGCCAGCGCACCGCAATCGGCGCCGGCAATCCGTAGGCGAAGATGTCAGGCCATACCGAGAGCACTTGGCAGGTCACGCCCTGCGCGGCCATTCCGGCGAGCCGCTGATCGACGGGCTCGATGAGCTTGGGGAAGAACGGACGGATTTTCAGCCCGTAGTCGAAATGCAGCGCGCATTGCGGCGGTGTTTTGATCAGCGAGACACCGTAATCCCTAGCATGCTCCTCCAGCGTGTCGATGAGCCGGTTGGGCACGTAATGCGCGTGCACGTCGATCGGCATGCTTTTCCTCTTAAGTGGGCGGATTCGATCGTCGCTTATAGCATCGGACGGCAGGCGGCCAAGCGAAGCTTGCCTGCGGGCCGCCGCGGATTGCTGCTGGAACGCGTCAGTGCGTATCGAACACAGCTTGATAAGCCGAAACCTTATTGCGGATGGCCGCCGCTTCGGCCTCGGTCGGATGATCGGGATCGGCCGCCGGCGGCAAGCCGCCGAACTTCATCAGACAGGCCATCAGCAGCAGGCGGGCTTTGGTGGCGGTGAGATTGCCGCCGCCGATCAGTCGGTCGCGCCGCGGCGTGAAGCCGGCGTTGTTGCCGCGGCCGACGCGCACGACCGGCATGCCGCTGTGCACGGCGCGCAGCATCAGCCGGTGCCGCGCTACCGAGGTCATGATGCCGTAAGGCGAAAGACCTTCGACGATGAAGCCTGCGAGTGGCGCGTGCCGCAGATTGTGCTCCATGCGCGCCAAGAGATCGATCTCGCGATTGAGATCGACGTCGAAATCGTCACTATCGTAGGTACCGTCCTTGACGATCACGACCTTGGGGATGGCGCCGTCGAGCAGCTTGCCGGCGCCGTCCTTGATAGGCACCTCAACGGGGTTTGCCTTCGCGCCGTCGCTGCGCACACCGACCGTCTTGTCCGGCAGCCGCGAAATATTCACTTCCGACAGATAGCTGTGCAACGTGTGGGGCAGGTAGGTGAGCCGCGGCGGCCCGTCGTAGCCAACCGCGCCGATGATGCCGCCGTGTCCGCCGGTCGTGAGATATCCGCCCGGGCGTGCATCGCCTTTCTGCACGTCGCGTGCAGAGAAAATCTGCTGCTCCTGGATGAGGACCGCACCGGCCCGATTGCGTCCCGCTTCATCAGCCCAGGTCCGGGAGACGATGTAGTCGACGGAATCGATCAGGTTCTTGGCACCGTCTGCACTGACCTGACCGTGCGGCCGCTGTGCCGAGTTGCCGCAAACCGGAACGGTGCAATCGAGCATCAGATGCAGCCAATAGATCGTTTCTTCAATGCGTGGGCTGCCTTGCGTCCAGATGCCGCCCTGGTATTTTCCGCTCGACAGGACCTCCTGCACCTTGTTGACGATGCGCGCGAGGCCAAGCCGCGGCTCGTGTGCGTCGAGGTGATAAGGCTTGTAGGGAAAGAACTCGCGGCCGCGCCGCTCCGGCGCGATGTCGCCCGCGCCGATGTCGGTACGTTCAACGGCAGGTAGGCCCTTGGTATAGCCCGCCGGCGGAAGCACTCGGTAGAAATCGATGTCGGCCTGGGCGGCGATGAGATTGCCGAGACCCTTTTCGCCGATGCCCAGCCGGTCGATCTCCTCGAAGATGCGCGAGCCGTCCGGATAAAAGCCTTGTCGGGCGCGGTCCTCTGGCGCACCCGGCGTCGCGCATTCCTCCTCCCAAGCAGTGAGATCGGCCTGACGCGCCATGTAGGGGAGGGGATAAGGCCCGTCGTCCGGCGACAGCACGATCTCATAGACTGGCTTGTCCTTCGGACTCTGCCGCTCCTTGTGAAAGCGTCCGGCCGCGTCGACAAAACCATCAGGCGGACCATAAAGCGCTGCGGCGTCGTGCTCGAGCGGATGAGCGCTGAATTGCTCGACGTAGACCGTCGCCGGCGCCGCGAGGCGTTGCGGACGCAGCACATCGAAACGCGCCGGCGTACCATCCGGATTGGTGCCGAGCGGCAGACCGTATTGCTTCCGCGCCTTGTTGCTCGTCACCAGTGGGGGACTGTTAAGAATCGTAGCGTTTGGCCCGGCGAAATGGGCAATACGCGGTCTTTGTGTCATGGATTGTCCCGGCAGGGTGCGGCTCGCCCGCTAACCAGCAGCCGCGCGCAGGCGAATGCTCGGCAGCGGCCAGCAGGTGCGCACTTCGTCGGCGGTAACGACGGCGCCGAAGAACGAGTCGATGTTGTGCAGTGTCGCATCATGCTCGGCTTGACTGTAGGTCGCCGTGCAGTCGCTGGTGAAGACGACGTAATAATCACGCAGGAACGCTTGCCGCGCTGTGGTCTCGACGCAGACATTCGTGGCCACCCCGGTCATGATGACGGTGCGGATACCACGCGAGCGCAGCACCAGGTCGAGGTCGCTACTTTCGAAAGCACCGTAGCGGTGCTTGGTTACGATCACTTCGTCGGGGATTGGCTTGATCTGATAGAAATCTCCGTTCCAGTTGTCCGGCTCGCAAACCGGAATCGACAGGTAAGCGCCGCGACGGCGTCGGTGTGCCTGTTCGAGCCATACCTCCGATAAGTACCAGTTCGGTCCGGTATTGTAGACGTTGCGGATCCAAACCAAGGGCACCTTCGCGGTCCTCGCCGCGTCTACAAAGGCGGCAAGGCGCGGCACCATCCCCTTGACCAGCGTCAAGTCGCGTCCCTCGCGATGCATGGCCCCGCCTTCGGCGCAGAAGTCGTTCTGCACGTCGACAATGAGGACCGCGCAGCGTTCGGGCGCTACCTTTTCGGCAAGGGTCTTAAACATGGGCGCCTCCTAGGGCTTCCAGATCATAGTGCTAACGTCAAAGGGCTTGCTGATCATCTTGTGTTTGAGGGCAAGCTCGAGATTGGCCTGCAGGCTGGGAACATTGTATTGGGTTGAGAACACCGGCAGCGTGACGTTCTTGACCACATCGAGTTTCATCCCGGTGAATTTCGATACCCAATCGTCCCGTTCCTCCTTCGACATTGCCGCAACGTCGTTCGTCGCGCGATCGATGGCGCGCCTGAAGCCGCCGGCAAGATCCGGATGCGCTTTGATCCAGCTTTCCTTGGCGAAGTAGTTGGCGATGTCCATGCCAGGGATCGTTTCGAGATATGGATAGGCCAGAACCTTCGCGTTTCCGCTCTGCGTCATGAAGGTGACGAACGGCTCGACGTTCCAGACTGCGTCCAAGCGCTTTTGTAACAAGGCCTCGGCCATCTGCGGAAACGGAATTTCCAGAAACTCGACACGCTTCGGATCGACGCCGTGCTTCTCGAGCCATTCCAGCATGTGCACGTAATTCACGCTGTTGATCAGCCCGACAGAGATTTTCCTGCCGACCAGATCGGCGGCGCTTTGCACGGAGCCGTCGGTACGCACGAGCAGCGCCGAATTGTCAGGCGGCTGGTTATTAATATGAACGCCGGGCGCCAGAAACATGAGGTCAAAACCGTTGCCGCGCGCCACGATCGTCTCATAGATCGCGCTGGCGCCGATCTCGGCGCTGCCGCCGAATACCGCCTCTATGGCGACGGCACCCTGTGCGACCGGAGTCCAGGTCACCGAGAGATTTTCGTTGGCAAAGTAGCCTTTGTCGCGGGCGACCAGGAGCGGCGTGAAATTAGCGATCGGTAGATCGACAACGCGGATCGGCGTGGGCGGCGGTTTCGGCTGCGTGGTGGACTGCAAAATCGCGAAGGGAACAGTCAGCGCAACCAATATCGCACCTACCAAGGTGAGCGTTCGGGCCATTTAAGCCTCCTTGTCCATTTAGTGTCGGCCGCTGCTCTCCTGATGCCAGCGAATAAGCCTGGCCTCACCCAGCAGGAACAGTCGGTTAAGAGCATAGCCGAACATGGCGAGTGTGAAGATGCCGGCATACATATCGGGAACCTTGAACGTACGTTCGGCGAGAAGCGTGAAGTAGCCGAGACCGTTATTCGAGACGATCATTTCCGACAGAATGGCGAGGATAAGAGAGATGGCGAGGCTGATACGCATTCCGGTCAGGATCTGCGGAAGCGCCGCCGGCACCACGATCTCGCGCAGCGTTTGTAGCGTAGTGAGCCCGAGCGTGCGGGCCGTATCGAATTGAACGGGATCAATCGAGCGCACTCCGCTGTAGGTGTTGAGCGCGATCGGGAACAGCGAGGCGACCAGGATCAGCACCACCTTCATCTCATCGCCGATGCCGACAAACAGCACGAGGACCGGAAGATAGGCCGGGCCAGGAACCGGACGAAATATTTCAATGAGCGGTTCGAGGAGGTTGTAGGCGATCCGATAGTACCCCATGGCCAGCCCGACGCTGACACCGAGAACCACCGCGAGCCAGTATCCCAGCATCTGCCGCCAAAAGGTGGCGAGAAGATTGTCGATGAGCGATCCGTCGAGGAGGTCGGAAAACCAGGCTTCCAGGATGCGCGTCACCGGAGGCCACGTCGGTGTGTCCATCACGTAAAGCGCGGAAAATTGCCAAAGCCCGAGCAACAACAGGATCAGGATGACTCCCGATCCGTGCGACGTCTGCAGCCATCTGACAATAGTGCGGCTCATGTCGGCTCCGCTCTGCTGGCGACAACCTGCTGGACCATGCAGTTGTACAGATGCTCGCGTAATTTCAGGTAGAGGGGCTCCCGGCGCGTCTTTACTTGATTGCGTGGATAAGGCAGCGGCACATCAACGATTTCGGCCACGGACCCGGGCGAGGCACTGAGCACGATCACGCGCTGAGCCAGATAAAGCGCCTCATCGAGATCGTGCGTCACGAACAAAATTGTGAACCCGAATTCCTGCCACAGCCAGAGCAGCAAGTCCTGGAGCTCGACCCGCATCATGGCGTCGAGCGCACTGAAGGGTTCGTCCATCAGCAGAATGTCCGGCCGTCGCGCCAATGCGCGTGCGATCGCCACGCGCTGCTGCATGCCACCGGAAAGCTGATACGGGTAAAACGCGGCGTAACGCTCGAGGCCGACCAGCTTGAGCTGGGCGCGGGCGCGCTCCTCGATATCGCGGCGTGAGCCAGGAAGGTGGTACTTTATTCCGAGGCAGACATTATCCAACACTGTCTTCCAGGGAAAAATCGATTTGGTGTATTGCTGAAAGACAAACATCATCTGCGGGCGCGGCGCATCCACGATTTCGCCATGCAGACGCACGTCGCCCGAAGACGGTGCGGATAGTCCGGCGACGATGTGGAGCAGTGTCGATTTGCCGCAACCCGATGGCCCGATCAGCGCGACGAACTCTTTTGCGCCGACTTCAAAGGAGACATCTCGGCATGCGTCGTTACCGTGCGCGCTGAATCGTTTGCTGAGCCGCTCGATGACGAGGTAACCGACCATGCGCATTTCCCCGCGCCCGTATTCACGATAGGGTTCCGCCTGGGGCGAAGCAAGAATGGTGCCGTCAGCGCGACCGGCGTCTTGAAGTTGCGGACAGCCGGTTATGCACCGTGCAGCGCTGCCGGGCGGCCGTCGCTGGCTGCTTTATGGGGTGAATTTTCCCGAAGGCGGCACGTTGAGCCGTTTTCTTGTCGATACCTTGCGCTCAACCGAAAGTGCGACGCGTATTGGATTCAACAAAAAGAGCAGTTGATTTGCTTGATTCCGCGGCGCTCATCCCAGCGTCAGTTCGTCCTTACGGTGAGCCCAGCCGGTGACTCGCGCTTCAAGCAGCGAGAACATTGCGTAAAGCAATATCCCGAGAATTGCGAGAATGAGCAGGCCGGCAAAAACCAGCGGCACGTCGAAGTTGGAGCTGGCGATCATCATGACGTTGCCAATGCCTCGATTCGACGCCACGGTCTCCGAAATGACGGTGCCGACGAAGGCGAGCGTTATGGCAACTTTCAAGGAAGCAAAAAAGTAGGGCATGGTGCGTGGCAGGCCGACATTCCAAAGTATGTCGAGCTTGCTTGCATGAAGCGCGCGCATCACGTCTTCGAGCTCGGGTTCGGTGGTGGCGAGCCCGGTGGCGACATTCACCACAATAGGAAAGATGCTCATGATCATCGCGGTCAGCACTGCCGGCACGGTCCCAGCGCCAAACCAGAGCACGAAGATCGGCACGACGGCGACTTTAGGGATGGTGGCGAAGCCGATCAGCAGCGGATAAGCGACGTCGTAGGCGAGCCGCGAGGAGCCGATCAGTGCGCCGAGAAAGATGCCGATCACGATGCCGAATGCGAACCCGACGAGCGTGGTGTAGAGTGTCTGTAACGCGTGCGGCCACAAGGCCGGCATGCGCTCGACCAGTGTGACGATGATCTGGCTTGGCTTTGGCAACACGACGTCGCTTACCCCAAAGCCCCAGCACAGGGCCTCCCAGAGCACGAAAAAGCCGACAATGAAGAGAGCCGAATCGACACGGCGGCGGATTTGCGGATCCATCAGGCAGCCTCTGTGGCGGGATGAGCGGTAACGATGAGTTCGCGTAGCCGCTGCGTCATCGAAACGAAGCTGGGCGTGTACGACATTTCGATCGTGCGCGGCCGCGGAAACGCTACCTCGGCGTCGTCGATGATTTCTCCCGGCCGCGCACGCATGACGCAAATGCGGTTGGCGAGATAGCCTGCTTCTTTCAGGTCGTGGGTGACGAGCAGCACGGTGGGCCGGAGCTTCATCCACAGCTCTTGCATGATCGCCCACAGCTCCTCGCGGGTGAATTGATCGAGGGCGCCGAATGGCTCGTCCAACATCAAAAGCTGTGGTTCGTGGATCAAGGCACGGCACAATGAGGCCCGCTGCAGCATGCCGCCGGAGAGCTGCCAGGGGCGTTTGTCGCCGAAATTCGCCAGACCCACTTCCTTCAACAAAGCTTCGGCGCGGTCGTGGAACTCGGATTTGCGTTTTCGCCGGTATTGCTCGCGGAACGGCGGCACGATTTTGAGCGGCAACATGATGTTGTCGCGTACGGTCAACCACGGCAGCATCGTCGGGTTCTGGAACGCCATGCCGACGCGCACGACTTCGGCGCCGACTTCGCGGCCGGCGACGTAGACGTAACCGCTGCTGGCGGTAATCAACCCAGTCACCAGCTTGAGGATGGTGGACTTGCCGCAGCCCGATGGGCCGACCAGAGCGACGAAGTCGCCCTGTGGGATGCGCAGGTTGGTCAGCCCCAGCGCTTTGACCTGTTTCTGGCCGCGGCCGTAATTGAGCGTCACGCCCTCAAGCTCAACGAAGAAATCGGAATGCTTGGTCGCCTGCTCTGGCGCGGCTGACGAGGTCATCCACGCTGCTCCGCTCTGGGTCCACCATCGTTGCGGACAATCGCCTGCATGGTCGAGTCGGCGTTGCGTACTTGCGGGGTGGGCATGTGCTGGATCGCGTGTACGGAACGGCCCCAGCCCTGCAAGCCGCCGATAAGTTTGCGGTCCTTCATGACAAAGCGACCGCGGACCAAGGTATGCAACGGCAGGCCGCGCACGCGGCGGCCGTTGAACGGTGAAATTTTTGAGCGCGAGTGCAACGCCGCATCGTCGAGGGTCAAATCGCGCGCGAGGTCGATGATGGCGAGATCGGCGTCGGCGCCGAGCGCAATGGCGCCTTTGCGCGGATAGAGGCCCCACATGCGCGCGGGATTGTACGAACTCCAGCGCACGTAGTCGCAGATCGACATGCGGCCGTTGTTGACCTCGGTAAGCATCAGCGGCATCTGCGTCTCGACGCCGGGAAATCCGGCATCGACGGCCCAGATGTCGTTGCGCGTCTTTTCTTCAGGCGTGTGCGGTGCGTGATCGGTGGAGATCATGTCGACGGTGCCGTCGGCGAGCGCCGACCACAACGGCTCGCGGTTGCGCGCTTCGCGAACGGGCGGGTTGACGCGGATGATCCCGCCCATCCGGTGATAGTCGTCGGTCGAAAGCAGCAAATAATGCGGGCAGGTTTCGCCGGTGATATCGACGCCGCGGGCCTTGGCCTCGCGTAACGGCCGGAGCTCCTCGGCCGAGGAGATGTGCACGATGTGAATGCGGGCGCCGGTCCATTCGGAGAGGATGGCGGCCCGGCTCACGGCTTCGATCGCCACAATGGCCGGTCGCGAGGCGAGATGGTCCATCGGGTCGTGGCGGCCCGCGCGGGTCAGCCGCTCCTGCCGGCGCTCCATGATTGAGTTGGTTTCCGCGTGCAGCGAAATGCGCTTGCCTGTCGGCGCCACGACCTCGAACGCTTCCAGCATGGCGCCGGTGGAGGGGGAGGGGAGTTTGGCGAATGTATTGCCCATGAAGAGCTTGAAGCCGATGACGCCGCCGTCGACTAACGCGGGGACATGTTCGATCGTGTCCTCGCCAAGTAGTCCGTAGAGGCCAAAATCGATGCATGCCTTCTTGGCCGCTGTCTCATGTTTGGCGGCAAGCGCCGCGGCGGTGCCGGTCGGTGGGTCGGTGTTCGGCATCTCGAACACTGTGGTGACGCCGCCGCAGGCGGCGGCCGCCGTTCCGGTCCCCCAATCTTCCTTGTGCGGCCAGCCCGGATCGCGGAAATGCACGTGTACGTCGATGGCGCCGGGGAGGACATGCAAGCCGGTGGCATCGAAACCCTCGCGCGCCGGCGGCATCGCCGCGTCGGCACCGACCGCGAGCACTCGGCCGTCCTTGATGGCGATGCTGCCGACCGCCGTCGCGTCCGGCGTCACGATCGTGCCGTTGCGGACGATCAGATCGGCGGTCACGGTACTCTCATTGGCCATCGGAAATCCTCTTGCGGCATCTCACAGCATCGCCCAGCCGCCATCGACCGGCAGATCGACCCCGGTGATCTGGCGCGAAACGTCGCTTGCGAGAAACAGACAGGCGTTGGCGACGTCGCGGTCGGTGGTCACGCGCTTGAGCGCATATTCAGCGGCGTGCCGCTCCATGGCCTCCTCGATGCTGATACCCAAGCGCTTGGCCATGTCGGCACAGACTTTCTCGCGGAAGCGCGGGCCGTCCACCATGCCGGGCGCGACGCAATTGACGTTGATGTTATGAGGGCCGACTTCGAGTGCGAAGCTTTTGGTGATGCCCCGCAAGCCCCACTTGGACGCCGAATAGGCCATGCGCCCGGCCCGCCCGCGCATGCCGAAAGTGCCGCCCACGTTGACGATCTTGCCATAGCGCTGCGCGATCATAGTGGGCAATACGCTGCGCATAGTGTGAAAGCAGCCGTTCATGTTGAGCGTGACGATGGCGTCGAATTCTTCCGGCGTGGTGTCCACGCCGGTCTTGCCGATCGGTCCCGAGCCGCCAGCGACGTTGATGAGTATGTCGATACGGTCCCCGTAGGCGGCCTTCGTTTTTGCCGCGGCGTCGTCGCATTGCCGCGGGTCGGTGAGATCGCAGGGGACAACGATGGCCTCGCCGCCCACCGCTCGGACGGATTTGGCCACGGGCTCGATGGCGGCGCAATCGCGCCCGAGGAGCGCCATACGGGCACCCTCCGCGGCGAAAGCTTCGGTGATCACCGCGCCCATGCCCTTCGCCGGGCCGGTGATCATGGCCACGCGTTCGTTGAGCTGCAATTCCATCGTCGCGCGCCCCTTCGCGCGGCCTGCGGCGACCGACAGCGGCCTCTACGCCGGTGCGCGCAGAGACCGCTCGGCCGGCGTTTTAGAACAGCTTCTTCGGCAGGTCGTCGACCGGAGGCAGAAAGGCCGAGGTCCACACTTCGTCGATCGTTGGGGTGCGGGGTAGGCTTTCGGCGTTCACCAGAATGTCGATCGAGCGCTTCAGCCGGGCCGTGTCAACGTTACCGAGTCCAATCTTGGCGATTTCAGGACTGTTCATTTCGTCCTTGAGGGTTGCGTCAAGCCGCTCGCGTTCGATCTTGCTGTTGATCAGAGGCTCGCGCTTGGCGACCGCGGCAACGGCCGCGTCCGGATCTTTCAGCGTGTCCAGGAGGCCGTGATTGATGCCGGCAATTAGTCCCTTCACCGCCGCCGGATTGTCCTTCACCAGTTTTTTCGAGACGATGATGGCGTTGGAATAAAGGTCCATTCCATAGTCGCCGTAGTTGATGAAGCGGATGTCCTTGTCCGGGTCGACGTGGATCAGCATGGCGGAAAAGCGGATGGTGTTGACGTAGCCGAACACACCATCGACCTGCTTCTGCATCAACATCTGCTCGCGCAGGTTTGGCACCATGTTGGTGATCTTTATGGTGCCGCAGTCGATCTTGGTGATCTTGCAGAAGGCCGGGAACAGCTTGAGCGCGCCGTCGCCGACGGCGCCGCCCAAAGTCTTGCCTTCCAGATCCTTGGGCGTCTTGATGCCGCTGTCGGAGCGCACCGCAATGGTGAACGGCGGGCGGTTATACAGCATGTCGACCGCGATCGGAGCCTCGTCCGGTCGCTTGGCGGCGAACTCGATCAGCGCATTGATGTCGCCAAACCCGACATCGTAGGTGCCGTTCGCGACCAGCGGGATCGGCGCGCCCGAGCCATTCCCTTGATCCATCGTCACGTCGACACCGTTTGCTTTGAAGTAGCCGCGGTCGTCGGCGAGAAAGAACCAGCCCTGCGGACCTTGGTACTTCCAGTTGAGCACCATTTTCAGCTTGGTCTGAGCGGAGGCGGAGGCCGGCAGCGCGAGCGACGCGGCTGCGGCCAACGCGGCCACGAGCGCAATACGGCACAGGTAGATGATCCGGGTCATGACTTTGGCTCCTGCTGCAAGAGTTCGAATGCCTGCAACGAGCGTCGGACCCGGCTTTCCGTCCGCCCGACCGGCTCCCACCATCCCAATTGCTGGGATCGTGGATACGCCGGCCCCGCGCGGCACAGGCGCGCGATAGGGCAGAGCCTAGAGCCGGGCAGCGTTGCCAACTAGTGCTGATTTCTTGCTAGAGTGATGTCGGATTGGCACCTCCCGGACACCCATGAAACACCTTCGAATTCTCGGTTACGTCGACGAGGTCGCCCGCTCCGGCTCGATCCGCCGTGCCGCCCAGCGGCTTAATGTCACCGCCTCGGCCGTCAATCGGCGGATCGCCGATCTGGAAGACGAACTCGGCACGCCATTGTTCGATCGCCGTCCACGCGGCATGCGATTGACGGCCGCCGGCGAAATTTTCGTCCGCTACCTGCGCGGCAATATGAGCGAAGTCGAACGGGTGAAGTCGCAGATCGAGGACCTGAAGGGCTTGCGCCGCGGCACGGTGCGAATCGCTTGTAGCCAAGCGCTGGCCCTCGACTTTCTGCCGCGACAGATCGCCGAATTCCGCAAGACCCATCCACTGGTCTCGTTCGATCTGAAAGTCGCCGATCACCAGTGGGCGATGGCGGCGCTTGCGGCCTACGAGGTCGATCTCGTCATGGTCTTTCGCCCGACCTTTCTAGCGAACTTTCAGCCCCTCATGACGCTTGAACAGCAATTGGTGGCGGTGATGGCAAAGAACCATCCGCTCGCCGCGCGCAAGAAGCTTCGTCTATCCGATTGCGCCGCCTATCCGGTCGCCATGCCGGAGCGCTCGATCGGCGGCCGACAGTTGCTGGAAGAAGTTTTTGCCCGTACCGGCCTCACTTTCAAAATCGCCGCCGAATCCAACTCGTTTGAGATGCTGCGAGGACTGGTGATCCACGCCGGTCTGATCTCATTCCAGATCAAGATTGGAACGCTGCCGGCCGGAAATCGGCTTGGCGTCGTGGCACGCGAAATCGACGGCCGCGATGTGCCGCGCGCCAATCTGGTCGTCGGTCAATTGCGCGGCCGCTCTCTGCCGATGGCAACTTCGATATTTGCCGAGACACTGACGCGCACTCTAGAAACAATGCGCGCAGACTGGCGCGGCGACGCCGTCAGGCCTCGAGTGACATGATCAAACAGGTGTGCGGCTTGAAGCTTAAGACTCGTCCCGATCCTTGAGGATTGCATCCAGCGGCCCAATGGACCGGCGATCCGAGCCTGATCGGCGCTCGAGTATCAGCCGCCGCCTTGCCGCGGCACTCTTGGTCTCTTCGGCACGGGCCGCGCCACGATCGCCTCGACGCTCGCCGAACCGCCGTCCGCGGCCTGATCGTTTCTCCTGCCGTGCCATGGCCCGTCCTCCCGAGGCGCTGGAGGATGCGTGGACTTCGTGAACAACGTGTAAAACGGCGAAATAACCCCCGGCCGCGCGCCACCCCGTCCTAGGACGATTTATCGCGCTGCCAAGCAATCTTGGCGCGCGCTATCCTATATTGTCGGCCGCCTTAGGGCTGCTAGACCAAACGCAACCGCGATATCCGGGGAGAGTGATGCTTAGGAGTCGAGCACATTCTATTGCCATCGCCTTGGTTCTGATCGGCCTCGCAGCGCTAACGCCGGCGGCGCGCGCCCAGGATTATTTCAAGGGCAAGACCTTCACCATCGTGGTCGGCTTCTCGCCGGCGGGCGGCTACGACAGTTATGCGCGCAATGTGGCCCGCTACATCGGCAATCACATTCCGGGCAATCCGACCGTCATCGTGCAGAACATGCCGAGCGCCGGCAGCCTGACCGCGGTGCGGTACCTCAATCTCACGGCGCCGAAGGACGGCAGCGTGATGGTCATTTTCAATGCCGGCATGGTCACCCAATCGATTGTCCAGCCGGAAAAGCTCAACGTCGATTTCCGGCAATACGCCTGGGTCGGCGTGGTGACGCCGGACTACCGAGTTTGCTACGGCTACGGCCCGAACGGTCCAAAAACCTGGGACGAGATGATGCACCGCAAGGAGTTCATCCTCGGCTCGACCGGTAAATCCTCAGGCAACTACATCAACGGTGCGACGCTGCGCGAAGTGTTCCACGCACCGGTGAAGCAGATTATGGGTTATCCCGGCAGCGCCGAGCAGCGGTTGGCGATCGAGCAAGGATCGCTTGACGGCGACTGTGGATCGTTCAGCTCCATTCCGGTGGACTGGATCACCAAGGGTCTGGCCCATTCCTTCGTACGCTTTACCGACGATCGGCCTGCCGAGATTCCCGAAAGCGCACCCTATATCGGCACATTCGCCACGACCGATGAGCAGAAGCAGCTCTTGCGTGTGCTCAATGGCGGCGACGAGGTCGGGCGGCCGTTCATCATGTCGAAGCAGGTGTCGGCCGATCACCTCGCCATCGTGCGCAAGGCGTTCGACGAGACAATGAAAGATCCAGGCTTCCTCGCCGACATGGCCAAGGAGCAGCTTCCAGTGCATCCACTTACTGGCGAGCAGGCGGCAAAAATTATCGATGAACTAATCGGTGCGCCTCCCAATATCATCGCGCTCGCTAAGCCCATCTACGAGTAGCTGGAAACAGCAGCCAATCACCAGGATTCAAGCGGCCCCGGCCGGTCCCGGTCCCGATCCCTGACGGTGCCGAGAACGCAACGTCGTGTTCACTATGATGGCCCCGCTGCGAATCCTGCCACAATCTGAACACGCTGCGATTTATACAGTTGAAGACGGGTGTGGGGTCGGGGTCTATGTGGCGTGGGGTCGGCGTAGCGTTGAGGCGGTTTGCGCCGGTGGGCGTATGTGCCGCTATGTCGCTCCTCCTCGCCCATTGCGCAGGCTCTAACTTCGATTCCCGCTACGGCGTTTCGCCCAGCCCCCGCGTCGTCGATCTCGGCGAACCCGTACCCAAGGGCGGCGGCACCTATCGGGTCGGTTCGCCCTATGTGGTCAGCGGCCGGACCTACGTCCCGTCAGAGAACCCGCATTACGCAGCAGTCGGTCTTGCATCCTGGTATGGCGAGGACTTCCACGGCCGCTATACGGCGAACGGCGAGATCTACGATCTCAACGCCATATCGGCGGCCCATCCGACCATGCCGATCCCGAGCTACGCGCGGGTGACCAATCTCAATAACGGCCGCTCTCTGGTGGTTCGCGTCAATGATCGAGGGCCGTTTGCGGCCAACCGCATCATCGACGTGTCGGTTCGCGCGGCGAGACTCCTGGATTTTTACGATCGCGGGACCACCCGGGTGCGCGTCGAATATTTAGGGCGCGCGCCGATGCAAGGCTCCAACGATCGGATCTTGCGGGCCACCCTGCGCGAGAACCAACCGGCGCCCGACCCGAACACCCTCACGCTTGCTGATACCGAAGGCCCCGATTTCCCGCCCGCGCCGCCGCCTGCAGCGCCCACGGCCATCTTGGCGAGCGCTGCGGCAAAGTTTCCGTTGCACGATTCGCACCCGGCACACGCGATGTCGTATGCCGATCCCACCGCTCCAGCCGGTGCGGAGGGCACGGCCCAGTTCCTCAATGGCCGCGGGCTCTACTGAGCCGAATACCAGCTCTAAAAGGAAATCTCGGCGGCAGCCTTCGCTCGTCCCCAATTAGGGCGTGTGCGTAGCACTTTCCGCTCGCTTTCCGCGCGACAGTTTCGCCCGCCGTGGATTATTATTATTTACACTCGGGGCTGCGGACCATTGGGTGAGGAGGCGACGTTGTGAGCCGGGCGATCCGGGCGAGAGCGGCTTTGGTGGCAGTTGCGGCTGCGGTGGCGATCCTCGCCGCCAGCAGTGTGCCGCCGCGCGCCGCCGGCGGCGCTCCGCCGGGCACGTTTCAGACCAGCGTCCCCAACGCCATCCTGCTCGACCCCGAGACCAACAGCATTTTGTTCGAGAAGAACGCCGACCAGCCCGTCGAGCCGGCAAGTCTTGCCAAGCTGATGACCTTGGAATTCGTCTTCAAGCAGCTCAAGCAAGGAAAGCTCAAGCTCGACCAGCAATTCACCATCAGCGAGAACGCTTGGCGCAAGGGTGGAGCGCCTTCGCACGGGTCGACCATGTTCGCGGCCATCCATAGTCAGGTGAGCTTGGATGACCTTATTCACGGCATCATCATCGATTCGGCCAACGATGCCTGTATCGCCATCGCCGAGGGGTTGGCCGGGAACGAAGCCGCCTTCGGCCAGATGTTGACCAAGCGTGCCCGGGAAATTGGCCTGGAGTATTCGACCTTCACCAACGCGACGGGTTATTCCGACCCCCGCCTGCGCGTGACTGTGCGCGACCTCGCGCAGCTGGCGCGCCACATCATGCAGACCTATCCGGAGTTCTATCCTTATTTCGCGCTGCGCGATTTCACGTGGAACAAGATCCATCAGGAGAACCGCAATCCGCTTCTGGGGATGGGCATCGGCGCGGACGGACTGAAGACCGGTGACACCTCCGAGGCCGGATTCACACTGGTGGGCTCGGCGGTGCAGGACGAATTGCGGCTGATCATCGTGCTCACGGGCGCAAAGTCGGAGAAGGAGCGTGCCGACGAAGCGCGCAAGATGCTGGAGTTTGGATTTCACGGCTTTCAGGCGCGCGTTCTGTTTGCCGAAGGCCAGACGGTAGGCGAAGCTAGGGTGTTCGGTGGCGATGCCCGCTACGTCCCCCTTGTCGGTCACGGCATCATTCAGGTCATGATACCGCGCGAAAATGAAGAGCGGCTCTCCGCCCGTATCGTCTATACCGGCCCGATACCCGCCCCGGTTAGCAAGGGCCAACCCGTCGGCAAGCTTCGGGTTTGGCGCGGTGAAAACCTGGCGCTGGAAGTGCCGCTGGCGGCCGCCGAGGACGTGGGTAAGGGCACGATGTCCCAGCGCGCTATGGATGGCGCGACCGAGTTGGTGATCGGCTTGTTTCGCGCCGGCGTTGGACACTTGTGAGGGCTGGGTGGTTTTATCGACCTCCCCTGGCCCGGGTGTTTGCCCGCCGGGCGCGTACGTATATGTCCCACGCTGAGACTGTGCTTTCAGAATAGCGACTAAAACATTGATTGCTATGGATCAGATGGTCAAATCGAAGGATGCTGTCGGGTCGGCGGGCGTGACTCTCCAGGCGAAGGAGGGGCGGGGAAAGTTCATCACCCTGGAGGGTGGAGAAGGCGCCGGAAAGTCGACCCAGGCGGAGATGCTGGCGGAGCACCTGCAATCCATCGGGCTGGGTGTGCTTCTGACTCGCGAGCCCGGCGGTTCGCCTGGCGCGGAAATCATTCGCCACGTGCTCTTGGCCGGGGCCGCAAAGCCTCTGGGCGCCGAAACTGAGGCGGTGCTGTTCGCCGCTGCCCGCGAGGACCACGTCAAATGCGCGATCGAGCCGGCGCTGGCAGCAGGCAAATGGGTCGTCTGCGACCGCTTTGCCGATTCCACGCGCGTCTATCAGGGCGCGCTGGGCAAAGTCGATGCGCGCTTCATCAGGGGCCTCGAGCGGGTTTCCATCGGCGACTTGGCGCCAGACATCACGCTCGTGCTCGATCTGCCGGTCGAGGAGGGATTGAAGCGCCTCGCAAGTCGCCGGGGCAAAGCCACACCCGATCGCTTCGAGGCTGAGAGTCCGGAATTTCATCAGAAGCTGCGCAGCGCCTTCCTGGCGCTCGCTCGGCAAGAGCCAGAGCGCTGCGTGGTGATCGATGCAAACCGAAGCATCAAAAAGATCGCCAAACAAATCTGGTCCGTTGTCGAGTTGAAGCTCGATCCCGCGGCGGCTCAAGCAGCCGCGAAAAAAACAGGTTGGTGGGGCCGATAGCATGAGCGCCAAGGCCACCGAGGAAGAAGCAGCCGAGCCGCCGCATCCACGCGCCACCGAGGTCCTATTCGGCCACGCTGGCGCCGAGACGGCATTTCTGGCCGCCTATCGCAGTGGCCGTGTGCCGCACGCGTTTCTGATCGTCGGGCCCAAGGGCATCGGCAAGGCGGCGCTCGCCTACCGGATGGCCCGCTTCGTGCTCGCCCACCCCGGCCCGGCCGCGGCCCAAGTCAAAAAAGCAACCTCGCTTGCCGTAGACTCAAACGATCCAGTGGCGCGCCGGATTGCCGCCCAGGGCCAGGGCGACCTTCTCATTCTCGAGCGCACCCTCAACGAGAAAGGCGTGTTGCGGCAGCAAATCGCTGTCGACGACGTGCGGCGCACGGTGTCGTTCTTCGGCTCGACAGCCGGGGAGGGCGGTTGGCGCATTGCCATCGTGGACGCGGTGGACGAACTCAACCGGTCGAGCGCCAATGCGCTGCTCAAAGTGCTGGAGGAGCCGCCGGAGCGCGCACTGCTGCTCCTTGTCAGTCATTCGGCGGCGCGTGTGCCCGCGACGCTGCGCTCGCGCTGCCGCATCATCACGCTGCGGCCGTTGGCTGAGCCGGATGTGGCAGCGGCCGTTGCCGCCGCGTCGCGGACTGCGGCGAGCGCCCCGGAGGTGCTCGCCGCTGCGGCGGCCGCCGAAGGTTCCGTCGCCCGAGCGTTGGCGTTGCTCGACGAAGACGCCTTGGCGTTGCGCCAGCAGGCTCTCGATCTCCTCGACGGGCTACCGGCGCTCGACGCCAACGGCATGCATGCGCTCGGCGATGCGCTCGCCGGGACCGATCCGCAACCGCTCGCAAGCTTCATTGATACGGTCAACGCCTGGCTCTCCCTTCGCCTCCACCGCGAGGGCGGGGACCGGACCGACATCGGCCGCCTGGCGCGGCTGGCGGAGGTCTGGGAGCGCATCAATGCGGCCACGCGCGACGCCACCGAATATAATCTCGAGCGAAAACCGCTGGTTTTCAACGTGTTCGGCTTGCTTGCCGAGGCCACGCGGCGTTGATACCTACGGCAAATGTCCGCGAAGCCCTATTACCTGACGACCGCAATCGCGTATCCGAACGGTCCGCCGCATATCGGTCACGCCTATGAAGCCATCGCCACCGATGCGATTGCGCGCTTCATGCGGCTCGATGGCTATGACGTATTTTTCCTGACCGGCACCGACGAGCACGGCGTCAAGATGCTGCAGACGGCGGCCAAGCAAAACCTGACGCCGCAGGAATTGGTGGCGCGCAATGTGCCGCGCTTCCAGGCCATGGTGAAAAGGCTCAATTGCTCGAACGACGAGTTCATCCGCACCACCGAGCCGCGGCATTACCGGTCGTCGGAGGCGATCTGGTCGCGCATGCAGGAGGCTGGCGACATCTACCTCGACAAATATGCCGGCTGGTACTCGGTGCGCGACGAGGCCTATTACGACGAGAGCGAAACCCATCTCGACGAAAAGGGCCAACGCGTGGGACCTCAGGGCACGCCGGTCGAATGGGTCGAGGAGGAGAGCTACTTTTTCCGCTTATCCACTTTCGCAGAAAAATTGCTCAAGCTCTACAGCGATCACCCGGATTTCGTGCTGCCGAAGGAGCGGATGAACGAGGTCGCAAGCTTCGTGCGCAGCGGCCTGCAGGACCTTTCAATCTCGCGGACGACCTTCGACTGGGGCGTGCCAATCCCCGGCGACCCCAAGCACGTCATGTACGTATGGGTGGATGCCCTCACAAACTACATTACGGCTATCGGCTATCCCGATACGAAATCGGAGAGATTTCGCAAATTCTGGCCCGCGAATTTGCACGTCATCGGCAAGGACATCGTGCGCTTTCACGCCGTGTACTGGCCCGCCTTCCTGATGTCGGCCGGTATCGAGGTGCCGCAGCGCATCTTCTCCCACGGGTTCCTGTTCAATCGCGGGGAGAAAATGTCGAAATCGGTCGGCAACGTGATCGATCCGTTCGCCCTGGTCGATGCCTATGGGGTGGATCAATTCCGCTATTTCGTTTTGCGCGAGGTCCAGTTCGGCCAGGACGGCAATTACAGCCACGAGGCCATCGTGGCGCGCATCAATGCCGACCTCGCCAACGACCTTGGCAACTTGGCGCAGCGTTCGCTCACCATGGTGGCGCGCAATTTCGCCGGAGTGCTGCCGAACCCGGAGGCTTTCAGTGCAAACGATCAGGCAATCCTCAGCGCTGCCGACGGGTTGATCGGCAAGGCGCGCGACGTCATGGCCACGCAACAATTAAACCAGGTCCTCAACGCGACCTGGGCGGTTGTTGCCGAGGCTAACCGCTATTTTGCCGGCGAAGCGCCGTGGGCTCTGGCCAAGACCGATCCGCAGCGGCAGGGCACGGTGCTGTACGTCACTGCCGAAGTATTGCGGCAAGTCGTCATTCTGGCGCTTCCGTTCATGCCGGAATCGGCGGCAAAGCTGCTCAATCTTCTGGCGGTGCCGGAAAGCGAGCGCACGTTCGCTTTCCTCGGCGGCAAACATCGCATCACGAGCGGCGTCAAACTTCCTGCGCCTGCTGCGATCTTTCCGCGCTATGTCGAGCCGGAAGGGAAGGCGGCCGAATAACCAAAATGCTGATCGACAGCCACTGCCACCTCGATTTTCCGGATTTTTCCGCGGAGCTTGACAGCGTGGTGGCGCGCGCTCGGGGTGCAGGCATCGAGCGCATGGTGACCATCTCAACGCGCGTGCGCCGCCACGACGCGGTGCTGGCTATCGCCGAGCGCTTTCCCGACGTGTACTGCTCGGTCGGGACGCATCCGCATTACGCCCACGAGGAGTTGGACGTGACCGCTGCCGATCTCGTCGCGCGCACGCACGATCCAAAGGTCGTGGCGCTTGGCGAAGCGGGTCTCGACTATCACTACGACAACTCGCCGCGTGAGGCGCAGGAGCACGGCTTTCGCACCCATATCGCGGCGGCGCGGGAGACTAAGCTGCCGCTCGTCATTCACATGCGCGAAGCCGACGACGACACCGCGCATATTCTCGAGGAAGAAACAGGGAAGGGCGCCTTCCCGGCCGTGTTGCACTGCTTTACCGGCGGCCCGGATCTCGCCCGCCGCGCCATTGCGCTCGGGCACTTCGTCTCCTTCACCGGCATCCTGACGTTTAAGAATTCGACGGCGTTGCGCGCCATCGCGGCCGAATTGCCGGCGGACCGCATCCTGGTCGAAACCGATGCCCCGTATCTCGCCCCGGGCCGCTATCGCGGCAAACGCAACGAGCCGGCCTATGTGATCGAGACCGCGAACACGCTGGCCGAAGTTCGCGGCGTTTCGTTCGATGCAATCGCGAGCCAAACCACCGAGAATTTCTTCCGTCTGTTCGCCAAGGTACCGCGTCCGGCGGCCGTCGCGGCATGACGCTGAAATTCACGATTCTGGGCTGCGGATCGTCGGCTGGCGTGCCTCGCCCGGCCCTGGGCTGGGGCGCCTGCGATCCGAAGAATCCGAAAAACCGGCGCCGTCGCACCTCGCTTCTGGTCGAGCGCCGCGAGGCCGGCGGCGTGACGCGGGTACTCGTCGACACCTCGCCCGATTTGCGCGAGCAACTGTTGGACGCCGATGTCGATCGCCTCGACGGTGTTCTCTACACCCATGAGCATGCCGACCACACCCACGGCATTGACGATCTGCGCTCGCTGTTCATCAAGGCCCGGCAACCGGTCGACGTGTATCTCGACGAGGCGACCTCGAAGATGATGCACCAGCGTTTCAGCTATTGCTTCGAGTCACCGCCCGGCAGCGAGTATCCGCCCATCGTGCGCGAACATCGGCTGGCAGCCGGCCAACCGTTGGCGATTGCCGGGCAGGGCGGAACCATCACGGCTCTGCCTTTCCTGCAAGTTCACGGCGACATCCAGTCCTGCGGCTTCCGCTTCGGCAGCTTGGCCTATTCGTGCGATTTGAGCACGATGCCGCCCGAGAGCGCCGCCGTCTTGGCGGACCTCGACATCTGGATCGTGGATGCGCTGCGCTACCGGCCGCATCCGAGCCACTTCTCTGTCGACGACGCGCTCGCCTGGATCGAGCGCATCAAGCCGCGCCGGGCCATCCTGACCAATCTGCACGCCGATCTCGATTACGATGTCCTCAAGTCCAAGCTGCCGCCCCACGTCGAGCCCGGTTTTGATGGGATATCAGGAGATATTCCATAATATGTCTTATGCGAATCGCGCCTATGGGGCAGCCAGCTCGCTGCGGGCTTGCCGGCCCCGCTCGCGGCCTCACCAAATCCCTGGGATGACGCGCCAGCGCACTCGTGCCGCATAGCCCGGATAGCCGGGTAACTGAGCCAGCAGAATGCGATCTTCGGTGACGGCGCGGTACGCCAGGAACGGCAGGCTGAGGATCGTGAGCAGTGCCGCAGCAAGCCACGAGTCGAGTGCAATCCCGCTCGCCAGGATGATGACGATGCCGGCGAGATATCCGGGATGGCGGATGAAAGCATACGGCCCGGTGGTGATCAGCACGTGCCCGCGGTCGGATTGGATGCGGACCACTGACGAGAAGAACCGGTTCACACGCATCGCCCAGAGGCACAGCGCGTAGCCCGCCGCGAGGCCCGCGAGGCCCAGCCATTGCAGCCACGCTGGAACACTGTCGGTCCAGTGAAACCGGCCGTGGTCGAGACCAGCGATAATCCAATGAGCGAAGAGGACGGCGGAAAATACCTTCAATCCCAGCGGCTGGCTCCCCCCGCCGGGCCGCATGCGCTCGCGAGCGAGGTCTGGGTCGAGCATCAGGAACGAGGCCACAAACACGGCCGCGAAGATGCCGAGATAGACCCAATAGGTTGGGAGCGCGACGGTGCCGGCCGACACGAACAGGGCCGTGGCCGCCAGAGCAAAGAACACCACCGACTGGACGTAGGCTGCGGCAGGCACGGCCGACTCGCTTCATCAATCCTGGAACCAAGGTTCTTGCGCGCGCGTTGAATGGCAAGCCCGTCCGGCCGCCGAGGGCGGCCACGTGCGGTTCCCCTGCCCGTCAAAGCCTCATGAGGTCATGCCGTGAACAAAGTCCGAGCCCTCGACACGCGCCGCAAGGTAGCGCCCTCCCTCGATACGCCGACCGACCTTTCCGAATCCGCCGTGCGCGAGCTTTCGGCCAAGCTCAATGAGATCTTGGCGGATGCCTTTGCACTCTATGTGAAGACCAAGAATTTCCATTGGCACGTCAGCGGGCCGCATTTCCGCGACTACCACCTGCTGCTCGACGAACAGTCCGAGCAGATCTTTGCGAGCACCGACGAAATCGCCGAACGTGTGCGCAAGGTCGGCGGCACAACGCTGCGCTCGATCGGGCACATCGCGAAGCTGCAAAACATCAAGGACAACGACGACCAGTTCGTCGCGGCGCAGGAAATGCTGCACGAGCTAATGAACGACAACAAAATGGTGGCCGCCTCCATGCGCGAGTGTCACGAGCTTGCGGAAAAACACGAGGATGCGGCGACCGCGGGTCTGCTCGAAACCTTCATCGACGAGACCGAGCGGCGCACTTGGTTCCTGTTCGAAGCGAGCCGCACGGCGCAACGCTAGAGACGGCAAGCTCTTTTCATTCCTGGCGCCTCGCTGCGCGCGGCCCCCGGAATGGCGAATGTGATAGGGTCCGCGCAAACCATGCAGGACCCGTCAATGACCCCTTCCCGCGATATCGGCCGCCTCCTTGAAATCATGGCCGCGCTGCGGACGCCCAAGACCGGCTGTCCGTGGGATTTGGAGCAGAATTTTGCGACCATAGCACCGTACACGCTGGAGGAAGCCTACGAAGTTGCGGATGCGATCGCGCGCGGCGACCTTACCGATCTCAAGGAAGAACTCGGCGATCTCCTGTTGCAGGTCGTCTTTCATGCCCGCATGGCCGACGAACAAGGTGCGTTTGACTTCGGCGATGTGGTGCAGGCTATCACTGAAAAGCTCATTCGCCGACACCCGCATGTGTTCGGCGACGAACGCTCGCAGACCCCGGAAGCGGTCAAGGGGCTTTGGGAGCGCATCAAGGCTGAAGAAAAGGCGGCGCGCAAAAAGGGCTCGCAGCAGGACGGCGCGCTCGCCGGCGTTCCGGTGGCGTTACCTGCCCTCACCCGCGCCCTGAAACTGCAGGAAAAGGCCGGCAGAGTCGGCTTCGACTGGAACGATCCACGCGCGGTCTTACGCAAGATCCGTGAGGAAACCGATGAAATTGAGGATGCGCTCGACGGTGCCGCTGCGGACACTACGGAAGCGGCGGCGGAAGTCGGCGATCTGTTGTTCGCGGCCGTGAATCTCGCCCGCCATCTGCGTGCCGACCCGGAAGCGCTGTTGCGGCAGACCAACCAAAAATTCGAGCGCCGTTTTGCCGCGATCGAGACTGCGCTCGCGGCAAAGGGCAAGGCGCCGCAGGACGCAACACTCGCCGAAATGGATGCGCTTTGGGACGAGGCCAAAAGGGCGGAGTGACGTTCGCTCCTGCCTCTTCCCCGTTGCGGGGAGAGGTAATTTTAATGCGCGAACCGCTTGCGCACCGCGCCCGCCTTCGCGGCATCGGCGCGCACCGTCATGGCGACGCGGCCGGTTTCCTGATCGATGGCTTTGCGGATCACCTCGGTATGCCGATGCAGCCAGCTCACGCCGGCCCCGTCGGCAGCTTCGAGCTCGAGCTCGATGAGGATGCGGCCGACGGCAAGCCGCGCCTCGATGGCGGCGTCAAGCGTCTCGATCCCCTCCCCGGTCGTTGCCGATACCAGCACCGGACGTTCCGGCGCGGGCCGGCGTTCGGCGAGATTGGCGAGCCGGATGCGTTCGGCCCCATCGAGCCGATCGATCTTATTCCATACTTCGATCAGCGCGCGGTGCTCGCCCGCGCCATTCTGCGGATCGATGCCGAGCTGGCCGAGGATTTTCTCCACGTCATGGAGTTGCGCCTCGGCGTCTTCGTGAGAAACGTCGCGCACGTGCAGGATCACGTCGGCCTCGATCACCTCTTCAAGCGTAGCGCGGAACGCCGCGACCAGCATGGTGGGCAGATCGGAGATGAAGCCGACCGTATCGGAAAGAATGATGCGGGCGCCGTGCCGCAGGTCGACCGCACGCAAGGTCGGATCAAGCGTTGCGAACAGCATATCGGCGGACAGCACGCGCGCGCGCGTCAGGCGATTGAACAGCGTGGACTTGCCCGCGTTGGTGTAACCGACCAGCGCCACGATCGGATAAGGCACGCGGCGGCGGCTCTCGCGGTGCAGGGCGCGCGTGCGCTTGACCTTGGTGAGTTCGCTCTCGATCTTCGCAAGCCGCTCCTCGATCATGCGGCGGTCGGCTTCGAGCTGGCTCTCGCCGGGTCCGCCCAAAAAGCCAAAGCCGCCGCGCTGGCGTTCGAGATGGGTCCAGGAGCGCACCAGCCGGCTCTTTTGGTAAGTGAGGTGCGCATGCTCGACCTGCAGGGAGCCTTCGCGGGTGCGCGCGCGCCGTCCGAAAATCTCCAGGATCAACCCGGTGCGATCGACTACCTTGGCGTTCCAGGCCTTTTCCAGATTGCGCTGTTGCACCGGCGAGAGCGCGCAATCCATCACCACGACGCCGGCTTCGTTGGTTTTGATGAGGCCGGCAAACTCTTCTACCTTGCCCTTGCCCAGATAGGTCGCGGGCCGCAGCGCGTTGAGCATGACGATGCCGGATTGCTCGACGTCGAGATCGATGGCGCGCGCCAGCCCCACCGCCTCGTCGAGCTTGGCGGCAGGCGTGCGCTCGGTGTCTGTGGCGCGTCCCGGAGCGCGCCGCAGCACCGGCTCGATGACGAGCGCGCGGCCGGTCGCAGAGCCCGGCGGTACCGCAGGACTCAGCCGGTCAGCACGCGTATCGCGGCGGCGCGGCTCCAATCAGGTTTTGTCCCCGGCAGGAGGTTCTTCCGCGCCTTCGAAAAGCTGGACGGGGTGACCGGGCATGATGGTAGAGATGGCGTGCTTGTAGACGAGCTGTGAGTGCCCATCGCGACGCAAGAGCACGCAGAAATTATCGAACCAGGTCACCACACCCTGTAATTTTACGCCGTTCACCAGGAATATGGTGAGCGGAATCTTGTTCTTACGGACGTGATTGAGGAAGGTGTCTTGTAGGTTTTGTGCGGCTGCCATCGCCGTTGCTTCCGTTTTTGCCTCGCGGGCCCCTGTCCCACGGGTTGTTTCTTTGCGTCCTGCGTAGTCTCGTAGGCTGGGTGAGCGCAGCGCCACCCGGCATTCGTTCTCAGTGGGTTAGGCTGGTTGACGCCTAACCCAGTCCAAGTACTGCCATAAGTAAGGTGGGTTGAGCGAAGTGGAACCCACCGCAAGCCGCATTCCTAGATAATGGGTTTCACTCTATTCCCCCATACAACCTTTTGCTCCGGCGCGCCGACAATGTGCACGGAGCTAAGGCCCCATTAGAGGGCGCGTAGAGGGCCGATGCAAGCCCAAGATGGCGGCAGCGTCCAATTGTGGCAGTCGCATTGGTAACCATTTACCCGGCTTCAGCGTAGCGATGAAACACCTCGCGCAACGCAGTGGCTACTGGGCCAGGTTTGCCGTCGCCGATGGTGCGGCCGTTGATATTGACGACGGGCAGCACGATCTGGCTCGCCGAGGTGATGAAGGCCTCGCGCGCCCCGTAGGCCTCATCCAGCGTGAAGGCGCGCTGCTCGACGGCGGTATTCTGCTCCTTGACGGCATCGAGCACGACGGCGCGCGTGATGCCGTGAAGGATAGCATGGTCGGCGTGCCGAGTGACGAGCTTGCCGGCAGCGGTGACGATCCAGGCATTGGCTGAGGACGCCTCGGTGACGGCCCCGGCCTTGTCAACAAACCAGGCATCGCGGGCGCCCTGTTCGATAGCGGTCTGCCGCGCCAATACGTTCGGCAGCAGTCCGACCGTCTTGATGTCGACGCGGCCCCAGCGGTTTTCCGGAACGCTGATGACCGCGATGCCCTTGGCCGCGAGGGCTTCGTTGCGCGCCTTGTCGAGCCGACGCGCGGTCACGACGACGCTGGGCGCGATGGCGCCAACGGGAAATGCGTGATCGCGCTTGGCCACGCCGCGGGTGATCTGCATATAGACAATGCCGTAGCTAACGCGGTTTCGCACAACCACCTCGCGCAAGATCACGCCGAGCGCGGCGCGCGAGAGCGGCATGCGGATGCGCAATTCGCCGAGCGAACGTTCGAGGCGATCGAGGTGGCGCCGCTCGTCGATGAGCCGCCCTCCCCTCACCTCGCAGACTTCATAGACGCCGTCGGCGAATTGATAGCCGCGATCCTCGACATGGACCGTAGCCTCGCGCATCGGCACGTAGCGACCGTTGACGTAGGCGACGCGCGACATCGTCAGTCTATGCCCAGCGCCTTAAGCTTCCGATGCAGGGCCGAACGTTCCATGCCGACAAATTCGGCGGTGCGTGAAATATTGCCGCCGAAGCGGTTGATCTGCGCCAACAGGTATTCGCGCTCGAAGACCTCACGCGCTTCCCGCAGAGCGAGGCTCATCAAGTGCTCGCCACCGTCACCGTTCGGCATGCTGGGGATCATGGAGCCGACATCCTGCGGCAGCATGGAGGCGGTGATCACGGCTTCCGGTTCGCCGCCGGCGAGGATCATCAACCGCTCCACGTTATTGCGCAGCTGCCGCACGTTTCCCGGCCAGTCATGGGACTGCAGCACGGCAAGCGCGTCGGCGCCGACGTTGCGCTTGGGCAATCCCGTGGCGTGGGAAATCTGCGTCATGAAATATTCCACGAGCTCGGGAATGTCCTCGCGCCGCTCGGCGAGTGACGGCACCCGGATCGGAACCACCGAGAGCCGGTGGAAGAGATCCTCGCGGAATTTGCCGATCGCGATATCGGCTTCCATGTTGCGGCTGGTGGAGGAAACGATGCGCACATCGACGGTGACCTTGGTGCTGCCGCCGACGCGTTGAAAGGTTTGATCCACGAGCACGCGCAAAATCTTGTTCTGCGTCTCGCGCGGCATGTCGGCGATCTCGTCGATGAACAATGAGCCGCCATGTGCCTCCTCCAACGCGCCGACTTTTCGGCTTTGCACTCCGTTGCTCGACTCAACGCCGAACAGTTCGACCTCCATGTGCTCGGGCGAGATGGCGGCCGCGTTGATCACCACGAACGGCGCGTCGGAGCGCGCCGAGTGCGAGTGAACAGTACGTGCGGCAAGTTCCTTGCCGCTGCCCGAGGGACCGACGATAAGGATGCGGCTGTTGGTCGGCGCTACCTTCTCGATGGTTTGCCGCAACTGGTTGGCCGCCGGCGAATGGCCGACGATCATGTTGGGCACTGGAGAGAATTGTTTGAGCTCTTTGACTTCGCGCCTGAGGCGGGAATTCTCCAACGCCCGCTCAGCGACGAGCAGAAGCCGGTCGGCTTTGAACGGTTTTTCGATGAAGTCGTAGGCGCCGCGCTTAATGGCGGAGACGGCAGTCTCGATGTTGCCGTGACCGGAAATCATCACGATCGGCAGTTCGGCGTGCTCAAGCTTGAGCGCATCGAGCAGCTGCAGGCCGTCGAGCCGGCTGCCCTGCAGCCAAATGTCGAGGAAAACGAGATTGGGCCGGCGCGCCACCACGGCCGCAAGAGCGTCGTCGCTGTCGTGCGCGGTTCGCGTACGGTAGCCTTCGTCCTGCAGGATGCCCGCGACCAGTTCGCGGATATCCGCTTCATCGTCGACGATGAGGATATCGGATGACATGGTCAACTCACCGTTTCACGGTTTGCTACTGACTGCGGTGCGGCGGGAAGCGCTTCCACGGTGAAGCGCAACTGCATCCAGGCGCCGCGGGCGCCGGGAATCTTGTCTGAGGCGTCGCGCAGCTCGATGCGCCCGCCGTGCTCTTCGAGGATGCGGCCCACGATGGCGAGCCCGAGCCCGGTGCCCTTTTCACGCGTCGTCACGTAGGGCTCGAGCAGGCGCGCGCGGTTCTCCTTGGGCAGGCCGATGCCGTTGTCGATCACGTCGATAACCGCTTCCTCGCCGTCACGCTTGGCGCTGACCGTGATGTGGCCGCGCCCGAGTTCCGCCGGCGGCACAGCTCCGATCGCTTCGGTCGCGTTCTTGATGATGTTGGTAAGGGCTTGCGAGATCAGCCGGCGGTCGAAGCGCGCCAGCATCGTCTCTGCCTGCAGTTCGACGTCGAAATCGATGTCAGGATGGCCGACGCGCAAAAGGAACACGACCTGGCGCACCGTTTCCGCCACGTCCTCGTCAGCCATGACCGGCTTCGGCATACGGGCAAAGCGCGAGAACTCGTCGACCATGCGCTTGATGTCGTCGACCTGGCGCACGATGGTATCCGTACATTGTTGGAAAACGCCGCTATCGTCGGTGATCATCTTGGCGTATTTGCGCCGCAGTCGTTCGGCCGACAATTGGATCGGCGTAAGCGGGTTCTTGATCTCGTGGGCGATGCGGCGGGCGATGTCGGCCCAGGCCGAAGTGCGCTGGGCAAAAACAAGTTCGGTAATGTCGTCGATCGTGATGACGTAGCCGTGCTCGGATTCGGTTGCTTGCTCGCTGGTGACGCGCACGGAGAAATTGCGCTCTTGTCCGTTGCGGGTGACTGAAATCTGGCGCTGGATCAGGCGCTGATTGCCGCCGCGCGCCGCGCCTAATATCTCGACGAGTTCGGGCGCGATTTCGAGCAGCGGCCGGCCGAGCGCCTCGCTTTCGGGATGCCCGGTCAGCTGCTCGGCGGAGCGATTCAAAATCGTGATGCGGCCGTCGGCGTTGACGCCGATGACGCCGGCGCTGGCGCCGGACAGCACTGCCTCGGTGAAACGGCGGCGGCTGTCGATGAGGTCGCGTGCACGCACGATGTCCTCGTGCTGCGTACGCAGCTCGGCAGTCATGTTGTTGAAAGTTTCGCCAAGCTGGGCGAGGTCGCCTTCGGACTGATGCACTGGGACCTGGATTTGCAGGTTTCCGGTCGACACTACGTTGGCGGCGCCGATCAGGCGGCGAATGGGGGCAACGAGCCGGTTGGCAAAATCCAATCCAATCCAGGCCGACGAGAGCAGCACGATGAGCGCAATGACCGCGAACATCAACGCGAAGGCAATCTGAATGCCGAGCTGGTGCTCTTCGAGAACGGCATACTCGTTCATGCTCTCTTGCGTGGCGCCCAATTGCTGCACGACCTGCGGGTTGAGCATTTGGGCTACGTAGAGGTACATGTTGTCGTAACCGCGCAGCTTCACGGCCGCGGCGACGTGATCGCCCTGCGGGATGAGTGCGACCTGCGGGTCCGTTTCGCTAATCTGACCGAGCAGTTTCGCGGAAGGCAGCACAACCGGTTTCGGCATGGAGACGTCGGCGCTTTCGACCGTCGAGCCGTCGGGATTGATGATGATGGCGGCGTTCAGTCCACGCCCTTTGGCCTGTGCAGTAAGGAACTGACGGAATTGTTCGCGGTCTTTGTCGAATAGCGGCTTGGCGCGGCCGAGGTCGAATGCCATGGCTAGGATCTGGCCGCGGATCGATGCCGCATGCTCGCTCACATAGGCATCGGCAACAATCAGCGATTGCTCGATCATGGCGCGGGTCCGTGTCGAAAAGAACCTGTCGAGCCCACGGTCGAGGGTCGTGCTCGCCACGACCGCCACGAGTACTGTCGGGACCGCGGCGATAACGGCAAACAAACTGACGATCTGCACATGTAACCGCGAGCCGGCGCGGCCGCGCCGCCGCGCCTGCACTACGAGCCAGACCTCGCGCCCGATGATGGCGAGCAGCAGGAGTCCGGTGACCGCATTGCCGAGCAGCAGTTCCTTCACGACCGAGTCGACCGGGGCAATCGGGGTCAGCCCGGCGAGCACCAGGAACGTGGCGGTTGCGGACAGGAGCGCTATGCCGACGGCGATTGCGCCGATGAGGCGGGAGGTGGTGGGCATCGGCGCGGTTGAACTCGGGTCAGCCACGTCAGCCGACTCAGCTACTGAAGCTGACTCAACGGACGCAACCTGGTCGATCGTCGCCATAGACGCCCTAAAGACGCGGGACTGTTGTCCAGAGGGCATAGTTCGAATGGAGCCCGCCCATCCGTCCCCCAAGTGAGGCTTTTATACAACAATGTTGCCAGATTGCGACAATTCGTTGGCGGTTGCCATCCCAAATTGCCGCCGAGCGCGATCTTGAGTCGTTTCAGAGACCCGCGATCATGCGCTTGAGTTCCGGGTCCGTTCGCTCCCGGGGTAGCCGCTGCCTAGCCGCCGCTGGTCCGATAGACCTGGATCTCCAAGTCGCGAATTTTCTTGCGCAGCGTGTTGCGGTTGACCCCCAACAGGTCCGCGGCACGGATTTGATTGCCGCGGGTCGCCGTCAGAGCCGCGGAGAGCAGGGGCGCTTCCACTTCGCGCAGGATGCGGTGATAGAGGCCGGGCGGCGGCAGCCCGTCGTCAAATCCGGAAAAATATCGCGCGAGATAGCGCTCAACGGCGTTCGACAGATTATCGTCGGCCCGGTTTGTCTCGCCCGGCGCCACCAGCGTCGGCTGCGACAGTTCCGTGTCGATCACAGCGGCGGTAATCGTCTCCTGCGGGTAGAGGGCAGCGAGGCGCCGCGCCAGATTCTCTAGTTCACGCACGTTACCCGGCCAGCGATGACGCTTAAGCCGGTCAACGGCTGCCTGATCGATCTGCTTTAGCGGCAACCCCTCGCGCGCGACCACCACGAAGAAGTGGCGGATCAGGTCGGGGATATCCTCGGTGCGCTCGCGCAGCGGCGGTAAGCGTAACGGCACGACGTTGAGACGGAAAAACAAATCTTCGCGGAACAGCCCCTGTTGGATGAGCTGGCGCAGATCCTTGTTGGTAGCGGCGATGATGCGCACATCGGCCTTGATTGGCGTACGGCCACCGACCGTGGTGTACTCGCCCTGTTGCAGCACGCGCAAAAGGCGCGTCTGCGCCTCCATCGGCATGTCGCCGATTTCGTCAAGGAAAAGCGTGCCACCTTCGGCCTGCTCGAAACGGCCGGCGCTGCGTGAGTTGGCGCCCGTGAAGGCGCCCTTTTCGTGACCAAACAGTTCCGACTCAATGAGATCGCGCGGGATCGCCGCCATATTGATTGCAACGAACGGCCCCGTCCGGCGCTTGCCGTAGTCGTGCAGCGCCCGCGCCACCAGCTCTTTGCCGGTGCCCGATTCGCCCGCGATCATCACCGTAAGGTCGGTCTGCATCAGCCGCGCCAGCACGCGGTAGATCTC
>JBAUYV010000227.1:0-10820 GCA_049584975.1 Xanthobacteraceae bacterium | reverse complement strand
GAGCGCGACTTCGCCCAGGCCGATGACAAAAAACGGCACGGTCTTACCCAGGATCAGCTCCACCGGGCGTATCGGCGACACCATGATCTGCTCCAGCGTGCCGACTTCGCGTTCCCGCACAATGGCGAAGGCGGTGAGATTCACGATGATGACGAGGGTCAACGTGCCGATGAGCCCCGGCACAAAGAACCATTGCCCGTTCAGATCCTCATTGAACCAGGGCCGCTGTTCGAGCGTCACTTGGACTTGCCGCATTCCTTGCACGCCGAGGGTTCGCTCTGCCAAATCAGTGGCGTAATCCTGCGCGAATCCAGCCGCGATCGTGTTGACGTAGCCGAGCGCAATGAGCGCCGTGTTCGAGTTGGTGCCATCGACGACGACTTGCAGCGGCGCGCTTTGACCCTTGCGCAAAAGCTCGGCAAAGCCGGCATGGATGACGAGCGCTACCGCCGCATCGCTGTTGTCAATCGCTTTCGTGACCTCGCGCTGGGATTGCGCGACCACGACGTCGAATCGCTTGCTGAACGTAAACCGGGACACCAGTTCCCTGCTTTCCTGGGAATGGTCGAGATCGAGCGCCACCGCCGAAACATGATAGACCTCGTATGTCGCCGCATAGCCGAACAGCAGCATTTGCACGAGCGTCGGTACGATCAAACGGAAGCGTGCCCACTTGTCGCGCTTAAGCTCGAGGAACTCCTTGATGACGATCGCCAGAATGCGCGCGAACATGGCCCGTTCCTCAATCCAGCCGCTTGCGGAAGGCGCGGGCGGCAAGGATCATCACGGCAGCCGCGTAAACGACAAGAAACAGGATCGGCGTCCACAACTCGGCCAGACTCGAGCCTTTCAAGAACAGACTTTTGACAATCAAAACATAATATCGCGAATAGATCAGATAGGTGATGTCTTGCACCACCCTTGGCATCTGGTCGATCGGGAATATGTAGCCCGAAAGCAGCGTTGTCGGCAGCATCGTGACCAATAAGGCGATCTGACTGGCGCCGACCTGGCTACGGATCAAAACCGACATCAGATAACCGATGCTGAGAACAACGACGATAAAAAGCGACGTCGTGATGAAAAGCGCAAACAGTGTGCCGCGATATGGCACGCCGAACCACAGCGCCGCAATCGCGAGGCAGAACGCGGCATCAAGCCAGCCCAGAACCAAATACGGAACGAGCTTGCCGAACATTACTTCGTTCGGTTTCACCGGCGTTGAAATGAGCAGCTCCATGGTGCCGCGCTCCCACTCGCGCGAAATGGTCAGCGAGGTGAGCTGCGCGCCGACAAGCGCCATGATCATGGCGACGAGCCCGGGAATGATGAAGTTGCGGCTTTCCAGATCTTCGTTGAACCAGACCCGCGACTGCACCATCATCGGCTGGATTTGCTGCAGTGGCTTGCCTTGGCGGTCGATCCAGGAGACCTCAATGTCGTTCGAATAGCCATCGACGACCGCTGCGGCATAGCCGAAAGCGATATTGGCGGTGTTGTCGTCGGTGCCGTCGATGATCGCCTGGACCGAGGCGGTTCCGCTGTCGTTTAAGCGTTCGGAGAAATCGGGAGGAACGACGATAGCGAGACCACAATCGGCGTTGTCGATGGCAGCCACGACTTCCGGGTAGCTTTTGACATTGCGCACGACGGTAAAATACTGCGACGCCTGGAAATGCTTGAACAGCGCCTGGCTCAGCTGGCTGCCTTCACGATCGAAGGTGCAGACCGGGAGGTGTTTGAGATCGAGATTGACGCCGTAACCGAACAGGAACATCTGGGTAAATGGCAGCAACAGCGCGATCATCAAGCTGCGTGGGTCGCGCCAGACCTGCAAAATTTCTTTGACCGCAATGGCCTTGAGCCGGCGCAATTTCATGCCGCCAGCCTCCTGTTGGCCATATCGACGGCAATGAGCTGCACAAAAACGTCCTCCAGCGAAGGATGGATGCGCTGGAGGCGAATTGGCCGCTGGCTTCTTTGCTCTAGATATGCCGGCAGCTCGGCGAGGCTTCGCTCGGCGTCGCTGACAAGGACGTGAAGCGCGTTACCGAAGACCGAGCAGTCGAGCACTCCAGGCGCATTCTGAAGCGCCGCCAGCGTAGGCCCGAGATTTGTGCATTCAAGCAAAAGCAGCTCGCCACCGAGCGCCGTGCGCTTGAGCTCGTCAGGACTGCCGATGGCGATGATCCGTCCCTGATTGATAAGCGCCGCGCGGTGACAATATTCGGCCTCGTCCATGTAATGGGTGGAAACCAGCACGCTGACGCCGTCGGCCGCGAGCGTATGAATGAGGTCCCAAAACCGGCGCCGCGACGTCGGCTCGACGCCCGATGTCGGCTCGTCCAAGAACAGAATTGGCGGCCGATGCAGTACCGCGCAACCGAGCGCCAGCCGCTGCTGCCAGCCACCGGCAAGCGTCGCAACCAAATCCTTCTCGCGCCCGGCAAGGCCGGCCATGTCGATCGCGAATCGCATCCGTTCGGGCAGCTGATCGCGCGGCACCCGGTAGATGCCACCGAAGAATCTCAGATTTTCCTCGACGCTGAGATCGCGATAGAGCGAGAACTTCTGCGACATATAGCCGATGCACTCGCGCACGCGTTCCGGGTCTTTCGCCACGTCGATGCCGGCCACCAGCGCCAAGCCGGCGCTCGGACGCAACAGGCCGCACAGAATGCGGATGATGGTCGATTTGCCGGAACCGTTCGGACCGAGAAAGCCCATGATCTCGCCGCGGCCGATGCGAAAGCTGACGTGATCGACCGCGACGAAATTGCCAAAGCGTTTGACCAAATCCTCGACGATGATTTGCGGCTCGGCTTCGTGAGTGCCGTTCATTGCAGTTTGCTCCCGTCTTCGAGCAAAGCCACGAACACGTCCTCGATGCTGGGTTCGCCGACGGCGATATCGGCGAACGGAACGTTCGCCTGCCGCAAAGCGTCGCGCAGCTGCGGTATGCGCAAGGAAGCATTGTCGACCACGACGTGAACGCCGTCACCGACCAAAATGGCGCTGCCTATGCCTTCAAGACCGGCGACTACAGATCGCGCATCGCGCCCAGCCGTAGACGTTATGACGACAAGGGCGCCCGGCACGCGTTGCTTGAGCGCCGCCGGCGTATCGCAATAGAGCACGTGACCGGCATGCAGCAGCGCCAAGCGGTTGCAGCGCTCGGCCTCGTCGAGATAGGCGGTGCTGATGACGATGGTCACGCCCTCCTCCCGCAAGCCGTAGAGGATGCGCCAAAAATCACGCCGCGAGACCGGATCGACGCCGGTGGTCGGCTCGTCGAGCAGCAGGATTTTCGGCGTATGAACCAGCGCGCAGGTCAGGCCGAGTTTTTGCTTCATGCCTCCGGAAAGCTGTCCAGCCAGCCGCGAGCGAAATTGGGTCATTCCGGAGGCGGCTAGAAGCTGCTGCGCGCGCTCTTCGCGCGCGGCCCGCGGTATTCCAAACAGGTCCGCATAGAACCGGATGTTCTCGTCGACGGTCAGGTCCTCATAAAGGCCGAACCGCTGCGGCATATAGCTGATATGATGCTTGCCCTCCTCGGGATCGGCAACGACATCGACGCCGTCGATGACAATGCTGCCGCCGTCGGGCCGCATAACGCCGGCCAGCATGCGCATGGTCGCGGTCTTGCCAGCGCCGTCTGGCCCGACCAGTCCGAAGATTTCGCCACGATCAACGGTGAAAGTCAGGCCATCCGCAGCGGCGACGGCGCCGAAATGTTTAGTCAGCCCGTTGGCTTCGATAACGGAAACGTGCGCATTCATGATCCACCGCGCGGCAGCGCTTGCAGCGTCGCGTCGGCCGGCATGCCGGGAACCAGTTCATGCGACGGGTTATTGATGTCGATGCGGACCCGATAGACCAGCGTCACACGCTCTGCATGGGTCTCCACGCTCTTCGGCGTGAACTCGGCATTGGCGGAGATGAAAGAGACACGCCCGTTATACTTCTTTCCCGGATACGTGTCGGTGGTGACGGTCGCGGTCTGCCCGTAACGAACCTTGCCGATGTCGGTCTCGTTGATGTATGCGCGCAACCAGACGTGATCGAGGTCTGCAAGGGTGACGACCGGCGTACCCGGCACCATGATCTCGCCGAGCTCCGCCTGCCGCACCTGGATCACGCCCGAAAACGGAGCTTTCAACACCGTATAGCCCAGCACGATCTGTGACATTTTCAATGTTTCTTCCGCGTTATGGATGGCCGCTTTGTCGAGTTCGACCTGCCGCGCGGCGGCGTTTTGCAGCGCCATGTCGCGTTGATGCGCGGCGGTCGATTGCCGGAGCGTGGCGTAAGTCTGATCGCGCTGTTCGACGGTGCCCGTCCCCTCCTGCAGCAGCGTGGCGGCGCGGTCATATTCCTGCTGCCTGAACACAAGATCGGCGGCATCGCTTTCCACCGTCTGCTGAGCCGCCGAGAGATTCTGCTCCGCGGCCGCCAGTTGGCGCTGCTGCATCTCGAGCGCGGCCTCGTTGATCGCCACCTGCTGCCGGTAATCGGAATCATCGAGCCGAGCGATGAGCGTACCACCATCGACCCATTGGCCTTCGTCGAACGGGAGTTCTACGATCCGTGATTGCACGGTCTTAAAACCGAGCACGCTCTGATGGGCTTCAATGTTGCCGGAAACGAAGATAATGGGAGTGGCCACCGGTCCAAACAACGAATTGCTAATGGCGTCGCGCTCAAAATAGGCGGCAACCGCCACGCAGGCGGCCACAATGGCGGCGATGGACCATTTCAGTCTCTTTCCCTTCTGCGCGACGGTCTCGATCTTCGCACGAAGGGTGATGGGGGCATGCATCGCATGGCTTCCGTTGTGATTTCCGCTCCTTTATGCCCAGTTCGATGCGCCGTTCTTTGATCCATGTCAGTTTCTGCAAGCGTGATTTTTTGTCGACTTGACCTAGATCAAGGTCTTCAGAGCCCTCGCGAGCCAGACTTTGATTGCTTTCTAGAGTGACCGACGGAGTAAGCGAGGGCTTGCTTCGTTGTGGGATTCGGTGGAGAGCCGCAATCGCGGCGGAGGCCTGACGTGCAGGGTGATTTCTCACGTCGCTCGTTTCTTCGAGGCTCCGCTCTGACTACAGCCGGAGCAAGCATGCTCAATACGACACCAGGGTACATCGCGGGGATTGCAGCGGAGGAAGCTTTCTCGCCGCTGGTGGGGCCGGACGCCGTCTCGATCACGTTGCAAGTGAATGGCAAGACCAAGACGCTGCGCGCCGAGCCTCGTATGACTCTCGCCGAAGCGCTGCGTGGCCCATTGGGCCTAACGGGCACGAAGATCGCCTGCAATCGTGGCACCTGTTCGGCGTGCACGGTCTGGCTCAACGGGACTCCGGTCTGCGCCTGCATGATGCTCGCTATCGACGTTGGCGAACGCCGTGTCACCACAATCGAAGGCCTCGCTCAAGGCGACACGCTGCATCCGGTGCAGCAGGCGTTCATCGATCACGACGCTCTGCAATGCGGCTTCTGCACGCCGGGCATGATTATGAGCTGTGCGGCGCTGCTCGAGCGTAACGCGGAGCCCAGCGTCGACGATGTTCGCACGGCAATCAGCGGACACATATGCCGCTGCGGCACGTATCCCCACGTCATCGCTGCTACGCTGGACGCAGCAAAACGGGGCCCGGCCTGACATGGCGAAGCAACAAGATTTGCGCACCGAGACATTTCCCGCTGGTATCGCCAGCGTTGGGCTTAGTACGGTTGAGCGTCAGATCCCCATCGACGAGCCGCCGCCGCTGCCGCCCAACAGCGAACTCGCCGTGATCGGCAAGTCGTTCCCCCGCCCCAACGGGCGCGCCAAGGTCACCGGCGCGATCCACTTCACTGTCGACATCGCGCTGCCCGGCATGCTGCACGCCCGCGTGTTGCGCTCGCCGATGCCACACGCGCTGGTTCGCGCCATCGATGTGACGGCGGCGGTGCAACAGCCCGGCGTCCGCGCCGTGCTGCCGATCATCGATCCATCCGATCCGCATAGCGCGACGCTGCGCTATATCGGCGCGCCCATCGCGGCTGTCGCCACCGTCTCGATGGCGGCGGCCGAACAAGCGCTGCATCTGATCCGCGTCGATTATCAGCCCCTGCCCTTCGTCGCCTCAATGGATCAGGCACGCGCTGCCGGTGCGCCGCTGGTTCATGACAGCGAAACGGCACCGGCCGGTCACCCGTCAGGGTTTCCCGCGGCGGCGAATCTGCCGCTCAATGGCAACGTGCGCGGGCCCGCCATCACGAAGCGCGGCGACGTCGCTCGAGGCTTCGCCGAGGCCGCCGTCGTCGTCGAGGGCGAGTACAGCACCGAAGTGCAGACTCATTGCTGCATGGAGCCGCACGCCATCGTCGCCGATTGGCGACCCGAAGGTCTGACCGTCTACATTTCCACGCAGTTCACCGCCGGCGTGCGGCAGGAGTTGGCGGAGGAATTCGGCGTGCCGCTCAGTCGGGTCCGTGTCGTCGTGGATGCCATGGGCGGCGGTTTTGGTTCCAAATCCTCACTCGGCAATTACGGCCGGATCGCCGTCGAGCTGTCGCGCCGCGCCCATGCGCCGGTCAAGCTCTTCCTCGAACGCGAAGAGGAGCAAATGGATGCCGGCAACCGGCCAGGCACATGGCAACATTTACGCGTCGGTGCCAAACGTGACGGTAGCCTTACGGCTATTTCACTGACAAGTTACGGCACCGCTGGCGTCGGTCTCGGCGCAGGCGTCGGCAATAACGCTGAGGCACTGTATTCCTGCCCAAGCTTCCAAGGCACCCAACACGACATCTTCATTAATGCCGGACCGGGCTGCGCGATGCGTGGCCCCGGCAATACGCCGGGCGCATTCGGCCTCGAACAAGCGATAGACGATCTGGCCGAGAAACTCGGCATGGATCCACTCACGCTGCGCGATCGAATTGATCCCAGTCCGGTGCGGCGCGAGGAGCGGCGCATCGGCGCCGAGCGGATCGGTTGGCAGCGGCGGCACCCGCCAGGCGCTGATGCAGGGCCGGTTAAGCGCGGTCTCGGCATGGCGCAATCATTGTGGGGCGCCAATGTGCAGCTCAACGCGGCCTGCGAGGTGCGCGTGATGCGCGACGGGTCGGTTGAGGTGCTGTCGAGCGTTCAGGATATCGGCACCGGCATTGGCACGGTCTTGGCTCAGACGGTCGCCGAAACGCTGGGTTTGCATCCGAACGACATTACGGTCCGGATTGGCGACACTGAGTTTCCCGGCGGCGGCCCGTCCTATGGCAGCCGCACAACCGCCTCGACAACTCCATCGGCGCGCACCGCCGCCTGGCGCGTGCAGCAAGAGCTATTCCGCGAGGCGGCGCTTGCACTCAATGCCGCCCCCGAAGACCTCGTCGCACGCGACGGGAAAATCATAGTCCGTACCGACCCACCCCGAAGCATGCGCTTGCGCGATGCAACTGCCCGGCTGCACACCGACCGCATCAGCGCTGTGGTATCGCGGAGCGATGATTATGCCGGCTTCCGCCGGCGGATGGGCGACGCCGCGTCGGCGCAGCAAGACTTGGGCGGCGTGCAGTTCGCCGAAGTGGCGGTCGACACCGAAACCGGCATCGTGCGTGTCGAGCGGGTCGTGGCGGTACAGGATTGCGGCCGGCCCATGAATCCTCGGCAAATCGAAAGCCAGGTGCACGGCGGCGTTCTGATGGGCGTTTCCTATGCGCTGTTCGAGGATCGCATTCTCGATCAGCCGACCGGGCGCATGGTCAATCCGAATTTGGAGCAATACAAGGTTGCCGGCCCGCGCGAGACGCCGGACATCGACGTTGTCGTCCTCGAAAACTATCAAGGCCAAAGCGCCACTGATGCTTACGGCATCGCCGAACCAGCCAATATCGCCACCGCACCGGCAATCGCCAATGCGGTCTATAACGCAATCGGCATCCGGTTGCGCAGCCTGCCGATGACGCCGGCGAAAGTGCTCGCTGCGCTCGGCAAGATCCCATTGAGGAGTTGATGCCGTGAATCGCTTCGCCTGGATGCAGGCCAAGACGCTGTCCGAGGCCGCGACTGCGGCGTCGACGACCGTGGCGCATGCCATGACGGCGGCGCCCGAAACCATGGAACACGGCGAAACCGCCGTCGTGAAGGCCAACGGCATCGACCTCCTCGATCTTTTGAAAGAAGGGCTCCTGAAACCGTCGAAAATCGTGAGCCTGTCCGGAATACCCGGCCTTGACAAGATTGTGGAGGAACAAGGCGGCGGCGTGCGGATCGGGCCGATGGTTACTTTGGCGGCGTTGGCTGAAAATGCAATTGTGCGCGAGCGCTATCCGGCATTGACGAGTGCCGTGCGCGGCTCGGCCAGTCCGCAAATTCGCAATGTCGCGACATTGGGCGGCAATCTCCTGCAACGCCCGCGCTGCTGGTATTTTCGCTCGGAGGCCTATCGTTGTCTGCGCAAAGGCGGCGGCCACTGCTTCGCAATCAGCGGCGAAAATCAGTACCACGCCATTTTCAACAATATGCCGTGTGCGACCGTCCATCCGTCGACGGCAGCGACCGTGTTGGTGGCTCTAGGCGCCACAATTGAAATCACCAATGCCGCCGGCACAAAGCGCCAGCTTCGCCTTGAGGATTTTTTTGTCCTGCCCGAACGCGACCTGCAACGCGAGAACGATTTGCAGCCGCAAGAGATCGTGACCGCGATCCACTTGCCGAAACTGCCGTCAACATTGCGCATGGCTCACGTCAAGCAGGAGGAAAAAGATTCGTTTGATTGGCCGCTGGCCGATGTCGCCGTCGCCCTCGATGTCGGCGCGGATGGCGCATGCAAGAGTGCGGCGATCATCCTTGGCGCGGCCGCACCAGTACCACATCGGGCAAAAGCAGCCGAAGCCATGCTCGTTGGGCAGCGGATCAATCAAGACACTGCCGTGCGCGCCGCTCAGGCCGCGCTGGCCGGCGCCACACCACTTAGCAAAAATGCCTACAAGCTGCCGCTACTCGAGACGCTCGTCCGGCGCGCGATCCTGCAGGCCGCTGCCTAGCAGCTGCCGCTCTCGAGTGCAGCCGCGCCTGCGCGACTTCTGGCGCCAATGAACCTCGTTCTGCAAAGGCCGTTGCGCCCTCGCGGTCAACGACAAACCGCGCGCAGCATTAGCGACGGTGAGCGCCTACGACCGACTTTAGACAAAATGAGCCGAGCGGCGCACCCAGCTGTCACCGACCTTCACGTAAGTGCGCTTAACGGCAGCCCAGGCGATGCGATGCGCGGCTTCTTCTTGCCTAGGATCGCCGGCATGCGCCGCATAGGCGTGATTGAACGCCTCCCTGTAAATATCCTGGGCGTGGTCGGGCAAATGCGCCCAGACTGACGGCGGCAAATCGATGTTTGTTGGATACGGCATGATAAGCTCCGATGGCGATGCTGCGGTCCGGCATCAGGCAAAAAGATGTTTTTCGATCTCCCAGACGGGATGCTTGGTCAGGTCTTTGTCGATTTCAGCGACAACGCGACTCTTCACGTCGGCATGGAAGGCGCGCCGCAGGTCCGCAAGCGTGCGTGGCGGAGCGACAACGACGATCTTTATTAGATCTTGCGACCGCACCAATTGCTCCAGCGCGGAGGCCACGCGTTCGGCGAAGCGGTGCTTCTCCAGTTCATGCCAGTCCGTCGGCTCCATGCTGCTGCGACGATGTGTTCCGGCACTCTCAACGCCGCGCCCCGGGCGATCGGTGCCTTGTTCGTGGGAAGGCGGATTTTCGTCCCTGAAGACCCGTTCGGTTTTCAGGTTTGGAACCTTCTCGTCGCCGGTATTGCGCAGAAATAACGCCCTTTGCCCATCGCCGACGAATACCAGGGCATTATGGGGAATTGAGAGCTTTGTCATTTTTGTTTGTCTCCAAAGCCCAAGGCTGTGGGTGGAATGCTTGCTTAACGTCGTTGCGTCGCCCGCAGGTCCCTGGGAACTCCACGGCGACCATAACAAGCAGGCGCAGACGCCGCGCACCTTGACTTGGGTCAAGCGAGAAAGCTGCCTCCGTGGCATCGCTTTCGGTGTTCGCGGTGACCCGCAAGGCCCATGTATCCACGGATGATGTGGTGGACGGTGCCCGCACCCCGGCAGCGAGCTCCGATAGGGTGATCGTTGTCAACGAATCACATCAGGGAGCTGTCCACATGCAAATCGCCACGATTGGTTTGGATATCGCCAAGAACGTGTTTCAGGTTCACGGGATCGATGCGGCCGAGAAGGTCGTTGTCAGGAAGCAGCTACGGCGGCGCCAGGTGCTGGAATTCTTCAAAGCGCTTCCGCCGTGTCTGGTCGGCATGGAGGCGTGCGCCACCGCCCATTATTGGGCGCGTGAACTCATGAAGCTTGGTCACCTGGTTCGGCTGATGCCGGCGAAGGACGTGAAGGCTTATGTCAAGCGCAACAAGAACGATGCCGCCGACGCTGAGGCGATCTGCGAGGCCGTGCGGCGGCCGACCATGCGTTTCGTACAAATTAAATCGGCCGAGCAGCAGGGCCGGTTGATGCTGCACCGAGCACGCGATCTTTTGATGCGGCAGCGAACTCAGGTCATCAATGCGTTGCGGGCCCATTTGGCTGAGTTCGGCATTGTGGCTCCGCAGGGGCGCCAAGGGGTCAAGGAGCTGTTGCTGATCATTGCGAGCGGGGAGGATGAGCGGTTGCCGGTCGATGCTCATGCGAGCCTTGTGGTTCTGGCTGCGGAGTTCACGGCGATGCAGACGATGATCGGATCGATCGAGAAACGGATCATGGCGCAACATCGCTCGAACGAGGCGAGCCGGCGGCTGGAGACGATCCCTGGA
>JBAUYV010000226.1:0-2041 GCA_049584975.1 Xanthobacteraceae bacterium | reverse complement strand
AAGCGCGCGCGATCCGGGGCGAAGCATGAGCGCGCCCGCACCAATTTCCGAAAGAATCCGCGCCGCCAATCTCGACGTCTGGACCGCGATGCAATCGCATCGCTAGGTCGCGGAAAACCGGTTGAGTGCGACAGCTTTCAAGGCCTATCTGATCTACGAGTGCGATTTTGTCGAAACGGCGATGCTGATCTTCGGCCATATGCTGGTGAAAGCGCCGGCACTGGCAGAGCGGCGATGGCTCGCCGGCGTGCTGCAGGCGCTGGCGGTCGATCAGAGTAACCGTTCAGACTCCCCCTGCTTTCTGAAGTCAGGCGGCGGCGTTTGTGGGGATCGCTGGCAAGGGTAGGTTGGCGCGGGCGGCGGCAATGATGCGACAGGCGTAGGCCCAGGGATCGGCGCGGCGTTTGCGGCAGGTGTCTATGACGCCGAGGCCGGCGGCATAGAACCGGCTCCCCTCGTCGGTTCGCGTCCCGAAGCTGATGCGACGGGCGATCACGGCGTGGCGCAACGCGCGCTCGGCCTCGTTGTTGGTCGGTGGCAGGGTCGCGTCGTACACGAACGCGACGACCGCGTCCCAGTCGTTGAGGATTTCACCGGCGAGGTCGCGAACCTTCTTCTCGATTTCATGCCGGTTACATTGGCAATTCCATTTGATTCGGGCCATCAGCCGCTTGACGGCCTCTGTGTCCGCGTCGCCGTCGTGAACCCGCTCGATGAGACGGCGCAAGTCGCGCACGAGTTCGTGGCCGAAGCCGGAACCGACGCCGTAATAGCCTTGCGCGAGCGCCAGCCCTTTGCGGATGAGATGGGCCAGGCAGCGCTGCCGGCGAGGATGATCGCGATAGGCCACGTAGCCGTCGGTCACCAGCCAACCCAGAAAAGCCTCGCCGATCAGCGCGACGAGTTCTTCTTTTCGACGGCTGCCGATGCGATAGACGACCGTGGTCGCCGTCACCGCCACCCACATCCAGCATAGGAGCCCGCGCTGATACCAGGGGGTCTCGTCGAGATGGACGATTTCGGCCGCGCGAACCTCTTGGATGAGTTGCTCGACCACGGGCTCGCAGGCCAAGCCGAACTCGTGGATGCAGCGCTCGATGGTCGCGGTCCCGAGATCCAGGGCCAACCAGTCGAGCAGGAACTCCTGGATCTTGCGCCGCGACAAACGGAAGCGCAGCGACAACGCGGCGATGAAGGCGGCCAGCATCGGACCCACCAGACAGCGCTCGCTCATCTGCAGGTCTCGCCTGCGTCCCTCGATATGGGAGCGCGGTCCCACGCCGGGGCGCTCCACGGTCTCGTGCCCGCATCGGCAGCGCACGGCGAAGTAGACGTGTTTGGTGGCGGCCACTTGCAGCGACATGTCGGCGCGCGTGAGTTCGAGCGTGTTGTGGGCGCTGAGACAATGGCGCTCCAGGTCAGGACCGAGGGCGGCGGCGCACAAGACGCACACCAAAGGCGCATGCTCGACCTCTGCGCTCACCAAGATCGGTTGGCTTCGCCAATGGCCCTTCGCGCCGGGCCGTTTGCCGGCGGGTTTGGCGACCTTCTTCCCCTCCGACTTGCCGGCGCTTTCGGGCGGGCCGGGGGGCGTCTCGGCCTTGTCGCCCTCGTTCGCGCGCTCCGCGCCTTTGCCGTGACCACGATAGGGATCGTCGCTCGAGGGCGGACGCGAACTGGTTCGCGAGTCCTCGCTCGCCCGGTTGGCCAGCTCACGCGCCAGTTCGAGCAGACGACATGAGGTCGCGAGCATCTCACCCGGTGGCATAGAGGCGAGGTCCGCGGGCGTCAGGCCCAACAAATCACTGGCGAATCGGGGCGTCACATAAGGGTGTAGAATCCCGCCGCCGCCGATCCGCAAGCCCTCAAATCATCGCTCGCCCCAAAATACTACCCCACCTCGCTCTGACATAGGCCATTACGCTGGGGGGGGTGTGAACGGTTACATCTCCAAGGCAATAATCGATATCGATAGGGTCTGCTTTGCGATGTTCTCAGTATACCCCGCGTTGAGCGAACGATTGCTGCCCGACGTGTGGGT
>JBAUYV010000225.1:0-44771 GCA_049584975.1 Xanthobacteraceae bacterium | reverse complement strand
CCATTCGACCTGATCGTCTCTAATCCGCCCTATGTTGCGTCGGCGGATATCGCGGCCTTGCCGCCTGAGGTGCGGCTGTTCGATCCGCTCCGCGCGCTCGACGGCGGCCCCGACGGTCTCCATTTTTATCGAGCGCTTGCCGGCGTGGCGCCCGCGCTCCTGGCGGCGGACGGCGCGCTCGTCGTCGAGCTTGGCGCCGGCCAGGCGGAATCGGTCGCCGCTTTATTCGCCGCGGCGGGGCTTGTGCCCTGGGCGCCGCGACCCGATCTTAATGGAGTGCTGCGCGCTCTCGTTGCAAAAAAGTAACAAGTAGACCGGCATGTGGCATGGGCATTGGACCCCGGCAAAAAAGCACTTGGAATGTCAGCCGGAACCGACTAGCTTGCGGCCACGGAATCGGCCCGAGATGAGGGTGCCGCGTTGCCCTGAACGCCCAAGAGCCTAACTGAAAGAGTTGGCTCCAAAAGGCCGGCAGCGCAGGCCAGGCAGACAAGCGAAAGCTGGCAAGCGATAACTGGATAGCGAACGCCGGATTGGACGGCATACAGGATCGCCAGATTCAGAGCGCGAAAGTTCAAACCGTGAAGGTTAAGCCGAGACGTTATCACCGGGTCGGCGCGCATTGATGCGGATCGGACGCGCGCATGACAAAGCTTAGTAACGCTGGGGGTAGTGCCGCGGACGAGGGCTGAACGTGGCTGGGGCTTATGATGCGCACTGGGGGGCGATTTTTCATTCCGCGCGCAGCCAGGCGGCGGTATTTGAGTGACGTTCGGTAACTATGGACAGATGCGGCGGCGCCGTTGCCGTCGTGCAAAACGGGGTTGGCGGAACAGCAAACCATGAGAAACGGTCAGAATAATAAGCGTATGCGAGGTCGTAGCCGCAAAGGTGGCCATCATCACCAGAATCCGTTGTCGCGGATGTACGAGTCCAATGGGCCGGACGTAAAAATCCGGGGAACCGCCTCGCACATTGCCGAAAAATATCTTCAGCTCGCTCGCGACGCGCAAAGCTCTGGAGATCCGATCGCCGCCGAAAATTATTATCAACATGCCGAGCATTATTTCCGTTTGATCGCCGCCGCGCAGGAGCAGCTTCGCCAGAATCAGCCCTATTTTCAGCAGCAACAGCCGGGCGGTGGAGTGGGCGGCAATATGGCCGACGACGGCTACGATGACGGCGATGATCAGCCCCAAGCCGGCGAGCCCTACGCGCCACAATCGCAGCCGTTCTACCCGCGTGAGCCGCAGCACAATCAGCACCAGCCGCAACACTATCAGTCGCATCAACCGCAACAGCACCAGCCCCAACAGCCGCAGCATCAGCCGCAGCAATTTCAACCGCGTCCGCAGCCGCAAATGCCGGACAACGAAGGCGATGTTGAACGGCTGCCGTCATTCATTACCGGCGGTCAGCCTCAGCAGCAGAGCGCACCGCAACACAGCCAAGGCGCGAATGGCCAAGGCGGCGGCAATGGGCCGAACGGCTATGACGGGTCGCCGGACCGATTTCCGTTGCACCGGCGGCGTCGGCGGCATCGCGGCGGCGGTCCGCGCGACTATGGGTCGGACCAGTCCATCCCCGCCGAAAATAGCGCGCCGCAGTCCGACGCGGATTCGGTCGACGAATAGCCGCTAAAGCCAATCCAAGGGGTTTCGCGTTCTCATTGTTCTCGGGGTCGCCGACGCGCCGCCCCGAGGCCACGCAGCTAAAGACCGCGGGGCGCCTTGGCCAATCGTACCAGGAGCCAGATCGGCACGACGATCACCGCCCCGAGCAGGAAATACCGCCACAGCCAGCGTACGGCGTCGAAGCCCATATTCCAGACGTGCTCGATGAGCCGGCGCACCGATTCGAGGATGTTCCAAGGGTCGAGGCCGATCGCGGCGAGAATGACGCCGACCAGGATCGACAGCAGAACGAGCCGACCGACCACTGCGAGTGGTGGGCCGCCGAAGAAACGCTGGACGTAATCGTCGGGTCTTCGGGATTCCAGGGATTCTTGGCTCATCGCGCTCTCCCGTTTGCGTCAATTAGGAACTTGCAAGGCCGCGCGCAAGCGGCCTGCCCGCTGCCGGCGGTCCGCCCACCCGATACCACGCCGTTCCAGGCGCATCGCGACAGCGTTGCCTCGGCTTGACAACTGGCGCTAAGTTGCGCCGCCCACGCTTAGAATTAGGGCATCCTGAGGACTTTTCATGGCCAAGGTAGAAGATCTCGCGCCCGCAGTGCGCGCGAGCCTGAACGACGATATCGGCGAGCAAACCCGGCTTCGCATGTATCGCATGCAGGTCGAGATTCGCGAGGCCGAGCAACGCGCATTCGATCTGTTCCTGCAGAACCTGGTGAAAGGCACGAGCCATCTCTCGCTCGGCCAGGAGGCGGTCGCCGCCGGCTGCGCCGCCGCCATGCAACCGGGCGATCTCTCCTTCTGCACCTATCGCGGCCATGCCCACACGCTGGCGCGCGGCGTGCCGATTGAAAAGGTGCTGGGCGAACTGATGCAGCGCGACAACGGCCTGATGCGCGGCAAGGGCGGCTCGATGCATCTGACCTCGACCGACCACGGCGTGATGGGCTCCTATGCGATCATCGGCGCGCATCTGCCGATCGCCTGCGGCGCGGCGTGGCGCGCGCAGTACAAGGGATCGAAGGACGTGGCGGTGTGCTTCTTCGGCGACGGCACCACCAACATCGGCGCGTTCCATGAGGCGCTGAACTTCGCCGCGGTGTGGAAGCTGCCGGTGATCTTCGTCTGCGAGAACAATCTCTACATGGAATATACACCGATCGGCGACGTCACTGCTGTCGAACATCCAGCCGCCGACCGCGCCGCTTCCTATGGGCTGCCGCGGATCGTGATCGACGGCAACGATGCCGATGAGGTCTATCGCGCGGCGAACGCGGCCTACGCCAAGGCGCGCGACGGCGGCGGCCCTTCGCTGATCGAGTGCATGACTTATCGCTACAGCGGCCACTCGCGCGCCGACCCGGCCAAATACCGGCCCGAAGGTGAACTGGAAAAGTGGAAGGAGCGCGATCCGGTCAAAATCTATCGCGAGCGGCTCAAACAATTCGGCGTGGCCGAGAATGTGATTGCCGGCATCGAGACCGACGTACGCCGGCAGGTCGACGAGGCGACCGAAAAATGCAAAGCGGCGCCGATGCCGCCGCTCGATATTCTCACCACCGACGTCTATGCCGACGGAGGTTTCGCATGGCGGAACTGACCTATCGCGACGCGGTGGCCCGCGGCATCGCGCAGGAAATGACGCGCGATCCGGACGTGGTGTTTCTCGGCGAGGACGTGGCCAAGGCGGGCGGTGTGTTCAAGGCGACCGTCGGATTGTTCGAGCAGTTCGGCCCGTTGCGCGTGCGCGACACGCCGATTTCCGAGCAGGCGATCCTCGGCGCCGCCATGGGCGCGGCCATGACGGGATTGAAGCCGATCGCCGAAATCATGTTCTCGGATTTCTTCGCGGTCTGCTTCGACCACATCGCCAATGAGATCGCCAAGAGCCGCTACATGTCGAACGGACAGCTCAAGTGCCCGCTCGTGATCCGCACTGGCAACGGCGCGGGGTCCAGATTCGGTGCGCAGCATTCGCAGAGCGTCGAGAACTGGTGCATGATGATTCCCGGCCTCAAGGTTGTGGCGCCATCGAGCCCACGCGACGTGATCGGCCTTCTGGCCGCGGCGGTTCGCGATCCCGATCCGGTGATCTTTTTCGAGCACAAGTCGCTCTATGCGACCAAGGGTGAAGTGCCGGACGGCGAGATCCTCGATACGCTCGGCACAGCCAACATCGTGCGGGCCGGGAAGGACGCAACGATCGTGGCACTGGCGCTGATGGTGCCGCGCGCGCTCGCCGCGGCGGAAAAACTGAAAGCGGAACACGGCATCGACTGCGAGGTTGTGGATGTGCGCTCGCTGGTGCCGCTCGACACGCAGACCATTCTCGGCTCAGTCGCCCGCACGCACCGCTTATTCACCGTCGAGGAAAATCCGCGGCTGTGCGGCTGGGGCGCCGAGATCGTCTCCATCGTCGCCGACGAGGCCTTTTACGATCTTGATGGACCGCCGGTACGGATCACCACGCCGCACATCCCGCTGCCGGCCGCCGATATTCTGGAAGACATCGCGCTGCCGACGGTGGGTCGGATCGCCGAGCGGGTGCGGAAGGCGTTGCAATCATGATTGTCATGCCCGGGCAAAAGGTGCGGAGCACCGTCTTCGCGTAAAATGCCCCGGCATCCATACGGCTTCACCGCCGCATGGATTGCCGGGTCAAGCCCGGCAATGACGAGGGAGGAAGGTGCACCATGGCCATGTACGACAATCTTCTCGCCAATGTCCCCACGGACCTGTGGATCGGCGGCAAGTGGCGCAAATCGTCCGACGGCGGCCGGTTCGACGTGATCGATCCGGCGACCGAGAACAAGGTCGCCTCGGTGGCAAGCGCCACGGTTGAGGATGCGATCGCCGCGCTCGATGCGGCGCAGGCCGCGTTTCCCGGCTGGGCCGGCAAGAAGCCGCGCGAGCGCGCCGAGATTTTGCGCAAGTCCTTCGAACTGATTATGCGCGACGCCGAACGGCTGGCGAAGCTCATCACCATCGAGAACGGCAAGGCGCTGTCGGATTCGCGCGGCGAGGTCGCCTACGCGGCCGAGTTTTTCCGCTGGTACGCCGAGGAGGCGGTGCGCAACATCGGATCGAATACGCTGGGTCCGTCCACGGGCGCGCGCATTTTCGTGCAGCACAAACCGGCCGGCATCGCGGTGCTGGTGACACCGTGGAATTTCCCGGCCGCCATGGCGACGCGCAAGATCGGCCCGGCGCTCGCCGCCGGCTGCCCGGTCGTGCTCAAGCCTGCGTCCGATACGCCGCTCACCATGCTGGCGCTGATGCCGATCCTGGAAGAGGCCGGCGTACCGGCCGGCGTGGTCAACGTCATTCCGTCGCGCTCCTCCGGCAAAGTGGTGAGCGCGATGCTGCATGACCCGCGCGTGCGCGTTGTTTCGTTCACCGGCTCGACCGAAGTCGGCCGCAAGCTGTTGCACGAGGCCGCCGACAGCATCGTCAAGCCGGCGATGGAGCTTGGCGGCAATGCGCCGTTCATCGTCTTCGACGACGCCGATATCGACGCGGCGATCGACGGCGCGATGATCGCCAAGATGCGCAACATGGGCGAGGCCTGCACGGCGGCGAACCGTTTCTATGTGCACGAGAAGGTGCACGACGAATTCGCCAAGAAACTCACGGCCAAGATGGCCGGACTGAAAATGGGCAATGGCCTCGACGACGGCATCGCGCTCGGCCCGCTGGTCAACAAGGACGGGCTCGACAAGGTGATCGAGCTGGTCGATGACGCGGTGAAGAAGGGCGCCAAGGTGCTCACCGGCGGCAAAGCGCCGGGCGGTCCCGGTTTCTTCTATCCGGCCACCGTTCTGGCCAACGTGTCGAACGACTCGAAAATGCTCAACGAAGAGATTTTTGGTCCGGTCGCCTCGCTTCAGACCTTCAAAACCGAGGACGAGGTGATCACCCGCGCCAACGACACCGAATATGGCCTTGTCGCTTATCTCTACACCAAGGATTTGACCCGCGGCATGCGGGTCTCGGAGAAGCTCGACTTCGGCATGATCGGATTGAACCGCGGCCTCGTTTCCGATCCGGCGGCGCCGTTCGGCGGCGTCAAGCAGTCCGGCCTCGGCCGCGAAGGCGCGCACGAAGGGCTGATGGAGTTTATGGAGACGCAATACATTTCGGTGACGTGGTGAGCGAGCAGCAAACGGATAAGCAGCGCCTGATCGGCTCCTGGCGCCACATTGGCTCGACCACCGGCGGCAAGCCGCGGGCCGAGCGCGGCTCCACGCCGAAAGGCATCATCATCTACGACGCGCACGGCCACATGGCCTGCCAGGTCGCGCCGGACCGCGAGATCACTAAGACCGGCGCCACGCCCACCGGCGAGGAAGCTAAGGCGGCGCTCGACGGTCACATTGCCTATTTCGGCACCTATTCGGTCGATGAGCAGGCCCGCACCGTCACCCATCATCGTCAGGGCAGCGTGCAGCCCGGCGACAAGGGCGACGTCGTGCGCGGCTACGAATTTGTCGGCGACCGCCTTATCCTGCGTCCGATCGGCACGACCACGGAAGTCATCTGGGAACGGATCAAATAATGGCGCACTTCCTGCATTGTCATGCCCCGCGAAAGCGGGGCATTCAGTAATCACCAATCGGCCCATGTCTGATCAATCGGCCCATGTCTGATCGCCGTCTTTCATCCAAGACACACGGAATACTGGATCATCCGCCTGCGCGGATGATGACAGCAAGAGGCGGCTCATGGATGTCCTGATGCCGCAACTCGGCGAGACCGTTGCCGAGGGAAAAATCACCAAGTGGTTCAAAGCGGCCGGCGAGGCGGTGAAGCCGGGCGATAATCTGTTCGAGATCGAGACCGACAAGGTTTCGATGGAGGTGCCGTCGACGACGAGCGGCGTGCTTTCGGAAATTCGCATTCCAGCCGGAGAAGTGGCGCCGGTGGGCACCGTGGTGGCCGTCATTGCGGATGGCGCGGCCGCCGCGGTAACTCCGCGGGCTGCAACAGCGCAGCCGGTCGCGGCGCCGCCGAGCCCTGCTCCGCGCATTCCCGCGCAAGCGGGAATCCACTCTTCTGAGACCTTGGGTCCCCGCGTTCGCGGGGACGAGCGGAAGGCAATCAAGCTCGATCCATTCTTCGAAGTGCGCACGCCGGAGCGCAATTTCGGCCCGGCGCGGCTGCCGGGCGGAATCGCGGTCACGCCGCTGGCGCGCCGGCTCGCGGCCGAGCGCGGAATCGATCTTTCCCGCTTGCGCGGCTCCGGTCCGCATGGCCGCATCATCGCGGGCGATATTGAAAATGCGCCAGCCGCCGCACCGCTTGCGGCGCGCGCGGAAGGTCCCGGCGCCGCCGAGATAAAGTCGCTCTACGCGGCCGGCAGCTACGAGGAAGTGCCGCTCGACGGCATGCGTCGCACCATTGCGATGCGCCTCACGCAAGCCCAGACCGTGCCGCACTTCTATCTCACCGCCGATATCGACATCGGGCGGCTGATCGCGTTGCGCGCGGAAGCCAATGCCGCTGCCCCAAAGGATGCAAACGGAGGCCCTGCATTCAAAATCTCGCTCAACGACTTTTTCATCCGCGCCCACGCGCTGGCGCTGCAGCGGGTGCCAGCGGCAAACGCGATCTGGGCCGGCGATCGCATCCTGCGCTTCAAACACTCCGACATCGGGGTCGCGGTTGCGCTCGACGACGGACTGGTCGCGCCGGTCCTGTGCAACGTGGAAACCAAATCGCTCAGCGCCATCTCGGGCGAAATGAAAGACATCACCGCCCGCGCGCGGGACAAGAAGCTCGCACCGTCCGACTATCAGGGTGGATCGTCGGCGATTTCCAATCTCGGCATGTACGGCGTGCGCGAGTTTTCCGCCATCATCAATCCGCCGCACGCGACCATTCTCGCCATCGGTGCCGCGCGCCGCCAGGCCGTCGAGAAAGCAGACGGCGGCGTCGCCTTCGCCAGCTTGCTGAGCGTGACGCTGTCCTGCGATCACCGCGTGGTCGATGGCGCGCTCGGCGCGCAGCTCCTTGCCGCCTTCAAGAGCTTTGTGGAAACGCCGGTGAGCATGCTGGTATGAGCGAGGCTTGAGGATGGAAGGCAAGAGAAAAGACGTTCTGCTGCTCGGACCGCTCAAGCCGGTCGTCGTCAACGGCCTGGAAGCCGCCTGCACGGTGCATAAGGTCGCCGCGGCCAAGGACCGCGATGCGTTCATCGCCGCGCATTCGCGGGTGCGCGCGATCGCCTGCAGCGCCACGACCGAAAGAGTGCCGGGTGACCTCATGGCGCGGTTTCCCAAATTGCAGATCGTCTCCAGCTTCCGCGTCGGCTACGACCATATGGACGTCAAATGGGCCGCCGAGCACGGCGTCATCCTCACCAACACCCCGAATGTGCTGACCGAAGAAGTCGCCGACACGGCGCTCGGTCTGCTGCTCTGTACGGTTCGTGAATTTCCGCAGGCGGAGCGCTACCTGCGCGCCGGCAAGTGGCGCGAGAGGGATTATCCGCTCAGCAAAGCATCGCTGCGCAACCGCACGGTCGGCCTGGTGGGCATGGGCGCGATCGGTCAGGCCATCGCGCACCGGCTCGACGCCATGCAGGTGCCGGTCGTCTATCACACACGGCAGCCTCGGCGCGAATTGCCGTATCGTCATTACGCCAACCTGCTCGATATGGCGCGCGACGTCGGCATCCTGCTGGTGATCGTTCCGGGCGGCGCGGCGACGCGAAACATGATCAATGCCGAGGTGATGGATGCGCTCGGCCCGGGCGGCATTCTGATCAACATGGCGCGCGGCTCAGTGGTTGATGAGCCGGCGCTGATCAAGGCGCTCAAGGAAAAGCGCATCATGTCGGCCGGCCTCGACGTCTATGCCAAGGAGCCGGATGTTCCGCAGGAGCTGATCGCCATAGAGAACGTCGTGCTGTTCCCCCATGTGGGCTCGGCTTCGGTCTGTACCCGCGAAAAGATGGATCAGCTTATCGTCGACAACATTTTGGCCTGGGCCACCGGCAAGCCGCCGCTGACGCCAGTGGCGGAAACGCCCTGGCGGTCGTGGCAGGATTGAGCGGACATGACGGCGCAACAGACGCGTGGTAGCGTACGCGTCAGGCAAGAGCAGTGGGCATGCATCGTCAGCGTATCGGCATCGTTGTGGCAATGGCGGGCTGCTTGTGCGGGGGTGTCGCGTTCGCGCAGGACGTGAAAACCCCGGACGTCCCGGCGCCGCGCGATCCGGTGGCCGCCATGATCGGGAATTGGCAGTTCTCCAACGCCGATCAGGACAAGGTCTGCCACTTCGTTTTCCGCAACGACCCCGCGCCCGGAGGCTATAAGCTCGACATCGACAAGAACTGTCCCAATCTGTTCCCATCGACCAAAAATATCGTCGGTTGGACGATCGATAATTTCGGCAGTTTGCGTCTGCTTGATTCCGCCGGAAAAGCGGTGATTGAACTGAGCGAAGTCGAGACCGGCATGTTTGACGGCTTCCGACGGGAGGAAGGCCGCTACATCCTGCAGAACGCAGCCTCAATCGCGCCCGCCCACACGACCGCAGATTTGGCCGGCGACTGGGCGATCGAGCGCGGAACCGGCAAGCCCATATGCGTGCTCACGCTGGTCAACAAATCCGCCGGCGCCGACGATTTTGCCTTGCAGGTCAAGCCGGGCTGCGATGCGTTGGTGACGCGCTTTAATCCGACCTCCTGGCGCTTGGACGACACCGACCTGATGCTGCTCACGGCACGCGGCCAATCCTGGCGCTTTGAGGAGAATGACCCGAATACCTGGGAGCGCGTGCCGCAAGGTCCCGACCCGATGCTTCTGGTGCGGCAATGATCGCGGGCGTGGCTTGCGGTCGCCGGGTTGGGCGTAATTCATCCGCTATTGCAATGGCTTAGAGTCAAGTCGGAGAGCCCATGGCTCGACCGGTCGTCGCGCTTCTTGAAATTCCCCGATTTTCTCCCTTTAACTTGCCCGCGCGGTCTGTGGAGCGCTTACGGGACTTGCAACCATGAGCTTGGTCTCGGGTTTTGCGCACGATTTGTTCGTCAGCTACGCGCATTTCGATAACGAAGAAGATTCCATGGGCGTGCGTTGGGTCAGCCGATTTCAGGTCGACCTCAAAAACGCACTGCGCCAGCGGTTGGGTGAAGACCCCGAGATCTTCTTCGACTCCAGAAGCTTCGAAGCCAGCGACCACGTCGATTTCCTGATCGAGAACGCGCGGCAATCGGCGGTCTTTGTGGCCTTGTTCTCGCCGAGCTACATTGCGCGCGAATTCACTATCCGTGAGCTGGAAGCATTTTGTGGCCGCACCCCGGCGTCAAATCCCGTGGTCGTAGTCGAATTGCTGCCGGTCGACGAGCGCAGGCATCCGTCCCTGCTGGTGGGGCGCAAGCGAACGCCGTTCTGGTGGCGCGACCGCACCGAGCAGGACATTCCGCTGCGGCTGACGCCAAAGTTCAATCCGGAACTCTACAACGAGCGCCTGCAAGTGCTGGCGCATCAGATCAAGCGGCTCCTGACCGACGAGCGCAGCGGTGGCCAGCCGAGCGTCCCCGATGCTCCGCACTCACAGCCGCAGCCGCAAGCCAAGGCATCCGCAGCGGCAACCGACGCGCCACAGAAGAAGAAGACTGTATTGCTGGCGCAATCGACGGACGATCTCTTCGACGAGTGCGAGCGGGTGCGGGCCTGTCTCGAGCAGTTCGGCATGAAGGTTCTCCCTGAGGCCGACTATCCTCAGGGCGGGAGCGAATTTGCCGTCGCCTTCGAGCAGGATTTGGCGCGCGCCGGACTGTTCGTGCAATTGCTGGGCAATTTCGGTTCGCGCAAACCGCCGGATTTGCCGCACACCTATGCCCAGTACCAATACGAAACGGCGAAATCACGCGGGCTCAAAATCCTGCAGTGGCGCCGGCCTGACCTTGACCTTACGGCGGTCAGCCATCGCGACAAACCGCTGCTGGAAGGACCGGAGGTGCTCGCCGTTGGGCTTGAGGAATTCCGCAGCGAGATCCTCCGCTCTTACGCCCAGGAGCAGCCGAAGCCGTCGCCCGGCGCCGCGGCAGACGGCTGCCACGTCTTCATCAACGCCGACCGCAGCGATAAGGAATTGGCCGATACGCTGCTGAAAATCTTCGAAAATAAAGCGAACTACACCGCCGCCCGCCCACTGTTCGAAGGTTCCGCCAAGGATATCGTCGAAGACCTGGAAGCCAATCTGCTCAATTGCGGCGTGCTGTTGATGCTTTATGGCAGCGCTCCGCCGGCGTGGGTGCGCGCGCAACTACTGCGCTACAGCAAGCTTGAGCGCCAGCGCGACGCACCGCTAAGGCTCAAGAGCATCGTGCTCGGACCGCCGGCTCCGAAGCCCGAACTGGCCTGGTCCGGCGGCTTTCAGACGATCGACTGTCAGGACGGCGATCCCGTACAACACATTCAGAGCATGCTCGCCGGATTGCAGCTTTGAGCGCTCCTGCATCCCAGCGTCTGCCCTATCCGGGTCTGCGTTCGTTTCGTCGCGACGAGAGCGATCTCTTTTTCGGCCGCGAAGACTGCGTCAACGGCATGGTCGACCGGCTTGCCGCGACCCGGTTGCTCGCCGTGCTGGGCTCGTCCGGAGCCGGCAAGTCGTCGGTCGTCAAAACCGGCCTGCTCGACGGCCTCGATCTTGGCTTGATGGCTTCAGCCAATTCGACCTGGCGAGTCGTCGACTTCAAGCCCGGGGGCGCGCCGCTGAAAAATCTAGCGCTGCGGCTCCTTGAAACCCGGACCGAAAACGCGCGAGGCGTATCGGACGATGATGTGGCGCTGCTGCGCGCATTTCTGCTGCGCGGTCCGCTGTCGGTTGCGGAATGGTGCGGCGACGGACACTTGCCGCCAGCAACCAATCTGCTGCTGCTGGTCGATCAATTCGAGGAGTTGTTCCGCTATCAGGATTATGCCGGGCGCGAGGAAGCCGAGGCCTTTGCGGCGCTGCTGTTGGCAAGCGCACGGCAGAGAAAATTCCCGATCTACGTGGCGCTGACGATGCGCTCGGAATATCTGGGCGCCTGCGCCCTTATCGATGGCCTCGCCGAAGCGATCAGTACCGGCATGTATCTCATTCCACGCATGAGCCGGGAGCAATGCCGCGCCGCCATTACCGGGCCGGCTGCCGTGTGCAGCTTCAAGATCGAAGACGCGCTGACAAACCGGTTGCTTAACGATCTCGCAGCGTTTGCGCCGTGGGACGACCGCAGCAATCAAAGTCAGCTCGATCGCCTCGGCCGCCGCGCCGATCAATTGCCTCTGCTGCAGTATTGCCTGAACCGCATGTGGATGCGCGCCCGCGACGGCGCAGAAAACGCACCGATCATGCTCATGCTCGCAGACTATGAGCGGATCGGCGGCCTCAAGGGTGCGCTTGATGCCCACGCCAGCGACATTTTGCGCGATCTCGGCGGCGGTCGCCGCGGCGTTGCCGAGGCTGTGTTTCGCGCCCTGACCGAAGGGTCCGGGGCAAGCGACGCGGTGCGGCGGCCGACGCGCTTTGGCGATTTGGTGGGTATTTGCAATGGCGACGAAGCCAACGTCCGCGCCGTCGTCGACGCGTTTCGCGCGGCGGATTGCAATTTCCTTGCGCCGGAGCTCAATCCGGCGAATCCCAGGCCGCTCACCGGCGACACCATCGTGGACATCAGTCATGAAAGCCTGATCCGGCAGTGGAAGCAGCTTGCCGAGTGGGTCGAGACGGAGGCTCGCGCGCGGCGGCAATGGCGGCGCCTGCAGGACCGCTTCGAGGACGGGCAGCCGATGCTCGGCGCCGAACTTGCCACTATGCTGACGTGGCGCGACGAGCAGCACTCGAATGCGGCCTGGGCCAAGCGGTACGGCGGCGACTATCTCGCGCTGATGAAATTCATCGAGACCAGCGCAGAATTCAACGACCAGCAGCGGCGGAAAATGGCGCCTCTGATCATGCCGCTGGTCGGCTTTGCCGCAGCCTTCATTTCGCTTGCCTGCGCCTGGGGCGTCGTCTTTGCCGTATACCGCATGAAAGGACTTCCCGTCCCATCGACCGTGCCTTGGTATTCGGGCGCATTGGGGATGGCCGTAACCCTTGCCGCTACCTGCGGCTTCGGGCTGTGGCGATACTCCGGCATAGGGCGCAGGCAATCGCTGCTTGCCGCAGGCGCAATCTTCGGCTGGGGCGCGCTCGGCATCATATTAACTGCGATCTTGGTGCTGCCGGCGCGGTATCAGAACGCGCAGCTTGACTGGAACGTTGCGCTCGCCGGCACCGGGATCGCGAGCATCATGGCCTATTTCTATGCGGGGTTTCGGAGCCTTTACATCTGGATCGTTTTGGCCGGCACCTACGCGGTCTTCGAAGGCTTAGTCGGCTTTGATACCGGCATTAGCGATACAAACAGAGGCTTCCTTTATCTGATCGGCTGGCTGATCTGGTGCGTCGTATTCGGCTTTCAGCTGCGGAAAACCGCGGCTGCGGCCGCGGCCGCTGAGCGGAGAAAAATCTTCGGCGCGATCAAGATGGCCGTACTGGCGTATCTGGCGCTCGGCATATGCGGATTATCTGCCAAAGCAGCCATGCAATTCGCTTATGGTACCAGCCGTCCATCCTGGTGGTGGATTGTCGAGACGGGCGCTGTGTCACTTGCGCTTGGCGCGGTCATCACGTTTGGATTGCAGCGCTACCGCGGATTGCCGATAAAAATGGCGGCGTGGGCGGGCGTGTCTTACTTTGTCTTGCAATTTGCTACCGCAACCGCATTCATGATGGTGCTGATCGCACATGATGTTTCGTCGACGGAAGGTGGGAATTGGGCCGGCGCAATCCTGATCGCACCTTGTGTTCTCGCCATATTTGCGGTTTTCGACAGCGCGTTGCGGAATGTGCTTGCGTGGCTCCTGTTCGTCCCGCTCCTCGCCCTCCCTGACTTGGCTCTGGTTTGGTCTCATCGCGGCGGCCTCCTCCAGATTGAACAGATAACCTTGTCCAACTTCATGGAGATTATCGGTCTCCTCTGGATTGGAGCGCTCGGTTATTGGCTGCAAAGCGCGTTATGGCCGGCGAGCGGCTTCGATAGGAGCCGTGCCGCCGGATCGGCACCGCCTCTGTCCGGCAAGCCGGCGCCGACGCTCTCAAGAGCCTGAATTGAACTGCCGGATCAACGTCGGGAATAGCGTGGAATGAACAAGCGCCATCAAGTCGTCATCGTCGGCGGAGGGCCGGTCGGCGTCGCACTCGCGGTCGAACTCGGGCTGCGCGGAATATCGTGCGCGCTCATCGAGCGGCGCATGGAGCCGCAACTGATCCCCAAGGGGCAGAACTTGACGCAGCGCTCGATGGAGCATCTGCATTCGTGGGGCGTTGCCGATCAGGTGCGCGCTATCCGTCTGCTGCCGCCGGAATTTCCGATGAGCGGCATCGTCTCCTATCGCAACCTGAATGACGAATACTGGTACGCGCCGCCGCTGCGCGAGATCGTCAATTCCTATTACTTCGAGCCGAACGAACGGCTGCCCCAGTATCTGGTTGAAAACGTTTTGCGCAAACGCATGGCGCAACTCGATAACGTCGAAGCGCGGTTTGGCTGGATGGCCGAGACCATCGCACAGGACAAGACCGGCGTGCGCGTCACCGTCGTCAAGGACGGCGTCAAGGAAACGCTGGAGGCGGATTATGTCATCGGCTGCGACGGCGGCCATTCCACGATCCGAAGGCAGATCGGCATCGAGCGCAGTGGCGCCGATTTCGATCAGATCATGGTGCTGGCGCTGTTTCGCTCGAAGGAGCTGCACGAGAAACTCAAGCGCTTTCCGCCGCGCTCGACCTATCGAGTGCTGCATCCTGACCTGAAAGGCTACTGGCAGTTCTTCGGCCGCGTCGACGTCGGCGAAAGCTGGTTCTTTCACTCACCGGTGCCGGCCAATACCACGCGCGACAACTACGACTTCCAAGGCTTGCTGGAGAGATCCGCCGGTTTCCCGTTCGCCGCCGATTTCGACTATGTCGGCTTCTGGGATCTGCGCATCGCGGTTGCCGAGACCTATCAGGTCGGCCGCGCCTTCATTGCCGGCGACGCGGCGCACTCCCATCCGCCTTATGGCGGCTACGGCCTCAACAACGGCCTCGACGACGTTGCTAATCTCGGCTGGAAACTTGCCACGACGCTCAACGGCTGGGGCGGCGACGCGCTGCTTGCAAGCTACACCGAGGAGCGGCGGCCGATCTTCAAGGAGACCGGCGAGGACTTCATTGCGGCCGGCATCAGAAGAGATGCGGAGTTTTTGGCGCGCTACAACCCGGACAAGGATCGGGCGGAATTCGAACGCGCCTGGAAGGAGCAGCAAGGCGCCGCGGCGCCGCGCGTGCTCACCTACGAACCCAATTATGAGGGATCGCCCATCGTGTTTGGCCCGCCTGGCGGCGTAAGCAGCGCCCGAGGCGACCACACCTTCAAGGCCCGCACCGGCCACCACTTGCCGCCGCAACTCCTCAGCTCGGGCCGCAACGTGTTCGAGGAACTCGGGCCTTATTTCACCTTGCTGGCGTTCGACGGCGACGATCGGGGCGTTGCGGGTTTCGCCGAAGCCGCCAAGGCGCTCGGCGTGCCGCTGAAGATCGTCCGCGACACCTATGCGGATGGCCGCACCGCCTATGAGACGAAGCTGATGCTGGTGCGGCCGGACCGCTACATCGCCTGGACCGGCGAGACCGCGCCCGCCGATGCGGGTGCGATCGTCGCCAAGGTGGCCGGACGTGCATAGCGTCTGACGCGTTACGCCTACAGGAGTTTGATTGCCACTTTGCGGAACTTCACGACGCCGCTTTCGTCGGCCACTCCCTTGCCGTGCTGGAGCGCGATGCGCCCCTTGGCGAATTTGTCGGAATGGGCATTGTGGACGGTCTTCTGGCCGTCGAGGATCACCGTGAACGTGTCCCCCTTGGCGATGATCTCGTAGGTGTTCCACTTGCCGGCGGCGTGCGGCATGGGATCGACCGCCGCGACATCGACGATCGCGCCAGTGCCGTATTTCTGCACGGGACGCGTATCCCAGATGTTGACCTCGTAGGCGGTTTTCCCGCTCACGCTGTTCGGATCGGTGCAGCGGATGAACACGCCGCTGTTGGTCTTGGCCTCGATCCAGAATTCGACACGCAGATCGAAGTCGGCATAGTCGGTCTTCGACACCATGAAGCCGTTGCCGTTGTCGGCGACGAGCGCGCCACGGTCCAGCTTCCAGTTGGCGGTGCCGATCGGGCTCCAATTGTCGAGGTTCTTGCCGTCGAAGAGCGTGACCCATCCGGCTTTGGCTTGCGCCACGCCATTCGAATACTGTGAAAGCGAAATCGCTACAGTGCCGACGACAAGCAGCGCTATACCGATCGCAGAGCAAGGTCTCATGGTGACTTCCTCCCGTTGTGGAATATTGATTGCCCTCGTCTTCGCGAGGCCGTTTATGCAGTCTGACTATATCAGCTTCAACCCTTTTCCCTAGTGTTTGATTGGCTTGGATTTACCTATGGTTCGAGCCACTTCATCGATACGCAGCTCGGCCTGCAGATCTGCCAGGTCAAGCAGGATGTGAAGCGCGTCAATATCACTGATCGCGGTCTGATATTGGCCAGTCAACCGGTTGAGCGTGTCGAAGCGAACGGCCAAGTAATTGGCCATGTATTGGTCAAACTCTCTTTCACCGGCCTGATCCGAGACCTGCATGGTATTTGCCTGGGCAATGAGCCCCTCTGGGCTGATCACCGGCAAATTAAGGTGGGTCTCCCCCCAATACGTCGCCGCTGCATCAAGCGCTTTGCTCCCGGCGTATTTCAATGCATCGTTCAGGAGCTGGTCTTGCTCCTGATCCCAGGCGGTTTGATTGGCGGCGTTCTTTTGCGGATTCTGGAACGAGCTGAGGAAATCTGCCAGCAACTGCTGTTCCGCTGCTTGAGCTGCGTTGTACCCTTCGTTCCCTTGAGCATCCGTTCCAACGGCAAACCCGCTGTAGAGTTTTTCAACGCGGTCCGCGGCAGTAGCTTGTGCCGAGTTGGGCGGCGTGTTCGTAGCGGTTGGACTTGTGCAGGCAAATATCCAGAAGCAGGCAGATGCCCAGATACTCGGTGTGGCGATAGACGCGGGTGACGCGTCGTGCATGCCCGCACCATCGGACCAAGCGGCAAGGCAAGTAGAAGCAAACTGCGTGGTCAAGGCCGCCAGCAGGGAAAGAACGACAAGCAAGTATCGCATTCTAAGTGAGCCTCAACCCCCTCAAGCTCGCGTGCAATCTCTGACAACAATCAAACTTTTGGTTTCTTCTCGATCCGTAGAAGGACTTCATGGGCGAATTCAGAAAGCGAATCGTCGCGCGCGCCCATGATCACAATACGATCGCCACGACGGGCCAGCCTGACCAGAGCCTCGCCGCAGGCGCTGCGATCAGGATATGCAAATGCCTTTCGACCATTTCGTTCAATTTCGCAAATAATGTCGCGGCTTCCAACGCTGCGATCGACAGTGCCGCCGAAATATACGGGCTCCGGCATGACCAGAACGTCCTCATCGTTCAATCCGCGCACAAAACAATCCACCAGGGCGACCTTCATCAAACGAATAGGGCCATAGCCATGAGGTTGAAACATCAGCAACAGGCGGCCGGGAAACGCGTGCAGGGTCTGGAGCGTAGCCGCAATCTTGTCGGGGTTATGGGCAAAGTCGTCGATCACAGTGATCTCATTGGCAGTGCCCACGACCTCCAATCGTCGGCGGATACCGCTGAACTCGCCCAGATGGGACGCGGCCTCCGCGAGGCCGACGCCACAAGCCTTCGCGACACACAATGCCGCAAGGGCATTGGAGACGTTGTGCAGCCCCGGAACTTTCAACTCCACAGTGACGGTCTCACCAGTATCGCGCGCCTTCACCTGGAACGCGATTCCGGTCGGCGCGGGGGTCAGCGCTGAGGCGAGAAGATCGGCCGGCGCCGCGCGCAGACTATAAGTCACTGCCTGTCCCGGCTTCAGATCGGCAGCAAGCGCCGCTGTTTCCGCATTATCGAGGTTCAGTACCGCCGTATGCGCACTGGCGATGAAGCCGCGGAAGAGGGTGCGAAGTTCGTCAAGCGACTTGTGGTCAAGCGAGACATTGTTCACGACCGCCACGCGTGGCTCGAAAAGTGCAATCGAACCATCGCTCTCGTCGACTTCGCTGACGAAAATATCGCCGTCGCCGACCCGGGCGCTAGCAAACGGCGCGCCCAGGTCGATGAAGTTTTTCATATCGGCGCCGTTCATGATCGTCGGGCTTTTTCCGGCGCGGTGCAGAATCCACCCGATCATGCCGACGGTCGTGGACTTGCCGCTCGTGCCGGCGACGCCGACTCCAAGAGCGGCGTGGTTAAAGAGTTGGGCGAGAAGTTTCGCACGTGTCATGACGGCGGCGCCGACGCGACGCGCAGCCTGCACGTCGGGGACCGTCTCCTCGACCGCGGCGGAGGTGACCAGGATCTGACTGTCGCGGCGAATTCCGCCACCATCTTGCGAATGGAGCCGTATGCCGCGCGCGCGCAGGAAATCAAATCTTTCGCCGTTGCGTCCCTGGTCGAGCGCGCGGTCAGAGCCCTCGACACGTCCGCCCCTCGCCTGGATGATCAACGCGAGCGGAGTCATGCCGCTACCGCCGATGCCACAGAAAAAGTAATCTCCATGTTGGGACATCGGCAAAATCTACAAGCATTGCCGATGAGGGACAACTCGATCGGGGCGCTCGCATGAGCAGGGAGAGATGCAAGATTGGCGTCGTCGCGCCGTCCTCACGCATGTCTCCGGAGGTCGCTACGAGAGTGCCCGCCTTGGCCGAGCGTCTCTATCCGGAACGGACGCCCGACATCGTCTTCCATCCGCAGTGCTTTGCGTCATACGGACATTTCGCGGGCGATGACGAAACGCGCGCGCAGGCCTTCGTCGATATCGCCAACGATGAGAGTTACGACGCGGTGTGGTTTGCGCGCGGCGGATACGGATCGTGCCGCGTGGTCGAGTCGGTCATGCGCGAGTTGACCGAGACATCAAAGCGAAAGGCTTACGTGGGCTATAGTGATGCCGGCATGCTGCTTGCCGCTTTGTACCGCGCGGGGTTTGAGGCCGTGGCGCACGGCCCGGTGGCGCAGGATGTCCTTCGGGACGCGGGCGACGCGGCCGTTGCCAGAGCCCTTGCCTGGATGATCGATCGGGCGCCCGAGGCACTAGAGCCAACTGTCGACGGCGCGAAAAAGACCGCGGCGTTCAACATGACCGTGCTCAGCCACCTGCTTGGCACACCGCTGGAACCTGACCTCGACGGACATGTGCTCATGTTGGAGGAAGTGGGCGAGGCGATGTACAGAATCGATCGATCGCTGTTTCATATCACGAGCAACACTAACGTCCGACGCGTGTCAGGCATCATGCTCGGCCGTTGCAGCAACATCACACCGAATGAACCAAACTTCGGGATGAACGAAGAGGAGATCGCCCAACATTGGTGCCGGAAGGCCGGGATTCCCTGGTTAGGACGCGCCGACATCGGGCATGACGCTGATAATAAGATCGTGCCCTTCGGTGCCAAGCGATGACGGCGCTATATAAGCAGCCCTGACTATATCAGCTTCAACCCTTTCAGACTCGCGTGTCCTTCCTTGCCGACGATGATGTGATCGTGCACGGAAATTCCCAGCGGCTGCGCCACCGCGATGATCTGCTGCGTCATCTGAATGTCGGCTTGCGATGGGGTCGGATCGCCGGACGGATGATTGTGCACCAGGATAATCGCCGTGGCCGACAGTTCGAGCGCGCGCTTGACCACCTCGCGCGGATAGACCGGCGTATGGTCGACAGTGCCGGTCTGCTGCACTTCGTCGGCGATGAGCTGATTGCGCTTGTCGAGGAAGAGCACGCGGAACAGCTCGCGGTCCGCAAAAGCTTGCGCGGTGCGGCAATAGTCGAGCACCGCCGACCACGATGACAGCGCCGGCCGCTTTTTCACCTTTCCGCGCAGCAGCCGGCTGGCGGCCGCCTGCACGATCTTGAGTTCGGTGACGCCGCTGTCGCCCAGGCCCTTCACCTCGGCGAGCCTCGCCTCCGGCGCCGTGATCACCTCGGCGAACGAGCCGAACTTCTCCAGCAGCAATTTGGCGAGCGGCTTGACGTCGCGCCGCGGCAGCGCGCGAAACAGCAACAGCTCCAACAGCTCGTAATCGGATAAGGCGGCGGCGCCAGCCTCGCGAAAACGCCCGCGCAGGCGCTCACGATGGCCGTAATAATGCGGTGGAGCCTCGGCGAGGCCTTGTCCGCTCGCGCGTTTTTTTTCCAACATGAGACGTCAGACGCAGCCCTTCGACCGCAAAATCCGGCAGCGGCCCCCGTCAAAGGATGACCGGATTGCGGGAATTTGCAATCGCCCCGGCTGTGCAATCTTCCGCCTGCACGCACGCTGTCCGGGCGAGGACACTATCGCCGCGGACTGAATTCCTGGTTCGGAAACGCCGACGCATCCGGCGCCTTGATGACCACGTAGGGATGGTCGACTGCCGCGTGGCAGGCATTGCAGCCCTGGGTGAGCTGATCGTAAGCGACGGCAAATTTCTTCGCATCCTGCTGCCTGATGGCGACGTCGACCGCGTCCAGCGGCTGGCTCAGGGCGGCATCGACCAGTTCCCCAACCGGCAGGCCGCGAAACCGCGGCTGGGCTTTGGTGATGCCGGCAAAAGCCTGGCGGATTTCGATCAGCGCATAGCCGGCAAGCGCCCAGTTCTCGGCACGGCCGGCCAAGCCCAGCTTGGCGTGGCGCGGCTGCACCAGCGTGTCCATCATGTCGCCCATGGTCAGCACGTACGGAGCGGGCGCTGAAGGCTGCGGCTGTGGCGAAATCTGCGGCAGGCCGGCGCTCCCGGCGGCGATCAGAAAGACCATCGCCAGCGCCCCAACGAAAGCGCGACTCTTGATCATGGAGCGTTCTCCCTAGTCCAGCGGCTGCAACCGGACGATTTCAGCGCCGTGATTGTTGCCGGCCCAGAATGTCACAGGGCTCGTGGAGTTGTCGACAAACACGCGCCGGATATTGGTCGGCCGCGGCAGCAGATATTCAACCGAACGCCCGCTCTGCGGATCGAAGCGCAGTACGCGGTCGCTCGCCATTCCGCCGCTCCACAAGTCTCCGTTCTTGTCCATGAATGCATCGTACGGATACGTGTATGGGGCCGGCGCGCTCCATTCCTTAAAGGATTCGGACTTGGTGTCGAACATTCCCAACTTGTTGGCGGCGAATTCGGCGAACCACAGCCGCCCCCGATCATCGAGCATGCCGCGGCGCGGCCACGAATTCTGCGTGGGCGTCGGGAAAAGAGTTGATTCTTCGGTCTTGGCATCGATGCGGCCGATGAACTCGCCGCCAAAATCCATGAAGCAAAGATTATTCTGCGCGTCCGCCGCCATGCCGTAAGGCCCGTGCTGGTACCCCTTGGGCAAGAGCTGGTAAGGATCGATCAGCTCGTATTTGCCGGTCTTCAGATCGAGCCGCATGATCGATTGCTTTGCGACTTCGTTGGTCCACACCTTGCCGTCTATGTTCGAGGTGCGCGGCATCACCATCGACTGTTGCGCAGCGTCATTGTCGAGATCGCGCGGGATCGGAAAGAGCTGAAACGTCTTGCTCTTGATGTCGAACTTGGCGAGCCCGGTCTGGAACATCATGGCGAGCCACAGATTGCCGTCGGCATCGGGTTCGAGATCGAGCGCCCCCGTGGGAAAATCCGGTTTGAGCAAGGGTATCGGATATTCCTGGTGCGCGCCGGTGCGCGGATCGAGTTCGCCCAAGAAATTTTCGACGAAGTTCGAATACCAGACATTGCCTTGCGCGTCGGTGCGCACGTCGTGCGGCGCAATGGTCTTGCGCGGCAGATCGTACTCGGTGATGACCACGTGGGTGGCGCGGCCCTTGGGCCGCGGCAAGGTCTGCAGCTCGTACGGCCAGGTCGGCCCGCTGCTGAGATTCACCGTAGCAAGATAATCGGCGACCTTGCGCACCAGATCATCGCGCACCACGCGCTTGACGACGCGGGCCTGCACGCGGGCCTGCGTGGTGTTGTTGGCGTATTGCGCCATGCGGGCGAGCACGGGAACGAACGCCTCGGCACTGTAGGTCGAGCGGACGATCCGCTCCAGCGTGTGACAGCTCATGCATTCGATCAGCGGCCGCTTCTGTTGCGGCGTGCCGGGCATGCTCATGAGCCATTCGGTATTGGTCAGTTGCGCGGCGAGATCGGCGGCCGGCCGCAGTCTGATCGCGACGTCGGGCGGCGCGGCCCCGACCTCCACGGCTTGCGGTCCGTCCAGATCGTAGCCCACGGCGCGGATGCGCAGCGCGTAATGTCCAGGTGAAAGCTGGCCGACGGGGAAACGGAAGCGGCCGTGCTCGTCGCTGACGACCGTAACGGTGATGGGTGAGCCGGCCTTCTGCGCGCTGACCAGCACACCTTCCATGGCGCCTTCCGCCGGGGAGCTCACCGAGCCGGTCAGCGTTTGCGCCTGGATGACTTGCGGGCACGCCGCGGCGATCAGAAGGCCGATCGCGGCAGCGCGCCAAAATTGCCCCGACCGCTTCGCGAAGAAACTCACCGGCATGATGTCCGCCTCAGGACCGCAGCACTCGGTGCGCCGTGCGCGCCCGCTTTCGCGGCGGGCGCCCGTTCATTGTTTCTGCAAATAACACTCGACCTCAACCGGGTCTTTCGTGTCGCCGGCGGTGCGCGGCCGGCGAAGCACGTTCGCCTGTTTGTAGCCATCCTTGGCGCAGGAGATGATCACGTCGTCGGGATTAATGTCCTTGCCGAAGCCGGGAATTTTGTAGACGCCCAATATGTCGGTGCGCGTCACCAGCGCGCCGCGGTTCTTCAGTTCGGCCGTGACCTTGGCATCGGCGACCCCCGGACCGTCGACCAAGCGCACAAACCCGAAAAAGGACGGTCCATCGCCTCCCGTATTATTTATGTCCTCGTCGCTGAAGCCGACGCCGCCTGCGCAGGCCGGCCGCAGGGCGGCAAAAGCGATCAAGAAACCGAGAACAGCAATCGATCCGGCGCGATGGAGCGTCATGCGCAAAAGACTTAGCTCAAGAAATAGGGCCGAAGAATGTAGATGATAAATATGAGCACGGCGACCGGCAAAAGCCACGTCAATCCCGACCAAAGGCGGCGGGCCGGCAAGAAGGCGGCAATCGCCGTAACGAAGCAGGCCCCGATGAACGACGTAGCAACGACGCCGTACCAGAACATCGGCGGCCCCTGCTTGGTCACGGGTCCAAGGTCCCATTCCATCATGGCCGGCTGATAGGTCACCAGCGCCCAGTTGAAATAGAGCACCGGCGCATAGATGACCGCGAAGGCCGCGCTGAAAACCGGGAACAGGCGTGCGACTTTCATGACCCGAAACCCCGGATGTTGTTGATCACGTGCCCCACCATGAACGCCCACCATACGATGACCGCGAGCAGGAGGGTCACGCCGGTGCGCGTCGCCCGGCTCGCATCCGGATTGCGCCAGAAGTACCAATAGGCCGGCAGCAGCGCGGCGCCGATCGCCACCGCATGCTCCTTCAGCTCAAACGATCCCTCGGGCTTGTAGAAGTGAAACTGGTGCAAGAATGGGCGCACGTTGACCCGGTAATTCGGATAGATGATCGACCCGAGTATGGCGGTGCAGAGGAACAGGATGATGATCGCATTGGTGTAGGTCATTGCATTGACGCCACGGAACGCGCTGACGAACGATTTGGCCCGATCCCGGCTGGGCAAAGTCACGCTCACCGCCTGATGGGTGATCGCGCCGAGAAGCGTGACCGCAAAGAGCATATGAATGAAAAGAAGGACGGACCAAAAGATCATCGCAACGCCTCCCCGCGCGGCCTGCAGTGCTCAACCTTTCCGCGACGAACGCGGCGGCCAGCACGCGGCTTTTTCTTTCAAGCAATCGCCATCACCCAGCGTCGCTCTACCCGAACGACTATAGCGCGCACCGCTCGGCCCGGCAATTTCCCGAGCGTCCCAGCAGGTTTGCTGAATTACGATACGAGGAGGTTACACGTTTTGCGCAGACGCGTTCGGGCTCATACCGGATAGGGCGGCTTGTCGAGCCCTTTTGGCGAGAGGGTGAAGATCTCGACGCCGGTTTGCGTGACCCCGACCGAGTGCTCGAACTGCGCCGAGAGCGAACGGTCGCGGGTCACCGCTGTCCAGCCGTCGGACAGCACCTTCACGTGCGGGCGGCCGAGATTGATCATGGGCTCCACGGTGAAGAACATGCCGGGCTTAAGCACGATGCCCTCGCCGGGGCGGCCCACGTGCACGATGTTGGGCTCGTCATGGAACAGCCGGCCGACGCCGTGGCCGCAAAAATCGCGCACCACGCTCATGTGTTGCGCTTCGACATAGGATTGGATGGCGTGGCCGATATCGCCGGTCTTGGCGCCGGGCTTGATCACCGCGATGCCGCGCATCATGCTCTCGTAGGTGACCTCGATTAGCCGCTCTGCGCGGCGGGGGATTTCGCCGACCGTGTACATGCGGCTCGAATCCCCATGCCACTGGTCAAGGATCAAGGTCACGTCAACGTTGAGGATGTCGCCGTCGCGCAGGGGCTTATCCGAAGGAATGCCGTGGCAGACCACATGGTTAACCGACGTGCAGGTCGCCTTGCGGTAGCCCCGGTACATCAGGGTCGCCGGCAGGGCACGATGGTCCATTCCGAAATCGTATACCAGCCGATCGATTCTTTCGGTGGAGACGCCGGGCCTGATCTCGCCGACCAGCATGTCGAGACATGAAGCTGCGAGCCGGCCAGCCCTCCGCATGCCCTCAAAGGAAGAGGGGCCGTGGATCTTGATCTGTCCGGTTTTGCGCAGCGGCGCGGAGGCCGCTTCAACGTAAGTCATGGCGTCTAACAGCGTGAGCCGCGATAGGAGCGGCTGCAAGCCGCCGTCCACCCGCAATGTAAGCATATGGGCGGACAACGCAAGCAACAGGCGATTTCCCTAGCAGATAACCTTATCGCCCGCCGCCACAGCCTGGCCCGGACGTTCCACGGGCGCCCCGAGGAATCACTGCGCATCAACGATAGGAACCGGCGCCTCAATCTCGATGCCCTCGACACCGATCTCGCATCGCCAGGCAAGCATTTCGACCCCCTTGGCGCGCGCGCGGTCAAAGGCCGCCGCATAGGCCGGGTCGATATCGCGAGCGATGGCGAAGCGGTCCGCCGACGAAATTTGGATGACGAACAGCAACACCGAGCGGGCGCCGCCCTCGACCATCGCGGCCAGTTCATCGAGATGCTTGGTGCCGCGCGCTGTCACCGAGTCGGGAAATTCGGCGAATCGAGGACGGCGCATGAGGTGCACGTTCTTGACTTCCAGATAGCAGGCCGGCCGTTTTGGGTCTTCGAGCAGAAAATCGGTGCGTGAGTTCGCGCCGTATTTTACCTCGCGGCGTACGGACGAATAATCGCGCAAATCGGGAATGAGCGCGGCGCCCAGCGCCTCCGCGGTGAGCTGATTCGGCTGGACGGTGTTCACGCCGACCAGCTCGGGGCCGCTTCCCAGGTCGGTTTCGACCAGTTCCCAGGTGTAGCGAAGGGTCCGCATCGGATTATCGGAATCGGACAGCCACACCCGCGAATAAGGCCGCGCCAAGCCGGTCATAGCCCCTGGATTGGGGACATGCACCGTTATCATCTCCCCGGATTCAAGCATCACGTCGGCGAGGAAGCGCTTGTAACGACGCGCTAGCATGGCGGGAATCAGCGGAGTGCCAAAACGCATGGCCGCAAGACATAAACGGTGAGCCGCCGAAATGTGAAGGGCTTTGAGGGTGGTTTCACACGGCGATCGTGCCACCCAGCTCGTCCTCGATATGGACGTGGATGATATCGTCGAACGAGGTCTCGGCCTCAAAGCTGAGCGCAAGCGCACGGCGAGGGTCGAAGCGCCGCGGCCAGCCGTTGACGATCCGGGCGACGAGCGGGTCCGGTTCGCGCCGGATGCGGGCGGCCACTTTGTCGCCGGCGATCCGGCGTAGCGCAGCGATCTGCTCGGCGACAGTGCAGCAGACGCCGGGCATCGTCAGGTTGACGCGCGGCCCGAGCTGTTCGCGGCTCAAGCCCGCCGCATGAATGAGAAAGCCAATGGCGGCGCGCGGGCTTGCGTGCCAGTGGGTGACGCTCTCCTCGACCGGCAGTACGGCTTCTTCTCCGGCAAGGGGTTCGCGGATGATCGACGAAAAGAACCCGGAGGCCGCCTTGTTGGGGCGTCCCGGCCGCACCGAGATGGTCGGCAGCCTGATACCGACGCCATCGAGGAAGCCGCGTCGGCTGTATTCGGCGAGCAGAAGCTCGACGATCGCCTTCTGGGTTCCGTAGGAGGTCAGCGGCGTCAGATGAAAATCGTCGGGGATCGCCTGCGGGAAGGGAGCGCCGAACACGGCGATCGAAGAGGTGAACACGAGGCGCGGGCAATAGCCTTGGCCGGTCTGGCGGATCGCTTCCAGGAGCGCGCGCGACCCGTCGAGGTTGACGCGCATGCCCTTCTCGAAATCAAGCTCCGCCTCTCCAGAGACGATCGCCGCCAGATGGAAAATAACATCCGGCCGCCCGGCGACTGCCGCTTGCGCGACTGCGGGCTCACCGATGTCGGCCGCGAAGGTGCCGACGATACCTGCAAACTTCTCCGGCCGTTGCGGAGCGCTGACGTCGATGAGCGTGAGCTTCTCGATTGCGCGGCCATTGAGCTTGCCGGTTTCGACGAGGCGTGCGGTCAGCTTGCGCCCGATCATTCCCGCGGCGCCGGTGATCAGAATGTGCATGGGTGCTTGCCGCCGGACTACAACGCCATCCCGCCGTCAACGAGATGCGCCTGGCCGGTAATGTAGCTTGCCTCGTCGCTCGCCAGGAAGAGGACAAGCGCGGCGACTTCCGCGGGCGTGCCCAGCCGGCCCATCGGCTGGCGGGCGACAAAGTCCTCCTGGACCGCATCGAACGAACGGCCGGTCTGCTTGGACAACGCAGTGATACGTTCGTCGAGCGAAGGCGACTCAATAGTGCCCGGACAGATGGCGTTGCAGCGGATGCCCTGTTTGATGAAGTCGGCGGCGACCGCCTTGGTGAGGCCGATCACTGCGGCTTTGGTGGCGCCGTACGCGTAGCGATTAGGCACGCCGCGGATCGACGAAACCGCCGAAGAGATGTTGACGATCGAGCCGGATTTTTTCTCAAGCATGGCCGGCAGGAACGTCTTGATCGTGCGGTGCATGGATTTGACGTTGAGATCGAAGGAGAAATCCCAGTCCTTATCCGTGCATTCGAGCACTGTGCCCTGGTGCACATAGCCGGCGCAATTGACCAGAATGTCGATAGCGCCGAACGCGCCGTCGAGGTCGTGCGCCAGCGACTCCACGTCGGCAAGCGAGCGCACGTCGAGCTTGCGGCGTTGCTTCGCTTTGAGGCCGTCGAGCTTGTCCTCGGCGAGATCGGTTGCGATGACGGTAGCGCCTTCGCCAATAAAGGCTTCCGCAATGGCGCGGCCGATACCCTGCCCCGCGGCCGTCACCAGCGCGATCTTGCCCTGCAATCTGTTGGTCATGTTGGCCTCTACGCTTCCTCCCTCACGCCTTCTCCCCATTCAACGCCGTGAGGCTGATTTTTTGCCGGCCTTCGCTGTCAAAATTTTCGGGCGCCAGCCAGCGTTCAAAGTTCGCCTTGCGCTGTGGCCATTCGCCGTCGACCATCGAGAACCAGGCGGTGTCGCGATTGCGGGCCTTTATGATCATATGCTGGCGAAAGAGGCCCTCGAAGATAAATCCATAGCGCACTGCGGCGCGGCGCGAGGGCGCGTTGAGCGCATCGCATTTCCATTCGTAGCGGCGGTAGCCGAGCGTCTCAAAAACATAGCGCGCCAGCAGGTACTGGGTTTCGGTGCCCAGGAGCGTGCGCTGCAGCGCGGGGCTGTAGAGAATATTGCCGACTTCGATGACGCGCATGTCGAGACGGATCGACATCAATGTTGCAATACCGACAGCGCGGCTGTCCCGGTCAAGCACCGCATACGAATATGGATCGGTGAGCGTTTCTCGCTCGGCAAGCCAATCGCAAAATTGGGATTCGGCGGCGAAGGGCCCATAGGAGATATAGGTCCACACGCCGTCAACGCCGCAGAGCGCCGGCCAAAGGCTGCCGGCGTCTCGTCGAGCGTCGAGCCGGACCACCGATCCGTATCGCCCCGCAAGCTTCACCGGGCCGGGTCGCGGCGCCGGTGTTGGATCGACCGGTGACCCGACGGGCCGCGCGGCACCGGTCATGGCGAAAGCTTCTTTCGGTCCTCGCTGAAGAATTTATTCAGCTCGGGATTGGTGATCAGGCCGGCGAAGCCGTCGAATTTGCCGTCCTTGGCGATTTCGGTCGCGGTGCGGATGAAGGCGTGCATGGCGGCGCGCGCCAGCGAGCCGCCGACGCTGATGCGGCGCACGCCCATCGCCGCAAGGTCGCTCACCGTGAAACCGTAAGCCCCGCCGTTGAGGAAATTCACCGGCTTCGGCGCCACCGCCTTCACGACCGCCTCGATCTGCTCGCGCTTGTTGATGCCCGGCGCATAGAGGCAGTCGGCGCCGGCGGCCGCATAGGCCTTGAGCCGGCGGATTGCGTCATCGAGATCGTTCACGCCGCGAACGAAGTTTTCCGCCCGCGCGGTGAATACCACTTCGCCGCCGGCGCGATCGATCGCCGCGCGCGCCGCTTTTACGCGCGCGACCGCGGTGTCGAGGTCATAGAGCGGCGTCTTACCGTCGTTCGGCGAGTCCTCGATCGACAGTCCGGCAACACCGGTCGCGATACAGTGAAGGACGCTCTCGGCGAGGCCCTCGGGATTGTCCGCAAAGCCGTCTTCGAAGTCGGCGTTCAGCGGCACGTCGGCCGCCGCCGCGATCTCATTGTAATGGGCAAGCACTTGTTCGCGGCTCTCGCCACCGTCGGGATAGCCCTCCGCATGGGCCTGGCCCGAACTGGTCGTCGCCAGCGCTTTGAAGCCGAGGCCTTGCAGGTAGCGCGCGCTGCCGACGTTCCACGGATTGGGAATGACGAAGCAGCCGGCCTCGTGCAGCTTGCGGAAGGTTCGGCGCTTTTCAGCAGTCGAAGGGCGGGAAGCGCTCATGGGAAGCTCTCGAGATTGGACGACAAGGCCAAGCCTGCCACGGAAGCAAAGGTGGTGACAGGCCTGGCGAAAGCGCCAGAGTCAGTGATTGTCGCGCGGGACGAACTTTTGCGCGACGCGTTGATATTTGATCGCGGGCTCCAAAACCATGCCCTCGCCGAGCTGATCCACCATGGCGCGCTGGATTTCCTGCCAGGGCGTCTCGCTCGGCGGATAATGGTAGCCGCCGTTCTTCTTCAGTGCCGCAGCGCGCTCCGCCAATTCGGTCGACGAGATCAAAATGTCGGCGGTTCCCTTGTTGAGATCGATGCGCACACGATCGCCGGTCTGCAGCAACGCCAGCCCGCCACCCGCGGCCGCTTCGGGCGATGCATTGAGGATTGATGGCGAGCCCGATGTCCCCGACTGGCGGCCATCGCCGATGCATGCGAGCGAGGTCACGCCCTTTTTGATCAAGGCCGCGGGAGGCTGCATGTTCACCACCTCGGCCGAGCCCGGATAAGCGATTGGTCCGGCGCCGCGCATGAAAAGAATAGCGTGCTCGTCGATCTTGAGCGCCGGATCGTCGATACGGTGGTGATAATCCTCCGGGCCGTCGAATACGACAGCGCGGCCCTCGAAGGCATTCGGATGCTTCGGATCGCTGAGATAGCGCTGGCGGAATTCTTCCGAGATGACGCTCGTCTTCATGATCGCCGAGTCGAACAGGTTGCCATGCAAGACTTTGAAACCGGCATGAGGCTTGAGCGGCTTGTCGTACGGCACGATGACCTCGGCATTGGCCGCCTTTGCACCCTTCGCGTTCTCCGCGACGGTCTTGCCGTTGATGGTGAGCGCGTCGCCATGCAGGCGACCGGCCGCCATCAGCTCGTGCATCACGGCCGGCAGCCCGCCGGCGCGAAAATAATCCTCGCCCAGATACGCGCCGGCCGGCTGCATGTTGACGAGGAGTGGCACGTCGTAGCCAATTTTCTCCCAATCCCCGATGGAGAGTTCGACGCCGATATGCCGCGCTATGGCGTTAAGGTGGATCGGCGCGTTGGTGGAACCGCCGATCGCCGAACAGGCGACGATCGCGTTCTCGAAGGCGGCGCGCGTCAAGATGTCTGACGGCTTCAAATCTTCGCGCACGATTTCGACGGCGCGCACGCCGGTCTCGAAGGCGATCTGGCCGCGCTGCCGGTACGGCGCCGGTATGGCGGCGCAGCCGGGCAGCGACATGCCAAGCGCCTCGGCCATCGCATTCATGGTGGATGCGGTACCCATCGTGTTGCAGTGACCGATCGACGGCGCCGAGTCCGCAACGATGTCGAGGAATTCCTTGTAGTCGATTTTGCCGGCGGCGATATCCTGCCGCGCCTGCCAAAGCGCGGTTCCGGATCCCGCGAGCTTACCGTCGTGATAGCCGTCGAGCATCGGCCCACCCGAGAGCACGATCGCCGGCGTGTTGACGGTTGCGGCCGCCATCAGACAAGCCGGCGTGGTCTTGTCGCAGCCTGTCATCAGCACCACGCCGTCGAGCGGATAGCCGAAGAGCACTTCGACCAAGCCGAGATACGCGAGGTTGCGGTCGAGCGCGGCCGTCGGCCGCTTGCCGGTCTCCTGGATGGGATGCACCGGAAATTCGAACGCGACGCCGCCGGCATCGCGAATCCCCTCGCGCACCCGCTTGGCGAGTTCCAGATGATGGCGATTGCAGGGGCTGAGATCGGAACCGGTCTGTGCAATGCCGACGATAGGTCTGCCCGAGGTGAGTTCCACGCGTGTGAGGCCAAAATTGAGATAGCGCTCCAAATAGAGCGCGGTCATTCCGGGATTGTCCGGATTGTCGAACCACAATTGCGAGCGCAATTGGCGCGGCTTCGAATGTTCCGAATTGTTAACCTTCGCCATCTTCGCATCCGTTTTTTTGCGCCGTCATTCACACAACGTGCTTCTGCAATGCGGTGAGCGCAATGGGCAGATATGGCGATTTAACGCCGGCCTGACTCGTAGGGGCCAGACACGTAAAGCGGCACGCCACATGCGTCCGGCAACTTCCGCGTGGCTCCGGTGGTTTCGCCCGGAACAACGCCACAATGCCGCGCGGGAGTGCCTGATTTGTGTCTATTGCAGCGCAACATGGCGACATAAATCGGGCCATAAAAATCTCGTTAATTCATTGAATTCCATAACATTTTTTTGACTCCGGGGTGACCGGTGCGGCCCTTGTGCAGCGCAAAACCATCGATAGGTTCTTCGGCGTGGGGCGGTGCTGACAACGAAGGAAGTGCAATCATGAAGTCGATCACCACAAAGCTTATTCTGTCCGCGCTGGGCGTTGCCCTGCTTGGAGCTCCGGCGTTTGCGCAAAAGCCGCATCGGCAGACGACGAGCCAAGAGCAGCAGACGCAGCGCTCGACGACCAACAACGCGCAGCAGAGCGAGTTCGGCTCTGAGGGCGGCTACTACCCGGGCGACTACTAAGCCCTAACGCGCCTTCGAACGGCGCGCACAGGAGCCCCGGACGTGTTCCGGGGCTCCTTGTTTTTTTTGCGGACTCCCATCCAGGCGAGAAGCACCTGATGTTTGCATTTGACGACCGATTGGGCTGAACTGCCGCCCGGTTATCGACCGCCGGGGGAACACCATGCTGAAGACCGTCGCCGCCTTTGACCGCATCGGCGAGGAGAACGCCTTTGCGGTGCTCGCGCGCGCCACGCAGCTTGCGGCGCAAGGCCGCGACATCATCAATCTAGGGATCGGCCAGCCCGATTTCCGCACGCCGGATTTCATTGTCGAGGCGGCCGTGAAGGCGCTGCGGGACGGCCACCACGGCTACACGCCTGCGGTTGGCATCCTGCCGCTGCGCGAAGCCGTCACCGCCGACTTGGGCAAGCGCTTCAAGGTCAAGGTTTCGCCGGACGAAGTGATGATCATGCCGGGCGGCAAGCCGACCATGTATATGGCGGTGCTGATGTTCGGCGAGCCGGGCGCGGACATTCTCTATCCCGATCCCGGCTTTCCGATCTATCGCTCGATGATCGAATACGCCGGCGCGCGGCCGATCCCGGTGCCGATCCGCGAGGAGAATGGCTTTGCGTTTTCGGCTGAGGAAACGCTCAGGCTGATCACGCCGCAAACGCGGCTGCTCATTCTCAATTCGCCGGCCAATCCGACCGGCGGCGTGACGCCGAAAGCGGAAGTCGACAAGCTCATCGCCGGATTGGAGAAGTTTCCCGACGTCGCCGTGATGTCGGACGAGATCTACAATCACATGGTGTACGACGGCGAGAGCCATGTGTGCCTGTTGTCGTATCCGTCGATCAGCGACCGATTGATCCTGCTCAACGGCTGGTCGAAGACCTACGCGATGACCGGCTGGCGGCTCGGCTATGCGATTTGGCCCGGCAAGCTCTACGACTACGCGCGCAAGCTCGCGGTGAACCTTTATTCCTGCGTCAATGCCCCAACCCAATACGCCGGCCTTGCGGCACTCACCGGGCCGCAGGACGAGCCGGCCAAAATGGTCGCCGAGTTCGATCGCCGGCGCAAAATTGTCGTCGCCGGCTTGAACAAATTGCCCGGCACTTCTTGCGCGACGCCTAAGGGCGCGTTCTACGCGTTCCCAAACGTCAAGCGCACCGGCTGGAAAGCGAAAGCGCTTGCCAATGCGCTCCTCGACGACGCCGGCGTGGCGCTGATCGGTGGCCCTGACTTCGGCATTCTCGGCGAAGGCTACATGCGGGTGTCGTATGCCAACTCGACTGAGAACATTCTGAAAGCGCTCGATCGCATGGGCGACTTTCTGGCGAGCCGCAGGGCGGCGTGAAGGTGACCACAAGGGTCGCCCCTACGGGGCCCGACACATCCGTAGGGGCGCCCCTCGTGGGCGCCCGCAACGAGCGAAGGATCATGTCCACCGGCTTCTCCGAAGAACAAACGTTGATGCGGTAAAGCTGCCGCGACTTCGTCGACGAGGTCATCATTCCGTTCATCCGCGGCAATTGGCAGCGCGAATGGTCGATGAATCCGGACGAACGGCTGCCGCCGGAAATCCTGCGCGGCGCCGAGAAGGTCGGCATCCGCACCCTCGGCGTGCCCGAAGAGTTCGGCGGCATCGAGCTCGACCGGGCGAGCGAGGTGCAGACCTTTGCGCTCATCGCCGAGGAGATCGCGCGCGGCGATTCAGGCCTCGCCGACAAGCTCGTCCAAAACTGGAAAGTTTCGGTGCTGCTGCGCAATCTGGCGCCGCGGCATTTGCAGGAGAAATGGTTCAAGCGCCTGATCGGCGATCCGCAATTCCTGCTCGCCCATTGCCTCACCGAGCCGCGCGGCGCCTCCGACCGCTGGCTGCCCTACAACGTGCCGGAAGCCGCCATGCACACCCGTGCGGTGCAGAAAAATGGCGAATGGATCATCAACGGCCGCAAGCAGTTCATATCCAACGGGTACGACGCCGGTCTGTTCGTGGTCTACGCCAACACCAATCCGCAAGTCGGCATGGTGCAGGGCACGTCGAGTTTTCTGGTGCCACGCGGCACGCCGGGGCTCACGATCGCGCGCTGCAACGAGACCATCGGCTGCCGCTTCATGAACAACGGCGAACTCGTGTTTGAGGACATGCGCGTGCCGGCGGATCATCTGCTCGTCGAGGGCGACGCGCTTGGCAAGGCCGCGGTCTATTTCCGGCCGGGAAAGATCATTCAGGCGGCGAAGAATCTCGGCGTCGGGGTGCGCGCCTTCGAAGTCACCGCCGACTATGTGCAGAACTACGTGCAGGGCGGGCGCATTCTCATCAAGCATCAGGCGGTGGCGCTGCGGCTCGCCGATATGGCGACGCGGATCGAGGCGGTGCGTGCGCTGCTCGCGCGCGCCTCGCGCGCCGTGGACGAGAACGCGCCGGACGCCGACACCCTGTGCAATATGGCCAAAGTGTTTGCCTCGGAGGAAATCCTCAAAGTGGCGCAGCACGCGCTCGAGCTGCACGGCGGCAACGGCGTGATGCTCGACTTCGGCGTAGAAAAGCTTTTCCGCGACGCCGCGATCTTTCTGCACATGGATGCAACTGTCGACATCTCGCGCTTCAAGATCGTGAAATCGATGTTCCCGCACACGGCCGGCAAATATGCGGGGCCGGAAAATTAACTGGTCTGCGTCAGCCGGAAGCCGGCAAGCACGATCGCCAGCCCGATGAGCTGTGCGATGCTCGGAACCTCGCCGAGGGTCAGAAAACCGATCAAGAGCGAGAACGGCGGCACGAGCGACGGATACACCGCCGCCCGGCCGGCCCCGAGCAGGACCACGGCGCGGGTGAAAAGATAGATGGCGGCGGGGCCGGCAAACACGCCCTGCACCAACGCCTGCAGCAGATTTTCAAAAAATCCCGCAGCGAGAAAATTATCGTAGGCGTAGTACAATATCGGCAGGCTAGCGAGCGACAGTACGCTCGTGACGGCCGTCGCGCGCATGGGCGGTAGCCGCCACAGCCGCAGCAGCATGCCGAAAATCGCAAAGGAGCTTCCGGCGGCGACGAACAACAGATCGCCGAGGAGCCCGTGCGTGCCCATCGTTTCCAAGGCCTCAACGCCGATCACGCCAAGGCCGAGAACAATGATCGCGGCGCCGGCGATGCGGCGTGGCGGCATGGTTTCCTTGAGGATCAGCCGCGCCAGAATCAGTCCGCCGACGGCGGCGCATGAGGGTTGGATGATGCTGCCATGGCCGAGCGGCACATACACGTAGCCCACATAGCTCCACAGCGCGAGCGGCAGGCCGCCGAACAGCGTCAGTGCAATGCCACGACGCCAGCCGAGGCCGCCGAGATCGCCAAAGCCGCTCAAGGCCACGACGGGGAGCAGCGCAAAGCCCGGCCAGATGAAGCGGTGCAACGCCAGCACCAGCGGCGACATCCCGATCAGAACGCCGTGGCGCGCGGCGACAAAACCGAAGGCCCAGAACAGGGCCGAGCCAGCGCCGCACAGCACCCCCAAGGCGATTGCATTTTTAGTTGCCGGCGGCGGAGAAAAGTCCATCGCGAATCATAGGCCGCCGCGGTCGCGCAGGACAACACGCGATTATTGATGCGAGGTTTCGCCGAACGCGAAGCCGCGATCAGAGCATGATCCGGAAAAAGCCTGCCCTCGGACTTGATCCGAGGGTGGATACCGGTTTTCCGAAAAGATCATGCTCCAGCGAACAATCTAGACCATGATGAGATCCAATCTGATCGGGTCATGGTCTAGGCGAACGCGTCCGCCTCGGGTTCATTGAGAAGCTCAAGCCCGCCGGCGGCTACGACACGGCCGGCATCGAGCCGCACGACGCCGGTGGCGATCCGGCGCACTTCCGCCGGTAAATGGCTCACATAAACGATCGGCACTCCGGCTTCGTCGCGCAGCCGCGCGAGGTACGGAAGTATCTCGCGCTTGTGCGCGATGTCGAGCGACGCAAGCGGTTCGTCGAGCAGCAAGAGACGCGGGCTCATCAACAAGGCGCGGCCGACAGCGATGCGCTGACGCTCGCCGCCAGAAAGCATGCGCGGACGCCGGTCAAGCAAATGGCCGATATCGAGCAGCACCGCGATGCGCTCGAACTCGCCAGCATCGCGCGGACGGCCGCTCATTCGCCGTCCGTAATCGAGATTCTGCCGCACGCTCAAGTGCGGGAACAGCCGGCCTTCCTGAAACACATAGCCGATGCGACGCCGATGCGGCGGTACGTCGATGCCGCTCTTGGCGTCGAACAGCACCGTATCGTCGAGTATGATCGATCCGCGATCCGGCCGCAGCAGGCCCGCGATCATGTTGACGATCGACGTCTTGCCGGCGCCCGAGGGCCCGAACAACGCCGTAGCGCCACTCGCCACCTCGAAGCGCACCGCGACCTTGAACGCGCCAAGCTGCTTCTCCACGTCGACCGCAAGCACGATTAGCCCCCGTGAATGCGGATCGCGGCGCGGCGGGCGAACCATTCGGAAGCGATGAGCGCGGCAAGGGCCAGTGCGATCGCGACCAGCACGAGCCGGCCGGCCGCGGCGTCGCCACCCGGAATCTGGGTGAGCGTGTAGATGGCGGCCGAAATCGTCTGTGTCTCGCCCGGAATATTCGACACGAAGGTGATGGTCGCGCCGAATTCGCCAAGCGCCCGCGCAAAACACAAAAGCACGCCGGCGATCATGCCGGGCAAAGCCAGCGGCAGCGTCACGGTAAGAAAGACCAAGGCACCGTTGGCGCCGAGCGTCGCGGCGGCGTCTTCAAGCCTTCGGTCAATCGCCTCCAGCGAAAGCCTGATGGGCCGGATCATGAGCGGGAAGCCCATGATGCCGCAGGACAGAGCCGCGCCGGTCCAACGGAACGAGAATACGATGCCGAAATACTCGTACAAAAAAGCGCCGATCGGTCCCCGGCGTCCGAATGAGATGAGCAGCAGATAGCCGGTGACGACCGGAGGCAGCACCAGAGGCAAATGCACGATCCCGTCGACCAGCGTTTTGCCCCAGAAGCTTTTGCGCGCCAGCAGCCAGCCGATCGCGATGCCGAACGGCAGCGCGCAAACCGTCGCAACGATTGCGATACGCAGCGACAGCGCGACCGCCGTCCATTCGTCGGGAGAGAGGTCAAGCAAGTTCGTCATGCGCGGGCATAGCCGTTTGAAGAACGGCGTCGCTTCGCTCGCCTGCGACCCGCGCATCCATGCTGCGGCGCGGCACCATGGATTGCCGGGTCAAGCCCGGCAATGACGGACAGGCAGACGCTCACGACGTCGGCTTTGCCAGGACCGTAAATCCGTAGCTCTCGAATATCGTCTTTGCGGCTTGCGAGCGCAGGAAATCCAAATACGGGATTGCGTCGGGTTTGGCATTCACGGTCGCGGCCACCGGATAAATGATCGGCGGGTGCGAGTCGTCGGGAAACACGCCGACGATTTTTACGCCGGGTTCCACCTTCGCGTCGGTGGAATACACGATGCCGAGCGGCGCTTCGCCGCGCGCCACCAGAACAAGAGCGGCGCGGACGTTCGCGGTCATCGCCATTTTCGGTTCGACAGCGGCCCAGACGCCGAGCTTTTCCAGCGCCGCTTTTGCGTAAAGCCCAACCGGGACGGCCTTCACGTCGCCGGTGGCGATGCGGCCATCGCTGGCGAGCTTGGCGAGATCGAAGCCCGGTCCGATCGTCACGTTGGTGATCGTGGAGTCCTTGGGGGCAATCAGCACCAGCTTGTTGCCGAGCAGATTGACACGGGTGGCATCGTTGATGAGTTTCTTCTGCGAGCCGTAGTCCATCCAGTTGACGTCGGCGGAGACGAAGACGTCAGCCGGCGCGCCGCCTTCGATCTGTTTCATCAACGCCGAGCTGGCGTCGTAGCTGGCCACCACTTTTACACCGCTCTTTTTTGTGTACGCCGCGTCCGCACCGTCGAGCGCATTCCTCATCGAGGCAGCCGCAAACACGGTGACGGTCTTCTCCTGCGCCGTAACAGGGCGAAGCGGGACTGCAATGGCCAGCAAGACGGCCAAAGCCGCCCAAATAGATTTTCTCAGCAGCACGACGGTTCTCCAATGGCTTTCCGCGCACACACGGTGCATGCCGCGACGCGGATCATGAGGCCAACGCGACCGCCTTGGGGAACCGTCGTTCCAGGCCCAAACGGCGCGCGCCCAGCGCACCGTCGGTCGCGTCTGAACCATAGGCCGTAGGCCAAGCCCCGACAAGCTATCCCGGCGTCGCAAGGCGGCGGCCGCTCACCGGCCACCGGCGACGTGGTATCATTGGACAGAAGGGCGGAACACAGATGGCCGGGCCAGAGGCAATCGAAGGTGAATACGATTACATCGTCGTCGGTGCGGGTTCGGCCGGCTGCCTGCTGGCCAATCGCTTGTCGGCTGACGCCACGCGGCGGGTGCTCGTGCTCGAAGCGGGCGGGCGCGACAATTGGATCTGGTTTCACATCCCCGTCGGGTACCTGTTCGCCATCGGCAATCCGCGTTCGGACTGGTGTTTCAAAACCGAGCCTGAGGAGGGCCTCAACGGCCGCAGCCTGAACTATCCGCGCGGCAAAGCGATCGGCGGCTCCTCGTCCATCAACGCGATGATCTACATGCGCGGGCAGGCGGCCGATTACGACCACTGGCGCCAGCTTGGATTGACCGGCTGGGGCTGGGACGACGTGCTGCCTTATTTCAAGAAGCACGAAAATCATTTCCTCGGCGACAGCGACATGCATGCGACCGCCGGCGAATTGCGGATCGAAGCGCCGCGCGTGCAGTGGGCTCTGCTCGAAGCTTTCCGCGCCGCCGCCGAGCAGGCCGGCATCAAATCCATCACCGACTTCAATTCCGGCGACAACGAAGGCTGCTGTGCCTTTCATGTAAACCAGAAACGCGGCCGGCGCTGGTCGGCGGCGACCGCGTTTCTCAAGCCCGCACTTCACCGCGGCAATCTCCGGCTGGAAACAGGCTGCCTGGTCGAAGGCATCGAGTTCGATGGGCAGCGCGCCGCCGGCGTGCGCTGGCGGAAAGGCGGCGAGGCGAGCAAGGCGCGCTGCCGCGGCGAAGTCATTCTCGCGGCCGGCTCGATCGGTTCGGCGCAGATCCTGCTGCTGTCCGGCGTCGGCCCGGCCGAACAGCTCCGTCAGCAGGGTATTCAAGTGGTGCTCGATCGGCCGGGCGTCGGCGCCAACCTGCAGGACCATCTGCAGCTACGGCTCATCTACAAGGTCGACGGCATCGCCACGCTCAACGAGCGCTATCACTCGCCGCTCGGCTTCGTGGGCATGTTCGCCGAATATGTGTTGTGGCGGCGCGGCCCGCTGACCATGGCGCCTTCGCAACTCGGCGTGTTCACCCGTTCCGATCAGGATCAGGAGCGCGCCAATCTGCAATATCACGTGCAACCGCTGTCGCTCGATCGGTTCGGCGAGCCGCTGCACAAATTCTCCGCTTTCACGGCGAGCGTCGCCAATGTGCGGCCGACGAGTTGCGGGTACGTACGCCTGCGCTCAGCCAACCCCGCCGACGCACCAGTCATCAAGCCAAACTATCTGTCGACCGACCAGGATCGCCGCATTGCGGTGAGCGCCATTCGTCTCACCCGCCGGATCGCGGCGCAGCCCGCGCTCGCGCCTTACCATCCCGCCGAATATCTGCCCGGTGCCGGCGTGCGCGACGATGACGAGCAAGCGCTGGCGAAGGCTGCGGGCGATATCGGCACGACCATCTTCCATCCCGTCGGCACGGCGAAGATGGGCATTGCGAGCGACCCGCTCCGCGTCGTCGACGAGCAACTGCGCGTGGCCGGCCTCGAACGGCTCCGGGTCGTCGACGCGTCGGTCATGCCGAGCATCACCTCGGGCAACACCAACGCCCCCACAATGATGATTGCGGAAAAGGGCGCCGCACTGATCCGCGCCGCGACCTAGCTGGACCAACAGCCATCATGCACGCGATTCTGCGCGTACCGACGATCCTCACCGATCCCTTCGCCGAATGGGCGAGGATCGAGAAGGAGGCCGACGACCTTGCCTATCTGCTGCTCGGCTACGTCGCTCTGCTTGCGCTCATTCCTGCAGTCTTTGGCTTCATCGGAGCCTGCTTCGTCGGCGCCGTCGTTCCCGGCAAAGGTCTCGTGCACGCCTCGATATTTGACGGAGTTTTTGGCGCGATCTTTGGTTACGTATTGAGCTTCGTCATTGTGGGGTTGCTGGCACTCTTCATCGACCTCTCGGCGCCGCAGTTTGGCGGCCGGAGGGATTTCGCCAATGCCTTTCGGCTAGCGGTCTATTCCTATACGCCGGTTTGGCTCGCCGGCGTCTTTTTGCTGCTGCCGGGCTTACGCTTCCTGATGCTCACCGGCTTCTACGGCGCCTATATCCTTAGGGCGGGCCTGCCGCGTCTGATGAAATTTCCGCAGGAGAAGACGTTGGGCTTCGCCGCTTTCGTCGTGCTCTGCGCCTTCGCGCTCACGATGCTCGCAGCAGACGCCCAGGGCGCACTGTTCGGCACGCCGCTCTAGCTTTTTACGGCGCTTTCACCACGGCCTTGCACGCCGGCGGCAGTCCCGCGAGCGTCATCGCCCGCTGCGGCCCCGACGGGGCCGGTGGCGGTTTCGGGTGCAGCGTTGATTCCTTGAACCAGTAATCGAGCTCGTGACCGCAACCATCGCCCGCCGGCACCGGCGGCTGCGGCTTGCATTTCGGGCTGTCGGGCGGGCACGCAAGGCGGACATGGAAGTGTTCGGCGTGACCCCACCATGGCCGAATCTTGCTGAGCCAGGCGCGATCCGTTCCGGCCTCGCTGCACATTTCCTTCTTGATCGCCGCATTGACGAAGATGCGGGTGACCGCAGGATCCTCTGCCGTCACCTTCACGACCGCGGTATGCTCCGGCGTCCAAACCTCGCGATCGATGCCGAGACCATCCGGGGCGACCATGTTCACCGCTCCGTTCATCTCGCGCTCCTCGCGCGACAGCACGTGATCGGGCATCGGCGTGAACCAGATGTCGACATCCAGTCCTAACTGATGGCTGGCGTGGCCGGTGATCATAGGGCCGCCGCGCGGCTGCGACATGTCGCCGACCAAGAGACCATTCCAACCAACCTTCTTGGCCTTCTCACCAAGCCGCTCAAGGAAGGCGATAAGCCCCGGGTTTCCCCAGTTCCGATTGCGCGACAGCCGCATCACCTGCCAGGCGGGCCCGCTAATCGGCAGAGCCACCGCGCCCGTCATGCAACCGTCCGCATAGCCGCCGATTGCGCGCGCCGGTCCTGGCGCTGGCGTCAGCTTGCGGGCGAACAACTCCTTGGCCGGCGTGTTCGGCGCATCGGGATTAGCCAGCGGCGGCAGTGGCGTCGGATTGACCGAGCCCGGCACAATAGTGTCGACGGTGCTTGCGGCTCTCGTCGGCTCGGGCGTGCCAATACCCTGAGCCACGGCCGGGCCGATACCAACAAGGAGCGCAATTGCGAGCGAGCGAACCAAGGCGGACATCACCGAGCCCCCGTTCTTTTCACTTGCGCATGATCTTTCCCGAAAGTCGGCGTCCGCCCTTCGGGATCATGCGTCGCGGAACTCGCCCCCTTGGAACCTGCGGTCACCCGATACGCCACGGCGCGACAGCGGCTGCGATACGCTGCCGCAAGTCGTTCGCCCTGTCCAGTAACGAACAGATCGGCGTCAGGGCCGCTGTCCGCCAACAGCCGCTGTTCGATCGCCGTGTGCGGTTCAATGGTGCCGTCGTGCAGAATATGGCCGACGGTGCATCCACGCTCGGCAAGCGCGCGCGACACCAAAAGGCAGCGATGGCAATCAAGCGGCTCGCGTTCGGCGCACATCAGGCAGACGCGGCGCTGCGTTGCGACCGTAAGCAATCGGTCCAGGCCGGCGCAAAACTCCGGCTGCTGCGCCATCTTGTCATAGTCGGCGATGCCGTCGCGATAGAGAGTGGGGTCGCGCGGACGGCCGCCGAGCGCGTCGCCGAACGGCATGTAGAGTATGCCGTCGTCTTGCAGGGAGCGCGCTAGGTTTTTGCTGGAGAACCAGGGAAAGCGGCGTGACGACGGCGTCGAGCGCACGTCCACAATAGTACTCACGCCGGCGCGGCGCAGCATGGCGACGAAGCGCTCAGCCGGAATATTGGAGTGACCGATGCTGAACAGATCAAACGATTGCATCGGAGATTTCTAACCACGCAGCGCCGGCAATTTCATGGCTGCTGCCGAGTTGTTTCGTCGCAGCTTGCCGCACCGTCCCAGCATCGCCCATCCGCGAGCGCGCAGCCACACCGGGGTATTCGCAACAAACAGGTTATGCACCGGTTATTCTATCCTGATTAACTTTGGCCCGGCCGCAAGCTTTACAAGTTGCAACGCGTACCGCAAAAATTCTTCAGACGGGGGCGAGATTATTCGGGGCTGACAATGCGTCGTTTGCTTTCCGTGGGCGCAATTGCCGCGCTCTTCATTTCATCTTCGGCAGCAGACCGTGCCGGCGCCGAGGTTTTGGTGCAGATCGATCGCTCGACGCAGACCATGGAAGTCAGCGTCGACGGTATGCCGCGCTACAGCTGGCAGGTCTCGACGGGCCGGCGCGGCTTGGCGACGCCGGGCGGCACCTTTCATGCGCAGCGGTTGGCGGTGAGCTGGTTCTCGAGGAAATACGATAATTCGCCGATGCCGCATTCGATCTTCTTCCATGGCGGCATTGCGATACATGGGACTTACGAGACCGCGTATCTGGGCCGGGCGGTTTCTCACGGCTGCGTGCGGCTCATGCCGGACAATGCCACCGTGCTGTTCGGCTTGGTGCAGCAGGAAGGCATGAGCGCCACCACGATCGTGGTGCACTAGCGCTTCCATATCCGCTGCGTCACTCGCCCGCGATTGCCTTGGCCTTGGCGACGACGTCAGGCGGCGTGGCGTAGAGCGCGGCGACATCGTGCGCCACCTCTTCGCCTCTCATCGGCATCACCGTGAGGCGCATCTGCTCGGCATCGCGCAGGAACGCCGGATCGGCGGCCATGGTGTCGAAGGCGCGGCGCAGCACGGCGACGCGATCGGGCGGCACGCGGCCTGAGACCATGAACAGCCGGCCAAGCTTTTCGGGCGCCATGAGGAAATCGAAAATCCCGCGCTCGTATTGGTTCTTCACCAGATCGCCCGCGAAGGGAACGCTCCTGTCCATGCCGGGCAGCAGCGTCGGCGACAGTCGTACGATGACGTTGATCTTGGCGTCGCGCAGCCAGTCGTCCGGCGTCGCAGTCCAACCCCCGCAACTGCCTTCAGCCTCGCCCTTCTCGAGCGCAAGCCGCATCTCGGCGCTGCCGGCATAGCCATTGACCTGCTTGAGATGCACACCGAACAATTCGCGCAGCATGGCGGCATCCACGAAACCAGCGGTGCCGGGGGCCGACGCGGAGAACACAACCTGTTGGCGCGCCAGCAGGTCCGGCCAATTGCGCACGCCGGCCGTGTGCCACAGATAGCAGATGCGCGTGTCCTCGCTGACATTGCCGATCCAGTTCACTTTCCGGAAATCGACGGTGATGCGATCGGCCGCCGCAAGCGCTTCGGTGAGCAGACCGGAACTGAACGTCGCCAGCGCTGTACCGTCCTCCGGCAGGGATTCGAGATAGGCCACCGATTTCATGCCGCCGGCGCCGGCGACGTTCTGCACCAGGATCGAAGGCGCGCCGGGAAGCTGCTGCGGCAGGTGACGCTGCACCAGCCGAGCATACGCATCGGCGCTGCCACCGGGCGGCAGGCCGACGATGATCCTCAACGTCTTGCCAGAGAAGAAGCCAGCGGCATCCTCGGCGGCCGCGGCACTTATCGAAGCCAACAGCGCGGAAAGCGGCGCGAGCCATTTCGCGCAGAGCGCGCGCCGCCGTCTCATTATGCGGTGGCGGGTTCGCGAGAACCGGCGGGCGCGCGATATAGTTCCTCGCCCATCTGGGATTTCACGCCTTCGCGGGCCAGTGTCTCCTCATATTCCTTGCGCAGGAACGGATCCTCCAGCCAGTACGGAATCGCGGTGCCGCCCTCGGTCACGTCGATGGCGCCCTCGTCCGTATCCTTCTCACCGGGCACGCCCGGCTTGTCCTTGCGGTGGTTGTTAGGACCGTACCAGCCGATGAGCCGCAATGGCTCTTTGCTGATGCCGAAATGGGCGTGGAACCAGTCGCCCCCATAGGGCGCGGCGGTGACGAGACCAACCGGCTCGTAGTCCTGCCGGTAAATGTTTTTCGTCTTGCCGTCTTTCCACGGCGTCATGCCGTCGCTGCGCGGCCACGTGTAGGTGTAGCCTTTGCCCTTGAGGCAAACGAGTATCGCCGCCGACATGTGGGCGTGCGCCTTGGAGTAGCGGCCGGTCTTATGCTCGCCGACAAAGCCGTAGAACACGTTGTTGGCCATGCCGGGCTCGACGCGGGTGTAGCCGGGCGAGCGGCGGTTATCGAGATAGAGATCGGCGTTCATGATGTCGGGAATGAAATTCGACTTGCGCAGCGCCAGCCCGCGCAGCGGATCGGGCACGATGTCGTCCTTGGCCTTAAAGAAATCCGCAGCGCCGTCGAAGCGCGACGGGAACGGGACCGGACAATTGAAGATCCAATCGCGGTCGCGGAAAATGTTCATGACGTTCGGCGCGGTCGAGGCGACCAGGATCAGCGCCGGGCTCGACGCCGCATTGATGATGCGGTGATTGGTGTTGAGCGGGATCGAGAACATCGAGCCGCGCTGCCACTCGAAACTATGAGGCTTGGCCTGACCATCGGTCCAGATTTCCGTGGTGCCGCGGCCTTCGACCACGACCATGATCTCTTCATACATGTGCTTTTCGGGAAGAAGCGCGCCGGCACCCGGCACCTCGACCACGTAGCAGCCCCATCTGCCTTCGGTGCCGTAGAGCTGGATGAAGGTGCCGCGGCCGCCCATGCGCGGCCACGGTTTGAGCGGCATGTCCTGCACCCGGCGCACGCCGATGCCGCGGAAGATCGGCACGCCCTGCTCTTCCATGAAATCGTCATAGGGCGTGTTCGGCCGCTTCCAGGCGCCGTAACCGGCATTCTTCAAGCCTTCCGGTTCGTGCCAATGGTCGCCGGTAATCTCGTGCATTCTCTCATTCTCCTTCGTCGGACACGCCGGCGTTCGCCCGCGTCGCGATTGCGAAACCTTCCCACCGACCGGCGATGACCACAAGGGGCAATGGCTTGCAAAAACGGAGCGGCGACTATGCGAGCAAGCTCGCGGTGCGACGCATGCGCGCTCCTTCTCCCCGCGTGCGGGGTGAAGGTCGGGATGAGGGGGCCTCTCCGCCGGGCTGAGCTTCGCGCGATTGTTTGCAGGTCCACCGCTCGATCCCCAACGCTCAGAATCGCGGAGAGGCCCCCTCACCCTCGCTTCGCTCGACCTCTCCCCGCACGGCGGGGAGAGGTGAAATGAAATCT
>JBAUYV010000224.1:0-10997 GCA_049584975.1 Xanthobacteraceae bacterium | reverse complement strand
CGAGCGGCCATCTTGCTCGCAAGCGATGTGATGGTCGCGGGTCAGCGACCCGCGGGGAGTGGACTATTCGCCCTCTACGCCGATGGCGTAGGCGGTCTCGCCGTGAACCGCGTCGTCACCGACTTTCAGCGTTGCATCATCCATGCGCAGCGGCACGATCAGGCCGATCACCTTGAGGATGATGAAGGTCATGATGGTGTTGAACACGATGATGAACACCGCCCCATAGATCTGCAGCAGGAACTGCTCAGGTTTGCCGTAGAACAGACCTGTCACGTTCACACCGGGGGCCTCTTTGTCGGTGCCGATGTATTGCAGCATGTCCGGGTTGGCGAGCAGGCCGGTGAGCAGCCCGCCGGTGATCGCGGCCACGCCATGGGTGGAGAACACGCCCAGCACGTCGTCCACTTTCTTCATGAAGCCAAGCTTTTGAAACTTGTTCATGCTCAGCCACGGGATGATGCCGGCGCACACGCCAATCACGATCGCACCCATGCCGTCGACATAACCGGCGGCGGGGGTGATGGCGACGAGACCAGCGATCATGCCATTGACTGCGCCGAGCACCGACGGCTTGCCATAAGCTAGCTTGTCCATCACCGTCCAGACCAGAAGCGCCACTGCGGTCGCGGTGTTGGTGTTGAGCACGGCCGCGCCCGCATCGGCGTTGGCAAAGTACGGATCGCCGCCGTTGAAGCCGTTCCAGCCCAGCCACAGGATTCCCGCGCCGACCAGCGTCATCAACAAGCTATTCGGTGGGAAATGATCGCGATCGGCTTGCAGCCGCGGGCCGATTATCCAGGCTGCGGTGAAGCCGGAACTCGCGGCGGCAAGATGGATGACGTAGCCGCCCGAGAAGTCTGCCACACCCAGGGTGGCGAGCCAGCCGCCGCCCCAGAGGCTGAATGCGCCCACCGTATAGACCAGGGTCATCCACACCGGACAGAAGATCATCCAGGCCGTGAAGCTCATGCGACCGAGCACCGAACCGGCGAGAATGATGACCGTGATGGCGGCGAACACGAACTGGAAGAAGATCAGTGTCGCCATTGGAAAGGCAAGCGGCGGCATGCCCGATGCCGCGGCCGGTATTGTTGCCTGGCCGGTGGTGAAGAGGGCCGAGGTCGCCAAGCTCGGCGTGCCGAGGAATGGAAACCATTGCGGTCCGAATGCCAAATTATAGTCGAACAGAACCCAGACGACCAGGACCGAAGCGAATGCGTAGATCGACATGAAGGCGGAGTTGATCGCCCATTTCTTCTTGACGATGCCGCCGTAGAGAACTGTGAGTCCAGGAATGCTTTGCAGGCCAACGAACGTTGCCGCCGCCAACTGCCAAGCGTTATCTCCTGTATCCAACCACTGTGGTGATGGTACGAGTGCTAATTCTACTGCCATTTGCCTTCCCCCAATAATGCCCCTTTGTGCGTTAGAGCCCCCAGGCAACTATACTCGCTGCGTGCCGACGGCACACAAGGAAGCGAGGAAAATGGTCGCAAAAGTTATGCCAGTTGAGCGATCATTGACTGGGCGTTTCTCCCCCAGAAAACTTGGGATATCCTCAGGGAGGGTAATTAAAATGCATGCTATTGCCTATAAAGAAGGCAGGGCAACAAGTCGGCAATCACGGCCCCGCTTGCTGCGTGTAGCGGCAATCGGTGCCTTTGCCTGTACGGTGGCGCTCGCTGTCACGGCCGTCAGTGCCACAGCGCAAAACCGCGAGACCGCCGTGACCTGCACCAATCCATATAGCGGCGCGACCTGGCAGATCCGGATCGACTATGACCGAAGCACGGTCGATTCCAATCCCGCCCGTATCGATGACGCTACCATCTCGTGGCGCGACGCTAAGGATGGTTGGAGGTACACACTCGATCGCAAATCCGGAAAACTCACGGTCATTCTCGCGTCGGCCACGGGTGGCAATTTTCTCTATGATCAATGCAAGCTGGAAAATTAAATCTGCGATCGCCGCCGCGAGGCGATCGGAGCAGCCGTAATGGCGGAGCGAGTTTCCGGCGTTAAGGCAAGCGTCGGCTTCGCCTCGGAAATCGGACCGCGCGAACGCAATGAGGATTTCGCCGGCGCCGTCTTCGGCTCGGAACTACCGCAGCCGCGCGGCGACATTGTCGCGGCGATTGCCGACGGAGTTGGGGGCGCAAAGGGGGGACGCGTTGCAGCCGAGATGGCGGTGCGCGGCTTTCTCGATGGCTTCTGCGATCTACCCGAGACGATGGAAGTCCGGCGCGCAGGCGCGCGAATCCTCAATTCACTGAACAACTGGATCTACGCTCAAGGTCAGCGTGACGCCAAGTTGGCCGGGATGGGATGCACCTTCACGGCGTTGGTGCTTCGCGGCCGCGTGGCGCACGTGCTCCATGTGGGTGACACGCGCGTTTACCGCCTGCGCGGCGATCGGCTTATGTGCCTGACCATCGACCATGTGCGGGAGGGAAGCGCTGAGCGGTCGAACGTGCTGACGCGTGCTTTGGGCGTCGGCACGGAAGTGCCGCTCGACTACACCACGCAGCCTTTGGCCCGTCATGACCGGTTCCTCCTGTGCAGCGACGGCGTGCACGCTTTCCTGCCGGCGGATGCCATCGCCGACATTCTTCGTGAGCGCTCTGCCTCGGAGGATTCCTCCCGCGCACTGGTGAAGGCTGCGTTGGAGGCGGGTAGCACCGATAACTGCACGGCTTTGGTGGTCGACCTCGTCGATCTGCCAACGGCGGCCTCCGCCGACATTGGCGCTGCCATCATGCGGCTGCCGCTGATCCCGGTGCCGATTGATGGCGAGACCGTCGATGGTTTCGTACTCAAAGTTCTAGTGTCGGACGGCCACTACACGCGCTTGTTCGGCGCCGTCGACGAGGTCGAAGGCGGCGAGGTCGTGCTGAAGTTCCCCAAGCCGCAGGTGGCGAGCGAGGCCACGTACCACACGGCGTTCGCGCGCGAGGCGTGGGTTGGCGCGCGGGTGCGCAGCCCGTGGCTTGGCCGTACGGTCGAGCTGCCCCCCGGACGGCAGACTTGTCTCTACACTGTCATGCCGCTTTACACGGGCGAACTTCTGGAGACGCGGCTTGGGCGCCGTCCCGGGATCGGTCTCGAGGAGGGGCGCAATATCACGATCAAGTTGGCCCGAGCGGCGGCGGCGCTGCACAGCGCCGGCATCATCCATCGCGATATCAAGCCGGACAACGTCATCCTCGAGAACGAAGGATCGCTCAAATTGATAGATCTCGGCGTCGTTCGCGTTCTGGGGCTGGAGGATTTCCCGCCGACCGATATTCCGGGAACGCCCGCCTACATGGCGCCGGAAATGTTTTCCGGCGAGCCGGGCAATGAAGCGACCGACATTTATGCGCTCGGCGTCACCATGTTTCGTGCTTTCACGGGAGAATTTCCTTACGGCAATCCGGATGCCACCAGTACGCCACGCCGGCCGAGGCCGACGCCACTTTCGGCGCTGCGGCCTGATTTGCCGGCTTGGCTGCAAGGTGCGCTCGGGCGCGCCATTGCCATTGATCGGGCCGAACGCTTTCACGACATGATCGAATTCGCCGCCGAGATGGAAATGGGACCAGCGCGCGCGCCGCCTACGATGCGCCGGCCGCAGACTTTTTACGAACGTCGTCCGGTCCTATTTTGGCAGGGCGTGTCCGCACTCCTCGCGCTTGCCCTTCTGCTGGCGCTGCTGTTGCGCCACTAGGGCCCGGAGCTCCACCGTCACTCGGAAGCGCTATTGCTTCATGCACAGGGCCAGCGCCGGTCCTGGCGTGTTGCTGCATGCCGCCGACTCCACCCCGCCGTCCTTCGAGATCACGATGGTCGCGCCGGGGCAGGTCACAGCCGCCAAGACTTCGCCCGGACTACAGGTCAGGTCGCAATTGTTGCTCGGAGCGCAGCTGTCATGGCGAACGAGGTGCAGGCCTGTAGACCCTGTCGGGCCGGGCGGACCAGGCGGACCGCCGGGACCGGGATCGCCTTTCTGACCCGCTGGCCCTTGCGGCCCGGCGGTCCCTTGCTGGCCTGCAGGACCTTGCGGACCCGAGCAGCCCACGAGCGCGAACACCGCAACGGCGGCGACGACAGCGAATGACATGCGCATCGGTTTCCCCCTTCGCTAATCTGCCTGATGAAAGTTTCATCGGCGCACGGCGGTGTCAACGTGTTTGGCGTGGTTCCGGCTCATTCCGATGATGCGTCGTCTTCCGCAAACACAAGATCGCTGATAAACCGATCGATGCGCAGGGAAGAATAGGGAACTTGGAATGAAACGTGTCATCGCGCGAAACGGATGGAGTTACGTCGCGCGTATTGTCATCGTCACTGCCGCCATGAGCACGTTAAGCGCGCTGCCGTCGCGGGCGCAGGATTATCCGGTGCGCCCAATTCGCATCCTGGTCCCGTACGCGCCGGGCGGCATCGCCGACATTGCCGCGCGCATCATTGGGGGAAAAATCACCGAGGCATGGGGTCAGCAGGTGGTGGTCGAGAACCGGCCGGGCGGCAACGGATTTATTGCCATGACCGATGCCGTGCGGTCGGCCGCCGACGGCTATACGCTGGTCATGGCTACGGGCGGCGACGTTGCCATCAATCCGGTGCTGTTCAAGAAGGTGCCGTACGATGTCGAACGCGACTTGGCCCCGATCACGGCCGTGAGCGATGCGCCGCTTGTGCTCGCGGTCAATGCCGATACCCTATACAAGACGGTTGCAGACGTGATTGCCGCCGCCAAAGCCAAGCCGAACGAGATCAACGTTTGCACACCCGGCTACGGCAGCATCAATCAGATCGTGCTGGAGTGGATGGCGCTCAATACCGGCACCAAGTTCGTGCATGTCCCTTACAAGGGCGGCGCGCCGGCGGCGCAGGCGCTCATGGCAGGCGACATCCCGGTCGGCATTCTGGCGAGTTCCTCGGTCGCTCCGGGCGTCCAGGCCGGCAAGATTCGCGTGCTGGCGGTCACCATGGCCAAGCGCTCGGTCCTCGATCCGCAATGGCCGACGCTCCAGGAAGAGGGCGTCAAGGATGTGAACGCATCGAACTGGACCGCGCTCCTCGCTCCTAAGGCGACGCCGCAGCCGATCATCGAAAAGCTCAGTGCCGAGGTTGTCAAAATTCTCGCTTTGCCCGACGTGAAGGAGCGGTTCGCCGCAGGCGGCGTCGCCACCATTCCGTCGAGTCCGGCCGAACTCGATGCCCGCATCAAGCGCGAGCTTGTCGGTTATCGCACCATCGTCGAGAAGGCTGATATCCACGTGGATTGAAGCCGGCGCACTCCTCATTTGACATTTACAGAAGGGCACCGCAAAGCGGGTCGGGCTGAGCGGTTCACAACCGAAAGATGTTCAAGCGAATCCTGATTGCCAATCGTGGTGAGATCGCCTGCCGGATCATCAAGACCGCGCGGCGAATGGGGATCGCCACCGTCGCGGTTTTTTCGGAAGCCGATCGCGACGCGCTTCATGTGGAGATGGCCGATGAAGCGGTTCCGATCGGACCGCCCCCGGCGGCGCAAAGCTACTTGGTGATCGAGAACATCGTCGCCGCCTGCAAGGCGAGTGGCGCCGAGGCTGTGCATCCCGGTTACGGCTTTCTTTCCGAACGCGCGGCATTCGCCGAGGCGCTGGCCAAGGCCGGCATCGTCTTTATCGGGCCGAACCCTGCGGCGATCGCCGCAATGGGCGACAAGATCGAGTCAAAAAAAGCAGCCGCCCGCGCCAACGTCTCCACCGTGCCCGGCCACCTCGGCGTGATCGAGGACCCTGAGCAGGCAATGGCCATCGCCGATGAGATCGGTTACCCGGTGATGATCAAGGCTTCGGCCGGCGGCGGCGGCAAGGGCATGCGCGTCGCCTTCAGCAAGGCCGAGGTGGCGGAAGGATTTGCCCGCGCACGCTCCGAGGCAAAATCGAGTTTCGGCGACGACCGGGTCTTCGTCGAGAAATTCATCACCGATCCCCGACACGTTGAAATCCAGGTCCTGGGCGACAAGCACGGCAACGTCATCTACCTCGGCGAACGCGAGTGCTCGATCCAGCGCCGCAATCAAAAAGTCATCGAGGAATCGCCTAGCCCGCTGCTCGACGAGGCGACGCGGGCAAAAATGGGTGAGCAGGCGGTCGCGCTGGCCAAGGCCGTGGGCTACGACAGCGCCGGCACCGTCGAGTTTGTGGCCGGCCAGGATAGAAGCTTTTTCTTTCTGGAGATGAACACGCGCCTGCAGGTCGAGCATCCGGTGACGGAACTCGTCACCGGCATCGATCTCGTCGAGCAGATGATCCGCGTCGCCGCCGGCGAGCCGCTGAGGCTCAGACAGAGCGATGTGAAACTCAACGGCTGGGCGGTGGAGAGCCGGGTCTACGCCGAAGACCCTTATCGGAATTTCGCGCCCTCCATCGGGCGGCTCGTGCGCTATCGGCCGCCCGCAGAGGGCGTGCGCGACGGCGTCACCGTGCGCAACGATACCGGCGTCACCGAGGGCGGCGAAATCTCGCTCTACTACGATCCGATGATCGCCAAGCTGGTCACCCACGCCAAGACCCGCGGGCAGGCGATCGATGCGCAGGCCGATGCCCTCGATGCCTTCACCATCGAGGGCATCCGCCACAACATCCCGTTCCTCGCCGCAATCATGCAGCATCCGCGTTGGCGCGTTGGCCAGTTGAGCACGGGCTTCATCGCCGAGGAATTTCCCCATGGTTTCGAGCGCACAGTGCCGACCGACACTGTGGCGCGCAGGATTGCCGCGGTCGCCGCCGCCATCGATCACATCTTGGGCGAGCGCAAGCGCCGCATCTCCGGGCAATTGAATACCGCGCTCACGCGCGAGCGTCGCCGATCTATCTTGCTCGGGGAGGAGGAACTGCGCGCCGACGTCGAGCACGACGGCGAGGCCGTCGCGGTGACCTTCGAGGACGGCGCTAGGCACGTGCTCCGCTCCAATTTCGCGCCCGGCATGCCGCTCTGGTCCGGCTTTATCGATAACGTGCCGGTCGCCATGCATGTGCGCGCGGTTACCAATGGCTTCGAACTTGCCTATCGCGGCACCGAAGTGAAGGCGTTCGTCTATACCGAGCGCGAAGCGCGGTACGCGCACCTGATGCCGGTGAAGAAACTGTCCGGTAGCGGAAAATCCATTCGTTGCCCGATGCCGGGCCTCGTTGTCTCGATTGCCGTGAACGAAGGGCAGGAGGTCAAGGCGGGCGAGACGCTAGCCGTGGTCGAGGCCATGAAGATGGAAAATATTTTGCGCGCCGAACGCGACGGTATTATCAGTAAGATTCGGGTCAAGCCCGGCGATAGCGTTGCGGTCGATGCGGTGATCATGGAATTCGCGTGAACTTACCCTCCTGATAAGGGGGAGGGGATCGGCCATGCGGGCCTTGCGCTTGTTGTTTTCTCCATCCGGCCGATTGGAGCGGCAAGCCTTCGTGTTTGCTGCCGTCGGGGTCTACGCCGCCGGCGTGGTCTCGCAATGGCTCACCGGGCCGGGAATCATGGCGTGGGGCGGCGTTTGGCCGTTTGCAACTGTCCAAGTCGTGCTGATTTGGATTTGGTTTTCGCTTCACGCCAAGCGGCTTCACGATGCCGATCGTTCGGCCGGGGTCGCAGGCGCCGCCGCCATTGTTTACTTCCTCGCCGTCATGTTGCTGTTGTTTCTCCTCGGAACGTTCTTCGGCGAGGTCTCGACATCGGCTCACGACCTCAACGCGACCAGCGCCCTTACGCTCATTTTGTTTATCTGGATCGTCGCAATTCTGTCGGGCACGCCTGGCGCCAATCTTTATTGGCTTGGCGTACTTGTATTGGTTGCGGCCGCCTTGCCGATTATCTTTACGGTGGCCGTCACGCTGTGGGCGGCGACGCGGCCGAGCATGCAAGAGCAAACGACGTGATGTTGCACTTTGCCTACGGGTCGAACATGCACCGCGCGGTGATGCGCAGGCACGCGCCAAACGCTGAGCCGCTCGGGGTCGCTTCGCTCACCGATTATCGCTTCGTCATCACCGGCGACGGCTATGCCTCGGTCGAGCCGGCGCGCACACATACGGTCCAAGGCGTGCTCTGGCGGCTGACGCCGCGCGACCGTGTCGGCCTCGATAACTGGGAGAACATCGCCGGGGGGTTATACAGCCGCAAAACCTTGTCCGTGCTTGCGGCAGGCCGCCGGATGCCCGTGTTGGTGTATCTGGCGCGCCCGCGGGGTCCCGGCCGACCCAGGGCCGGCTATATGGAGCTGGTGCTCGATGCGGCGCGCGCATGGAATTTGCCGCCCGACTACATAGCTTCCTTGCGGCGGTGGCTGCCGGCGCAGCCGCTCGGCGCCGGCGGGCGCAGTCTGAAGGAATTCGGATGGACGTAATCTTCCAGGTCGTCATCCGCGGCCGCGTGCAGGGCATCGGTTACCGCGCCTGGACCGAAGTGACGGCGGCAGAGCGGGGCGTTGAGGGCTGGGTTCGCAACTGCCGCGACGGCTCGGTCGAAGCGCTGTTCTCAGGACCGGAAGAAATCGTCCTCACCATGATCGAGCTTTGCCGCGAAGGACCGCCCGGTGCGCGCGTGGATGTCATCGATCAGCGCGAGGCCAGTTCCGAAGATTTGGCGCTGCGGCGCCGTGGTGAGTTGTTCTCGGTGCTGGGAAGTGTCTGAGCATCGGCGCTTGCTCCGAACAGCGGCTCGAACGTTGCGCGCAACGCCATGTCAACCTCGGGTATTGTCACGGTCAGACCGAGATCGGCAAGGGAGGTGACGCCGTAGCGCGGCTCGCTCACGCCGCATGGCACGATGCCGGCAAAGTGCGTGAGGTCCGGCTCGATATTCAGCGCGAAGCCGTGCAACGTTACCCATTGGCGCACACGAATGCCGATGGCGGCGATTTTGTCCTCGAATCCCTCGCCCTTATCCGGCCGCCGCACCCATACACCGATGCGGTCTTCGCGGCGCTCCCCGCGTACGTTGAAGGCGGCAAGCGTCTGGATGATCCATTCCTCGATGGTGGCGACGAAGCGCCGAACGTCGGGGGCGCGGCGCCTGAGATCAAGCATCACGTAGCCGACCCGCTGGCCGGGCCCGTGATAGGTGAATTGTCCGCCGCGGCCGGCAGTATGGACGGGGAAACGCGCCTCGATCAGCTCCTGCGGCCGGGACGAGGTGCCGGCGGTGTAGAGGGCAGGGTGCTCGAGCAGCCAAACCAATTCGGGAGCTTCGCCGCGGGCGATGGCCGCGGCGCGCTCAGTCATGGCCGCAAGCGCTTCGTCATAGTCGACCAACGCGTCGCTCACCCGCCATTCCACCGGCGAGTCGCGCTGCGGTAGCAGCCCAATCGTGAGATTGTCGCGCGTATGAGCCATCTAGCCCTTCTTATTCACCCGAATTAGGCAGTTGAGCGACGGATGTAGCGGTAAGCCGCAATTCGATTCATGGTTCTGATTGCGAGCAGAATCATTGTTCGAATGAGGAGCGCCACACCCGTCATGAACAAAGATATCGTACTTCCGTTTGACCTTCCATCGGTTGCACGCAAGAAGGTGAGCGTTGGTTTCGACGGTGGGCAACTGTCGTCGGATGCGGGTGTGCTGCTGCTACGGGGCGTGGAGAAGAAGCTCGGGCTGACCGAGCGGCTTGCATCATGCATGAGGGATCGGCGCAACCCCGACCGCATCGAGCATCCGCTGCAGGAGATGCTACAGCTTAGAGTGTTTGCAATCGCGGCGGGTTACGAGGACGCCGACGATTGCGATTGCCTGAGGCATGATCCGATCTTCAAGATGGCGGTGGGGCGGTTGCCCGAGAGTGGCGAGGCGTTGTGCTCGCAGCCGACCATGTCACGGCTGGAGAATGCCCCTTCGAAGATCGAGATCGCCCGGATGACGGCGGCGCTGGTGGATCAGTTCTGCGATAGCTACCGGCGCGCGCCTTGCTCGATCACGCTCGACATCGACGATACGGTCGATGTGGTGCATGGCCATCAGCAACTCTCCCTGTTCAATGCCCATTATGACGAGCGCTGCTTTCTGCCGATCCACATTTATGAGGCGCATAGCGGCAAGCCGGTGGCGATGATCCTGCGCGCGGGCAAAACGCCGTCGGGAGAGGAGGTCCGCACGGTCCTCAAGCATGTGGTCAAACGCATCCGCGGGCACTGGCCCAAGGTCCACATTCTGGTGCGCGGCGATTCCCACTACGGCCGCGATGAGGCGATGCAATGGTGTGAGGAAACCCCAGGTATTGACTACGTTTTTGGCTTCGCCCGCAATGACACGCTGGCGGCTCTGACGCGCGAGGCTGCCGACGTGGTGGCCACCGAACGTGCGCTTTCGGGCAAGCAGAGGCTGCGCCGCTTCAAGGCCTTTGGCTATGGCGCCAAAAGCTGGGACCAGGAGCGACGCTTGGTGGCGCGCATCGAGGCAACCCCCAACGGACTTGATGTTCGCTATGTGGTGACTTCGCTCAGGGCCGGCGCCCGGCATCTTTACGAGACCATCTATTGCGCGCGGGGAACAGCCGAGAACTTTATCAAGTGGCACAAGAGCCAACTCGCCTCCGATCGCACCTCATGCCGCGAGCCGAGGGCCAATCAGTTCCGCCTGATCCTTCACACCGCCGCCTATTGGCTCATGCTTGCGATGCGCAAGGCCGCACCCAAGCGCTCTTCGTTCAGAACTTCGGAGTTTGCGACCTTGCGACTGCGGCTGATCAAGATCGCTGCTCGTATTGTCGAGGGCACGGCCCGCATCCGTGTCTTCCTGCCTACAGCGTGTCCCGATCGCGTGATCTTTCGTGCGCTCGCCGGACGCCTCTGTGCAGTAGGACCTTGAGCGACGCGGCGCTGTCGCCGCGATCCAAACCCTTCGTCGAAACCTCCAACCAAAAACGCAAATCGCACCTCGCCGCACCGGCGTCATCTGACGTGATCGCAGATGCGCGCCTCGCGCGCAAAAATCGCGCTGCAGCCACACCGCTACGCTATTTTTGGTGAATAAGAAGGG
>JBAUYV010000223.1:0-4340 GCA_049584975.1 Xanthobacteraceae bacterium | reverse complement strand
GCGGTTCCTCTGAATCGTCATTGCCGGGCTTGACCCGGCAATCCATGCTGAGGTGAAGGCTGCATGGCCAGTTTGGTGAACCGCGATCCCCGTCATTTGGCCCTGCTCTCAAGATCGGACACTCAGCATGGACCACCGGGTCAAGCCCGGTGGTGACGAGGAAAGGAAAGTTGCTACGCTTGCTAAGTTTGTGTCTTCAGCTCTCTCCGTAATCGGAGCCTTCCATGTCAGATTCCAGTGCCGGCGATGAAAATACGACGCGGCGGCTTTCCGAGCCTTGGCCGAAAAGCCTTGCCGCGCTGCCGCGCGCAACCTACGCCGCCGGCGAATTGGTGTTGCAGGAAGGCACCAGGACCGGGCGGTTATTGATTCTGAAAAAGGGCGCGGTCGGGGTCGTCAAGAGCGGCGTCGAGATCGCCAAGGTGGCCGAACCCGGCGCGGTGTTCGGCGAACTCTCGGCGCTGCTCGACGCGCCGCACGGCGCCGATGTGCGAGCGCTGGAGCCATCGGAGTTTCACGTCGCCGACGCCGGCGTGTTGATGCGGGAGCCGGCCGCGCTGCTTTACGTCGCGACGGTGCTGGCGCGGCGTCTTGATCTCGCCAACCGCGGCCTCATCGAACTCAAGAGCGAGCTTCAAGCAGGCGCCCCGCCAAGCCTGATCAGCGCAACGCTCGACAAGATCGAAGCGCTGCTCTCGGCCATCGGCACCGGTTACATCCGCGCCGGCGCCGGGATGTCCGGCTATCCGTTTCAGTAGCAGGCGGGCACGCTGGGTTGCGGTGAGCCAACGGGTCCGGCCCGTAGTGGCCGGCCCGATGACAGGGTCAAGCGCGATCTAGGCGACGTTTGTTACTTCGTCCGGCTGAGCAGGGTCACGCAGGCCTGGGCCACGTTGCGGTCGGGGTCCGAGCCGGGGAAGGTCGTCCACCCCGCCTTGGTGATCACGTCGTCGCGCGTCCATACGTCGGCCTTCATGAGCGCCGCCAGATTGGCGCCGGCATCGGCGGCGTGCTCGAACTTGTCAGCGCAGATCGGCGCCAGAACGCGCACGACGCCCGCCTGCTCGGCGGTCCTGGCCTGCTCCGCGGCGGTGCTGCCCAGCTCCCATCCGCCCCATTGGAAGCCGATGACCATGGCGATGACGGCGCCGGCGACGGCGCCCTTGCTCAGGTCCGGCAACCTGGCGCGATATGAAGAGAAGTCCATGCAATATCCTTTCGCCCGACGTGTTTCGGTGCGAGGCAACGGAAACCCGGGATGGGCTCCGATCGACGACGTTAAGTTGGTGTGAGGGGCCGGCCGCTTTGCGCTGGCGTTTCGGTCGGGCTGACCATGCGCCTTTATTTGGACGAAGTCGATGGCGGTGTGGGCTCGGCGCATTCGCGCCTTAGCCCACCGTACGCTTGCTGCGCTCCGTCCGGGCTACGCTTGCTTCTTGCAATGAATTAAGACGGCGCATGTTCGGATCGTTTCTGACACCGAGATGGTCATTGCATCATTCCCGTTCATCCCAAGGCCGGCGCGCCGCGTGATGGACGTGCAGGATTTGGACGGTATCGGCCGTGATGCGATAAAATATTCGGTACGGATAGCGACCAACGGGAATTACGTGCACGCCGGGGCGCTTGGGTGAGCGCCGTGCGCTCTCCGGCCAACGCCCAATATGAGCGACCACTGCGCGGATTCGGCGTTCGATCGTTGGAGCAATCGTCGGGTAATGGACGGCCAGCCATTCGGCAATTTCATCGAGGTCACGGAGCGCGGCAGGGGTGTAAACGACCTTCATCGCCGGCGAAATTTGGCGAACGCCGCCTCGACCTCCGCGTCAGAGGCAAAACGACCTTGCTCGGCATCACGCAAGCCACGGTCGATGCCTTCAAGCTCCTCGGTCGTCGGCTCATAGGGGACGTCTTTGAGTCCGGCGTCGATTTCGAGCGCGAGCTCGGCGAGCTGGTCCTGTGCTTCCGCGGGCCAGTTCTCGATTCGCTCAAGTGCTCGGGCGAGTAATTTGGTTTTCATGGCTGCACCATAGCACCAATGCGTGTCGCGGAAAACGTAGTGCATTTCGCGCAACTCAGGATGTGACGACGAAATCGTTGTAGCCCGGATGGAGCCAACGGGTCCGGCCCGAAGTGGCCGGCCCGATGACAGGCTCCGCGAAATCCGGGGCGGCGTCGCGGGTATCTAATCTGCTCCCGGATTGCGATGCGCTCCATCCGGGCTACGCTTGCTGCGCGTTCAGGCGAACGGCAGCAGCAAATCTTCCTCGGCCAGCAATTCGCGCAAGTCGCCGATCGCCTCGATGGCGTCTTCCTCGCCCGCCACCGCTTTGAGCCGATGCCATACTTCGCGCCATGGTTCCGGCCGGCCCACGCGCATCGCCTCATCGACATAGGCGCGCGCCTGCGCAAGCGTCGCGAGCCGCCGCGGCTTCGGCGTGTCCTTGATCACGAGCGGCGGAACGATCGGGAAGTCGTCCATAGCGTGATTGCACTGTATGTAGCCGGCATGAGCGAAGCGAAATGCTGAGGGGTGCTGGAGAGGTAAAGCCCCCCGGATGTCGCTCCACTCATTCGGGCTACGCTTGCTGGCGAAGCAACACTGGTAATTGGCGCTGGGGATAGGGCCATTCGACCTTTCGACTTATCCTTTCTTGTGAGCCGGTTCAGAAGTTGGTTGCTTCTTCCGCGTGCGTCGAACCATTTTCCCCGCGTTCTTCATAAGTTGCGCTAATCGCTCGCGTCCGTATTTGGGTGCCAAGAGCGCCTCAGTGGTTGGTGCTAAGCTGTCCCATCCCGTTTGGCGTACTAAGGTATTTTTCTAAATCAGTATGCATGAGAATAGAACGAAGAAAGCCATAGGTTGTTGTATCTGCGCTTCCGGTCTGTCGCATCGCGTCTAACAGTGTTGTCGTTGTGATGCGCTCAAGCTCGCCAATGGTTGTTATCCCAAAATTCCTCATTTCCGATATTAGATTACTGCTGATTGGCATTTTGCTGATGTTGAATCCCTCTCGCTCCGCGATTTCCTCCACAAATCTGCTAAGAGACAAATCGCTAATCTCAACTTCTGCGATCTGTTTTATACTCTTCTTATTTAGGTTTTTGCTGTAAGCGTCGATCTCTTTGGAGATATCGTCAAAGGCGCTATCAACAATTTATAGCATTCCAGAATAAAGATTGAGCTTGCGTTGGATTTTGGTGGGAAGGGCGGCTCCAAACTTAAAAGAACGATCATGGGCTAGTTCGGCCCAAGCGTGTTGGAGTACGGTGCGCACCTGAACTTCGAATTTTAGGCTTCCTATTGCTTCGTATTCGGGTAATTCGGCCCTTTTCTTCCCAAGCGTGCAAACAAAGTGAGTCGAACGGTAGCCGACGCGGTCGTCTCCCAATATCTCAGTGCGATCGAGGCTATTCTTTTCGTCTATATCGAAAAGTTCCCGTATCACTTCGGAAATTTGGTCTACTTGCTCTTCTAGATAGGTTATGACTCGTATGCCAGAAAGATCGGTAAGTTGTTGTTCCGGACTGCGGTACTCCTTGCGCCTAATCTTCTCAAGAGCACCCTCAGTGGTCTTTGTGCGACCAGTGACGCTCAGGAAATCAATGCGCTCCTTCTTGAGCATATTTTCAAGAAGAGATTGGGCGCCTGCAGTAAGTCGTTGATGCCGGGGCAGTATTTCAATGAGCCATTGTGAGTAGTCTGGCGGCTCCTGTGTTTTTTCTGCCATTGCAAGGCCTCATCCGGAGTTTGGTTGTCGTACTCCGACGGCCCCTCAATTTCAAGTTGCGCTAGAAAAAGGGGCGGCGCTTCGCGTCCCCTCGAGTTTGTTGTATCAGATTTGTCACGAACACCCCGTCGTGGACCCGCACGTGTCGCACTTCATGCACGTGCCGTTGCGCACGAGCGTGAAATTCCCGCAATTGCCGCAGGCCTCGCCTTCGTAGCCTTTGGCGCGCGCTTGGGCGCGGCGTTCGGCGGCGAGCGCCTTGGCGTGGGCGCGGGCGTCGAGCTGTGGCATTTGCTCCAGCGCCGGGGAGGGCGCGGCTTTCAGCGCCGCACTGCCGTGGACTTCGGCGCGCGCGGCCGCGGAAGCGAAGGAAGTTACTTTCGAGGTCGGTGCCCCCTCACCCCGACCCTCTCCCCCCTGGGGAGAGGGAGAAGATGCGCGGCGGCCTTCACTTAGGTCGCCGCCGCCGTGCATCACCTTGAGGCGGTCGGTGCGCGAGCGCGTGAGCCCCTTGGAGACGTAGCGCGCGTCGGGCGTGGGCCGGCCTTCCTCGATGCCCTTGCCGAGCGCATCAAAGCCTTCGCCTTCGTCGCTCGGGTTGACGTGAGC
>JBAUYV010000222.1:0-14370 GCA_049584975.1 Xanthobacteraceae bacterium | reverse complement strand
GATGTTCAGCGCATGCAGGGCCCGGCCAAACTGAGTCATGCCCCCCGCCTTCGCAGGGGCAGGCTCTGCCGCCCAGCGCCCCCGGATGATTGACCCGGAACACCCCGTGCTTGTCGCTGTAGAACGCCACCGGCTTGCCCCAGGCCTCCAGATAGGCGCGGGCCGCCTGGAAATAGGCGAAAGTCGATTCGCTCTCGACAAATTGCAGATGCATCAGCCGGCTGGTTGCATCGTCGACGAGCTGCTGGAACTCATCGGGAGCGAGCTTGAGGTGTGCCAGTAAATCACCCTCGAATTTCGCAGGATCAGAAACAATTTTCCGCCAATGATGTATGGCGCGCTTGTCGGCGAATAGCTTGCACCAGTCCAGTACGCAGATGTCAATGAAATTGCTGTTAGCCTGCCGCCAGAAATTCACGGTCGGCTCGGAAGGATCAAGCAGGTGTCTTGCCTGCTGGCCTTGTCCGGTGCGGTAATAGGCAAGGTTTCTGAGGAACAGGATGCAGAGCAGCACCGAACGGCGGCAAAGCTCACGTTTGGTCAATGGCGGCGCGGTGCTGGTTTTCATGGCTTCCCCCGGCAGATCAATCATCGGCACGTATGAGGCTGCGCTCCTAAGGCATCTTGCAAAACCTTTACCTTTTGCAATGGTCGGGTGCCGGTTCGAACGTCGATTTACTGTGTTTTTGGAGGCTCAAATTTCCAGTCGGCGGAAGCTATATCCCCGAGCACAAAGCGCGCGAATGCCTCGGGAATTGCTTAAGGGGCCGCTCACTTGGGTTTGCTCGGCCACGCTTTCACGGCAAGGTCCGCCATGGCGTCTTGCCTCGTCGCGATCGCCTGCGGCGTCCAGTCTGAAACGGCGCACAGGTCTTTCGTCATGGCGATGGCGGATTTCGCGAAGTGCTTCTTCTTCTCGTCAAAGGCCGCGTTCGCCGCCTTCGAATTGAGCCGGGTCGCCAGCAGCGTCAGATTGCCGAGGCGTTTGATGAGGGCGGGAGTCTGCTCCATCGGAATATGCTTCCATCCCTCGGTCGGGTTTCTCGGCAGGACGTGCTCCAGATTGACCTTGCCCTGGTCGGGGTTGACGATCGTCTCGTCATCGGCCGATTTCGACTGCTGTTCGAGAACGCGCAGATAGTATTTGGCGAGGTCCGCCTTCGACACCGTGGCGGTTGCGAATTTGCTCTTGAAGGTGATGTCGTCGGGCACGATCCCCTTCATCGCGTCCCAGAGCGTGGCAGCGGTCTTGATCTTTCCGCCGGACACGTCCTTTGCGCGATCAGCGTAGGCGGTCTCCAACGTCCCGCTCCCGCCGGAACCGCAGATGAGGAACCGCACAGACCAGGCGACGATCGCCGGCAGCGTCTTGGCGATTTCGTCGGGGGAAAAGTGTTGGAAGATCGCCAGCACGAGCGGGCGGAGCTGGGTGACGCCGAGCTGGTCGAGCACTTCGATCGACTGACGGACGATAGGCTGATAGTCGTCCCACTGGTCGCTCGCCGGATTGCTGAGGCCCGCGTAGAAGGCCGATGCCTTGGCAAGCGCTTTGGCGAATTCGACGGCTTTAGTCTTGCTGCTGATGACTTTTTTGATGGCGTCGTAAAGCTCGCGCTCGCGCGTCATCCCGTGCGTCGCGGTCCAGCAATGCCGGACGAAGTTTTTCAGCTCGGGTTCGGATGCCACCTCGCTGATGATCGTCGTCATCTGCGTCCATGCGGCCTGCGCTTCCTCGACCCGGTTGGCCGCCGTGCGGAAGACGTAGTTTTTGAGAAGATCGGTGATGGACAGGTCTAGGCCGCGATCGTTCAGCACCTCGAAGATGACGAAGGCGCTGCTTTCCGAGCCCACGGAAACCGAAACCAGCTTCGCCTTCTCGGTCAGGAAGTCGATGAGGTCGAGAAGGCGCTCGTCCCCCTTTTGCGTCATCGAAAGCAGGTTAGTCACGAACGTTGCCGCGATCTCGGTCGCGCGATGCAGCCGCTGTTGAGCGGGCGAATTCGCTTGCGCGCCCCGTGTTTCTGGTGCCGGCGGCGGTCCCTTCGCCACCGTCTCGACGAAAAAATCGCGGTCCTCGGCCGTGAGGTAGATATGCGGCGTCAGCTCCTGGGTGCGGATGTCGCGCTTGAATAGATATTCACGCTCGATGTCCTGGGCGCGGTCGTGCTGGCCGTCGAGTAGGAAATGATCGCGGATCGCGGCGATGAGCACGCTCACGGTGACAAGGCGCTGCTGCCCGTCGATGATGGTGAGGCGCCCTTCTTCGGGATTGCGGGTCGTCACTAACGTGCCGAGAAAATAGTCTGGCGCGTCACCGGTAATGGCGTCGTTGAGGTCGCGGTAAAGATCGTCGATCTGGGAATCAGTCCACGAATACGGCCGCTGATAGATCGGGATCGTGAAACGCGACGACTTGATGAGGCTGCCGATGCCGATAAGGCTGGCGTCAATTTTCTCGATGCTGATGGAGCTGGCCATGGCGTCGTCTTCCCTTAGCCAGTCGTGAATTCTTTGAGGCGCGAGTGCTCAACCATGTGCGTGATGGTCTCCAGCGTGAACACCTTGCCGCGCGTGGCAATCAGCAGCTTCTTCATGTCCTCGCGGCGGACCTTGAAGCCACGGCCGGCGATGCACGCGATCACCTCGAAATGGGGGTCTTCGTGCGCCTGCTTGCCCCTCATGCTGAGCGCGCCGAGATGCTGAACGCGCGTCACCTTGTCCCGCGCCGTGCCGTCATCCTCGGTGAGCTTCGCCTCGATGACGATCTTCGGATTGAACTCGCTCGGCACGATGAAGTCGGGGGCCTGGTCGAATCCCGTCACCCGTTCCGCGCGCTTGGTCTTACGGAAGCTGATCTTGCCGGCCACAAGCACCGCCTCGATGGCCGCCTCCACGACATCGCCGACCAGCTCAGACACCGAATCCCGGTGCCCCGCAAAAGGCCGACCGAGGAACCGCTCATAGAGCACCATGGCATAGGGCACCCCGAGGTCGGCGAGCGGCTGGATGCTCGGGAGCCCGTGGCGGGTATCTGCCTTGTCGAGCCGGTGCAGCAGCCCCGGCGTCTCGGGTGGTCCTTCCGTCAGGAGCCGGCACGCCGTAGCGATCATCGCCCGCATCCGCTGCTCGGTGACGCCGCCGGCGGCCGGGAGCGGCCTTGTCGGATTGAGGCGAATGGTGCGGTCGAGCGTGCGCGCGGCCCCTTGCGGCACCTCAACATTGGTATGCTCAGTCGTGACATACGCCCATTCGGGCGGGGTGAAGCCGAGCATGGTGCGCAGCACGATGAAGGCGATCGGTGTGGCGCAGACAACAGTGAAGATCGCCTCGGGCTCGAACTGCCGGTAATCAGCGGTCGCGCGTTTCAGCACCTCATAGCCGGTCTCGAAAGTGGGGTATTCGACGAACCCCTCGCCCTTGGGCAGCGTGAGAAATTCCGATCGGAGCGACGCAAAGACGGAATCGACATAGCTCTCGATGTGGGTCTCGACATCGACGAACGGAACTTCAAACGGCTGCTGCATACGGGGCGATCTCCGGCTGTTGGCGCTTCTTGGTTTTGGCGGACGGGGCCGCAGGGGTGCCGACGAGGCGCGTGATGAGCCGCGCGTGGTCCCCAAGCCCTTCCATCACGCGGCCAAAGAGTGACAGCTTCTCCGGCATGGCGGCTTCGTCGTCCCATTCGGGATAGAGCGTGAGGATTGCGAGGCGGGTGAGGTGTCCGTAGGTGATGCAGCGGATATCCCCGTGCGTCGGCCTCATGCCGGCGGTTTCGAGCTGGGACAGCTCGACGCGGATCACGGCTTCGAGGTGGTTGAAGGGGATCGCCTGCTGATGCTCGGCAAGATCGCGGCACACGAAAACTGTATCCACGATCGAGGAACCGGTGCCGTGAATGTGGATCGAGCCTCCCATCTCGGCCGGGCAAGGGATCGCCTTCGTGCAGGTGAGCCCGGCGTCCAGGATCGAGACGCCGATCGCCTGATAGGCCGCAAGCTTGTTGTGGTGGAAGGTGAAGGCGAGGGGGGCCCCCGGCTTCAGCGCGCGGGCAACGTTGGCGTAGACAGCCGCGAGTCCGGTTGCGAATTCCGCAAGACCGCGTTCCTCGGTCACGTTGCCGGTCAGCTCTGCCGGCGAGCGGGTGCTCGCCCGATCGAACCCTTCGGCTTCCTGGCCAACGAGCTGGCGCAGCCAGGCGTAACAGAAGTCCATCAGCTCGCCATACTGGACATTTCCGAAATACGGCGGGTCCGTGAAAACGGCATCGAGGCTCCCCGCCGGGATCGCGGCGGTCGTCGAGCTGGCGCAGTGAATGGCAACGTCGCGGGTCCGTTCCTGCGGCATGTGTTCACCGATCCACTCGCCCTTGATCGGAACGACGGTCTTGCGCGTGCCGACCTGGCGCACCTCGAATGGCGCTTCGCAGTAGCGTTTCGCCTTGGCGTATTTCTCGATGATGTTGGTCCAGCCGCCGGAGCCGACGCTTGTCCCGTTGCCGTTGGTGATGCCGAGCAAATTGGACTCGCATTGCACGAGACCGACCGGGAAGCCGTGAACCGAAAAGATATCGAGCGACTTGAGCGCCATGGTGTCGTAGCGGCACAGCATATTTTGATAGCGCAGCAAGTCGGAAAGATTGGTCGCAAGCGCATGACGCACGCGCTCGTCATTGATGCCGGCGATGATCTGGCAACTGCGCTCAAGGCCGAGCAACTGGCGATCGTTGAACATCTCGCGATAGCGGCGATAGCCCCAGCGATGCAGCCGGTCGGTCTCGTCGCCGGCGAAAATTTGCATGCTCGGGACGAAGCGCGCCTTCGTCTTCTTCCAGCGCGCTTCGGCGTCGGCAACGCGGGCCAGGTCTTTCGCATCAGGCTTTTTGAAGAAGCGGCCGGCGTGCTGCGCCTTGCGATGCGGATTGTAATACTCGATCGCGAACAAGCGATGCCGCAGCGGGGCCTTGCCGTCGGGATAGCGATTGATGTGGCCGCAATGACGGCAGGCACAGCGATTGCGCTTGGCCGGGCCCTCGACGATGAGCTTGCTGCGGCAGCTTCGGCATTTGCCGGGTTGCTTGAGGTCGGCAACCTCATTCAGCTCGCCGCAGTCGTGGCAGGCCAGCACGTTGAGAGGATGGCGGGTGTCGGCGGCAATGAGGTAGCCGGGGAAAAGATCGACGTTCTTGCCGCATTTGGCGCAGTCGATCGCCTTCACCCATAGAGCATATTTCACCGGCACGTCGGCGTCGCCATAGTGGGGGCAGGCGGTGCGATAGAGCTTGCCGATGTTATCAGTGAGCGCGGCAAGAAGCGTGTCGGCGGTCGATCGGTAAGCGCCGAGGTCGAGATGTTCGATCTCCTCGCGCACGATCCAGGTCGCCATGGGATTGATGTCGAAACCGAGCACGTCGCAGGCGATACGGTTTGCTTCAAGCAGCGGCGTTCCGCCGCCCATGAACGGATCGCAAACACGTTTGCCGGGAAAATTATTGGCGCTGAAAAAAATATCGCGCAGCGGCTTCGTCCCGAATTCCGCCAACGCCAGACCGCGAAACAGCGTGCCGGGGCGGCGCGCGAACCACTTATGCACGGCGATGATTGGCCGATAATTCTGCTGTATCTGCTTCTCGCGCAAAGCCATGGCGGCGATAAAGGGAATATCGAAGCGCGTTTCGATCGACATGGGGCCCCGTGTGGTCCAGAGATCGGGCGATGCTAGCCTTGCTAGGCCGAGGATTGAAGCCCTCCTTCGGCACCGGCCTGACCTGCCGGCGGCAGGCGGACATCAAAGACGGGGAGTAATGGGAGCTATGGAATCGGGGGCGTCGCCGCCGGGTGCGTCACCTCCCTTCCGCCTGGCGTTTCTATATGTGATAATGTCCTTGATCGGATACACGTACCGGGTGCCGCGCTTGCGAAAGCTCTCTACCTTTTGCAATGCAGCGTTGCGGGGAGCGCCCGGTAAAACTGCTTAGATCGCAACCCATCCCGTTGCCCCGTCGTCAGCTCGCCCCAACGCAAACTGCTCGCAAACATGGCTGCGAAGACGGGCCGGATCGAGAGGGACTCTCGCGAAGTGGTTATGATAGACAAAAAGAAGAGGCACGCGGTCAAAGCTCGGTGGAAACCCGCGAATAATGACAACGGCGCTAATGGACGTATTGTGCTTTTCGGTCAGAACTTCTTTGCCTGCGCTCTTCATGCCAATTCGATAAGGCGCACCGGCGTCTGGCAAAGCCATAATAATGGCATCTAAACCGTACATCGCCACCTTGACATTGTAGGGGTCCGTGTAGGAGAGCGAAAACATGGTGTCGAAGATCGCGACGGCGGCCGGAATGCCTCGGAGCGATGCCTGTTGGAGCTGCTCGTTGGCTGAGCGAATAGGCCGTCTGAGGCGCGCCCCCGGCGTCTGGGTCCCTCCGACCATTCGACCGGCTGCAAGCTCGGCGGCGGCCCGGCGCTCTTGCGCGTTTGGCACAAGCTCCTTTACTTCGACTATCGCCCCGCAATCCGGAATATTCACCTTATAGTCGGGCCGCTTGTGGCCAGCGACTTTCGCGACACGAAAGCGGCGATAGCGGATACCCGTGGCGGCACAGGCCTGCTCGAAGAGCGTTTCGCCTAAGGTGAGGGTGTCCGGTGGGGCGCGCATGGTGGCCTATACCCATTTTCGCCGGCGGCTGGGTGTAGAAATAACTCCTTCGCGTTCAAGAACAACTCGCATTGCTTCGAACTTGGCGCTGATATTCGTCTTAGGAAACCGAATTTGACCTAAGCCATGGATGTTGGAAAACTCCTCGCATCCTTCTTCGAGAAGTATGATCGCCTTATTGAAACCAAGCCGCCCCTGAAAAAGCCCGGTCTCATGCACGACGTTAAGGCGGGCATATAGCTTGCCATTTGCCTGCTCGTCCTCTGCGGTCATGATTAGAAAGGCAAAAGCGGCGGCATCCAGCATTTCAGCTAAGCGGTTAGCCGTAGGGATGCCCGCAGCAGAGACACTATTAAATTCGTCTACCTTAAGATGAAGACGTTCCATAAGGAAGTCTTTCAGCTCACGCCAAACAAGCGATTTCCCATGGCCGATAAATATTGTCGCAGATGTTGCACTCGCCATAACCGCACCTCCTGCGCTTTCCTTCGGCGGGGATTTTAACGGCTCGATATCAGCACGCCGGAATGTAACGCCAAAAGCTTCCAAGTGAACCTGATCGATCCATGTGTCGAAGTCGCCAGTTGCCCAATTTTGGGTAAGCGCAGCCCCGCCTCCCGCCCACCAAAATTCACGGGGAATCTCGACGTTATCCGCCGACTGGCCATTGCGGATAAATCGCTGTGCTCGCGCCTTTATTAGTCCGGCATGTGCGCGTTTGCAAATGGTTGGTCTAGCGACGCCGTAGCCTAGGCCAAGCAGGGCAACCGCGCTGTCTGCGGCAATCCAGTCCTCTTCTTCCGGTATCTGTGCATCGGCTAAAAGGCCTGTACCTCTTGCATCGCCAATTAGCTGCGAAACATCATCCGAGTTGAGCTGTAATCCCGTATAGCAGTTAGGCTCGTAAAGCCCCTTTGGCCCCCAGGCATATGGTGTCTTCTCCGGATCGGTGTGGCGGTCGGCTTCAAATGCAGCACCCGTAGCCAAAACATTAATGACCGAATGTTTCCAATAGGCTGATGGAATTTCAGTATATATTTCGCTAAAATTGGTTCGTTCTTGGCCCGCGACTTCGATCTCGTGTCTCCCACGGATTCGTAATCGTCCTTCAGCCGCTGCCTGCCGAATGTACAGGCGTGTTTTTGCATAGTGCTCCGCTTCTCGGCGATCTCCTATTGCAGATGCGATCTGTTCGATTATCCGCCAAAGCGGCATCCATGGTGATGCCGTTGTCGGGTCTTGAGGCGGCGGGGTGGGGCCGAGATGGTCTGGTGAGGTCATAACTGGAGCCGCGAAATCGTGCTGTGTGAGACATTAAAGCTTTTGGCGATGTCCCGCATCGGCTCGCCGTCCACGTCGCGGCGCTTGATCGCCTCCGCTTGCTGGTGAGGGGTGAGTTTCGGCTTGCGCCCCATCTTCACGCCTCGCGCCTTGGCCCGTTCGCGGCCTTCTCCCGTGCGCGCCCGGATTAGATCACGCTCGAATTCAGCGAGGCCCCCCAGCACGGTCAATATCAGCCGTCCGTGCGATGTTGTGGTGTCGGCCCATGTGTCGCCAAGCGATTTGAAACCGGCCTTCTTGCCGGTGATGGTGGCGAGAATGTTCAACAGGTCGCGGGTGGATCGCGCCAGCCGGTCGAGCCGCGTCACCATCAGCACGTCATCGGCCTCAAGCTGATCGAGCAATCGGCGAAGCTGCGCCCGGTCGGTCTTGGCTCCGCTGACATGCACGTCGCGGAACACCTTCTTGCATCCGGCCCTGGTCAGTTGCTGCGTTTGGGCGTCAACGCTCTCGCTCTTGCCGCCCGGCGATACCCTTGCGTAACCGTATTTCATGCCTTCAATATGCACCTAGATTCTGCACCAAAAAAGCCCAATTGTTTCAATCCTCTAATTTTGGTGCATAATTCTTGATTAATGCAACTCGCGTCTGGATCATTTCTAGACTGAGACAAGATGCGCTAGACTGCGATAAAGGCCAATGCTATCGCAATAATATGGTTGATGATGCCCTGAGAATCGATATCTGTATTTGCACGTTTCGCCGCGCGCATGTGGCAGAGACATTGCACTCAATCTCTCTACTGGCCATAAAGCCAACTTGGATTATTCGCGTCATCGTTGCCGACAATGACGAAACCGCAAGCGCGCTGGATATTGTAGAAGAAACTGCGCGCGACTGCTCGTTGTCAGTAACTTACCTTCACGCTCCCGGGCGCAACATTTCAGGGGCACGTAACGCGTGTCTCGATGCCGCCACGGCTCCGCTCGTCGCGTTCATTGATGATGATGAGGTTGCCAGTGCCGAATGGTTGGCTGCGCTTGTCGGCACCTTGGAAATCAGCAACGCGGATGTGGTGTTGGGGCCGGTGCAGGCTGTCTATCGCGCAGACTGCCCCGGCTGGCTGCGCAAGGGCGATTTTCACTCAACAAGGCCGGTGTGGGTGGCTGGCGAGATAATAACCGGGTACGCGGGCAATGTGCTTTTTCGGCGCACGGCTCCCGCGTTGAATGGGCGACGGTTTCGCCTCGATCTCGGGCGCTCGGGCGGTGAGGACACGATCTTTTTTTCGGGGGTTCATCGCGCGGGAGGAAAAATCGACTACGCCGCAAACGCTCTTGTTACCGAAGCTGTGGCGGCCGAGCGCGCAAGTCTGGCGTGGCTCCTGCGGCGGCGCTTTAGGTTCGGGCAAACGCACGCAAAGGTGTTGATGGCGGATGGGGGCGGCATGGGTAGGCGGCTGCGTATCGCGGTCATGGCGTCGGTTAAACTCGGGGCATGTTTGCTGAGGGCGTGTCTCGCTACGCCGCGCGCCGAGCGTATGCGCTTCTGGCTGCTGCGCGGGATGTTGCACGGCGGGGTTGTCTATTCGCTGCTTTGGCCTAATCAATATCTCGTGACTCCCGCGCCGGCCGCGCTCGCGGACAAAGTCGCATAGCGTGTATTATGTAAAGCAAATTCAAGTTGCCATTAGGCACATAATCCTATGTCAAAGTATATGTCGGACGGATGCTGCATTTTGACTTGGTTTTTGGGGTCTCCGGGCGGGCGGCGAATACTTGCCGGCCGGGGCTTTACTTGGCCGGTCGAAGCCTCGCCGGGCTACCATATATAGAGAACGGCTATCCCCAAAATCCGGGGACAGGTGGGCGGAAAACCCGGTGAGTGACGGCCGCCGCCGGGGCCTGCACCCGTCTGCTCAAGAATCGGGCAACGCTGCTAGGCGTAGGTCGAGACAAGTTTCGGTAGCAGAGGGTCGCCCGTCGTCAACCCCGCTCGCCATGCTCGGCGCTGCCGCGCCTGTGCGTGGCTCCGCGCCGCGCTCGCGGTCGCTGCGCGAGGGTTTGACGCCGCGCTCGCTCTCTGCTGCGCGGATCGCGTCGGGACGAAGGGCGTCCCGAGGAAATTCGACGGCTCGCCCCTGCCGGGCGGCGTCGAACAAAGGGCGGGTTTAGTGGCGAGGCGCGTTTTAGCCGTGCCGGGGCTTGCGCGCGACTTCGCCTCGAAGGAAATAGTTGATCGTTTCTTCGAGGGTGGTGTGCCGTCTTTCGCAGATATCGCGCGCGGTTTGAACAAGCTCGGGATCGAGCGCGAGAACAACTGGCGGGCAGCCGTTGTTGTTGGGGCCTGCGGCGGTCGAGGCAATATCTTTGGCATCAAGCCAAAGGACGACGGGCTGTTTGGCAGCGGCGTCAGTGGGCGGATTGGCGAAGCCTTCGCAAAGTTGTTCGAGTGCGTCTTGGCGGGTGACGCCAAGCTGTGCGGCCGTTTGGTTTACGCGTTTGGCTGTGTCTGGCTCTAGGTAGGTCGTGACCGGCTTGCGGTACGCACGCTTAGGACAGATGTAATCGGAATCGTGGTAGTCCCTACGTGCCATAGATTGCCATGCCTTCATCACCCGGAAGCGCACCACGGGGGTAGTTGGTACTTTCCCTGCGGCCTACAACGGTTAATCAACGGCTTAGGAGTTAGCAGGTCGTTGGACGGCGTTCAAGAGGCATGTTGGCGCGGTCTGTCTTGAGCCGGGTAGGAACGATTTCAGCATAGCAGGGCTGCGAATTAGCTGGGGAGTATCACCAGCAAAAGCTGGCATTGTTGCTGGGGAGTATCACCAGCCAGGGCCGATAAGATGCCGAGTCGGCGAATCGAAGGGGTGCCGTGGGTGCCGACCGAATTGCCGCTGGTGCCGGCGGTTGATCCGAGCGCGTTGGCTTCTGAGGCAATCGAAAAGACTGACGGGCGGCCAGGTCTGGTAGGGCGCGCGGCGCGCGGCGCTGCTGTTTGCGCCGCTGTTGCGCTGCTCTCGGGGTGCGCGGGATGGCCGTACATCGGCGCGGTGCAGCCGCCGGAGATGCCGATTGCGATGCCTGCGCCGGCACCGTGGCCGCCGATCGTCACGGAACCTGTGCCGCCGGAACCGGAGCCGGAGCCTCAACCTATTCCGCCGATCGCGCGGCCTGCGCCGGATCCTCAGCCACCGATCGCACAGATGCCGACGCTGGTTCCTGTCGATCCTTCACCGGCTCCGATCAAATCACCGACTACTCCGACAACTGAATTACCGCCGGTGGGGCCGTCGCCGCCGCCCCCTCCGCCGGCGGGCGATGACGATGCGTGCGTTGGGGCGTGGCGGATTTGCCATTTTCTTTAGGGAGGCAAAAGCAGTGACGTTTTCGGAGCAAGCTGGTGTCTGTGCGGCGGGCGTGTGGGTGGCGTGTTACCGCAATTTGATTAGTGAAGACGGGCGCTGGCGTGCGTCCGGCTGGCTTCTGATGATCGGCGGCGCGCTCGGCTGGTGGCTGTTTCCGATCGCGATTGCGACCGTTTTTCACCCCTCGGATGTGATCCGCTGTCAAGCGGCGCTGCTCGGGTTGCCGCAGCCGCATCTATTCACGGCGCAACAGCTCGTTTTGGGCTTTGTGGCGGCCGTGTTTGCGCTCGCGGCGCTGATTGTCGGTCAGCTCTGCGGCGCGGTTCTTTTCTACGGTCGGGCTTTTGTAAGAGGAGGACAGCATGGGTGACAACTTTGCGCGGTACACGGCCGAGCTGCTCGTCGGGTACTCGCGCAATCTTTATGACGAAAACGGGCGCTGGCGTCCGATGGGGTGGGTGATCGTGATCGGCGTGGCGCTCGGTTGGTCGCTGTTTCCGTTCGCGGTGCAAACCGTGTTTCACCCGGCTGATCTGCTGATGGCGCAGGCGCACCTCCAAGGGCTACATCCGCGTTCGTTCACCGCGGGCCAGCTCGCTTCGGGCTTCGTGCAGGCGGTCGTTGCTCTGCTGGTGCTGCTGGTGTTCCAGCTCGTCGGCACGGTGCTCTTTTACCGACGCGCGCGCTTGTACAACGCCGGGGCGGTCGCCGCGCCGGTGCTGTGGCCGCTTGCGGCCTTGTTAACCGGCGTTCTGGGCAATGCGATCTGGTTGATTGCCGGGCAGTTGGATTTCCTGGGCTGCCTGATCGGCTTCTCGTCGGTGGTGCTGGCGGAAGTGAGTGAGTGGATTTGCGAGGGCCTCGGCCGCGACTTCGTATTCGGCCCGGCGCTCGCCGGTCAACATTCTTAATGTAAAGGAGAGAGGTCATGACGTTTGCGTTTGTTAACAACTGCCGCCGCGAAATGGCGCAACTGGCGGTTCCGGAATCGGTTGCCACTCTGGACTTGATCGAGGACTTTTTTCACAACGGCCTCAACTGGACGCGCGACACGTACAAGGCGGAGAACGGGGCGCGGTGCCTCGTGGGCGCGGCCAATTACGTGCGAGTGTCGCAAATCGACTGCGCGAAACATTGGCTGTTGCAGGCGATTAAGGAACGCGCGCCGCAGCTAAAGACAATCGAGGCGTACAACGATAGCCGTCGGTCTTACGAGGAAGTGGCCGGCGTGATCCGGCGCGCGAAACAGTTGGCGCAGCAAGCGCAGTTGCCCGCGCCTCGTCCGGTCGCGGCCTTGCCCGCCCCGGTGACCGGCAAAAATCTGCCGGCGGTGCGCGCCTCGTCGGCGTCGGTGCCTGCCGTGCGCGATGTGACGCCGCCCGCGCCGCAGCGGGTCGGGCGGTATCGGCCGGGTCTTACTGCCGGGGTTGCCGTTGCCGCCGGGTTTTCCGCTGCCGTTTTTGCGGCGCTTCTGGAAGAGTAAAAAAGCTGTGCCGGAGAATAGTCTCGGCCGGGCGATTGGGGAGCTGCTTTCGCTCCCCTTCGTTTTGTTGGGGAGCTTGTTTCGGCTGCTCGCCTGGCTGTGGCGGCTATCGAGCCGTTGGCGCGCGGTGCCGTTGCAGAACAAAAACCGGGTGCGGGTGGTCGGCGCAGTTGGGGCGCTGGTCGCCTGTATTGTTTTCGCGGCGCATGGGTTCCCGGTTTTCGGCGCTGAGCCGACGGCCGGGATCGCCGCGCTTGCGCTGCTTTATCTCGTGGTCGGGATCGTCGGCACGGTGCGCGCCGAACGTCTGACCTTTGACCTCATGGCAGTATTCTGGCGATGCGCCTTGGTGATCGGCTGCGTCGCCTTGCTGATCTACGCGAAGCTCGGGGCGCTGTGATGCTAGTCGATTTGCTATTTGCTGTGATCGCCGCCGCCGGCGTCGGGATCGTGCTGATTGTGCGCCAGCCGTCGAGCGCGGCGCTTCCTCATCCGTCTACGGTGGACGGGATGCCGATGGCGGGGCCTGCCTCGCCGGCCGCCGCGCACGCCGCGATCAATCGTACAAAAAGGTGAGCTGTGAGTAACCGCGACGATTTTCGCCAGCATCGCGACGCGCTGCGAGCGGGGACAGCGGCCGGCAGCAACACGCCGCTGCGATTTCCTGCGCGAGCCCGCGACGATTTCCGGCGGCACCGCGACGCGCTGCGCGCGGGTACGGCGGCCGGCATCAACACGCCGCCGCGATTTCCTGCGCGGGCTGAGAACATCATTGGCGGCGGCAAGCCGAGCGGAATGTATTGCGGCCGCTACCGGAACCCTGACGGCTCGCCTGGCGCTGAAATCTGGCTGCCCTGGCTCGATCCGGTTTTGATCATTGGCCGCAACCGGGTCGGCAAGGATACCGGGCTGATCATTCCCAATGCGCTGATGTGCGAGGGCACCAGTCTGGTGTTTCAGGACACGCGCCTTGAGGCGGCGGCAATCGCGCTGCCCTATCGCAAGACCAAAGGGCCGGCGCTGGTTGGCAATCCGTTTAACGAGCTGGTCAATATCTATCCCGATCTGCGCAGCGACCGCGTGAACCTGTTAAAAGCGCGCGAGCTTGATCCCGATCACCCGCTTTGTTTCGAGCATGTCTGCGCGCTGGTCGAAGCGATGATCCCGGTCGAGGGCGACAACAACCCGTTTTTTCCGCTGTCGGCGCAAGCGCTGTGGGCGGGCCTGACTAAACCCGAGCTGAAAGCCGCAAAGCGCGAGGGGCGCGATCCGTCGCTGTTGGATATCAGGATGGCCGCGACCGAGGCGGAAGAATTTGACCCGAGCAATAGCGAAGACCCGGTTAAGGGCCTGCGCGCGACGATCCGCAAGCTGATCGGCGAAGGCGACGACCAGGTTAACAGTATGGCCAGAAGTAACGAAACGCTTCTCCAATACGCATAAGCGGACAAAGCAGGAACTCACGCCGCCAGCAATGCTGGGTCGGGCGCGGGCCGGAGGGACCTCAATCCGTCACGGTTTTCCGTCGCCTCGTCGGCGGCCGACCAGACGTAATCGCCGGTGAGATTGATGTGCTCCCACC
>JBAUYV010000221.1:0-1665 GCA_049584975.1 Xanthobacteraceae bacterium | reverse complement strand
CCAGGCTGTGTGAAAAGTCGCACGGGTGGTATGATTCTTTTGTTTGAATCGGCGGGCGGGAGCGACGGATGTCGGGCTTTGTGGAGGGGATTGACCGGAGCCAAAGCACATTTTTCCCACCCATGCTTGACGACTACGTGGCCGAGGACAATCCGGTTCGCGCGGTTGACGCTTTCGTTGAAGGTCTTGACCTTGGCAAGCTTGGCTTTGGTCGGGTTGTGCCGCTGGAACAAGGGCGGCCTGGCTATCATCCGGCGACGCTGCTCAAGATATACATTTACGGGTATCTCAATCGCGTTCCGTCGAGCCGCCGGCTTGAGCGTGAGTGCCAGCGTAATATCGAGCTGATCTGGCTGACCGGACAATTGGCGCCGGACTTCAAGACCATTGCGGATTTCCGCAAGGACAACGGCAAGGCGATTCGTGAGGTCTGCCGTGCCTTCGTGGCGCTGTGCCGCGAGCTTGATTTGCTGAGTGTGCCGAGCGTCGCCATCGATGGTTCCAAATTCAAGGCTGTCAATGGGCGCGACAAGAACTTCACCGAGGCCAAGATGAAGCGGCGTCTTGAGCGGATCGACGAGAGCATCGCGCGCTACATAGCGCAATTGGAGACTGCCGACCGCCGTGGTGATGCGGTGCCGGAGGCAAGGATTGTTCACTTCAAGGACAAAATCGGGAAGCTGAGGGAAGAGATCACGCGGCTCGGTGCGATCCGTACCGAGATGATGAAGAGCGAGGACAAGCAAATCTCGCTGACCGATCCTGATGCGCGTTCGATGGCGACGAGCGGCAAGGACACCGGGATCGTCGGCTACAACGTGCAAGCCGCGGTCGATACCAAGAACCATCTCATTGTGGCCCACGAGGTGACGAACGTCGGCACGGACCGCCATCAACTGTCGAATATTGCGGAGCAGGCGCGAACCGAGATGGGCGTTGAGACGCTCGATGTTGTGGCCGATCGCGGCTACTACGCGAGCGAGGAGATTCGCGCCTGCGAGGAGGCAGGGATCACCGTCACGCTACCAAAGCCGATGACGTCGAATGCAAAAGCGGAAGGACGTTTTGGCAAACAGGACTTTCGCTATGTGTCTGAAGAGGACGTTTACGTTTGTCCCGCCGGAGAGAGGCTCGCCTATCACTACACCACCGAAGAGAATGGAATGGTTCTACGCCGATACTGGACCAATGCCTGTCAAAGCTGCGCCATCAAACATCGCTGTACCACTGCAAAAGAGCGACGGATCACACGATGGGAGCACGAGGCCGTACTCGAGACTGTACAGGCACGTCTCGATCATCATCCGGAAAAAATGACGATGCGCCGTCAGACAGCGGAACACCCGTTCGGCACCATCAAGGACTGGATGGGAGCAACGCACTTTCTCACGAAACGATTACCGAAGGTGGCAACCGAGATGGCGCTCAATGTGCTCGCCTACAACATGAAGCGCGTGATGGCGCTCATCGGCGTGGCCGGGCTGTTGGAGGCCTTGGCGACCTAAGCCGAGGCATGCTGTGCATTCAAATCAATGCCAGCAGCCGCCCAGGGAGCGTCTGGGGCGGTCAGAGAGTCGATTCCGCGCAGAGAGGCGTTCCGTGATCGCAAAACCGACATCGCGGTAAGACTGGCGCCGATGCAGAGCCCTTCTCACACAGCCTGGG
>JBAUYV010000220.1:0-21033 GCA_049584975.1 Xanthobacteraceae bacterium | reverse complement strand
CCTCTTTCTCGGATGGGATGGTGACGGGCTCCTCATACCGGGAGCGCTCTCGGATCGAGACGCGCGCCGCAACGTCATGCAAAAGGACGCCGCGAAAGACCATTTCCAGAATCATCGAGTGGAAACTCGACAGGACGAAATGGGCCATTGAGCGAGGGAAGTTCTTCAGCAGCCATGAGCGGAATTCGATAACGTCGGGCGCGGTCAACTCATGGAGAGTCTTGTTCCACGGGTACTCGCTGATGATGCGGGCGCGGTACTTGTATCCTTTGAGCGTGAACGCCGTGACAGGATCGCGGCCATCGCGACCTTCCTTCTCGCAAACTTCCAGCCATTTATTGAGGCCGTCGGCGACGGTGATGATATGCCCGCCGCCGGAGCGCGTTGAGATTATCTTTGTCTCGCCGCTCTCTCGGAATTCGCGCGCTTCCTTGAGGGTATCAAATGTCCTGTAGGCGTAGCCGGTTTTTGCCGCCTTGCTTGGGTATCGAACCTGATACGTAATCCCCTTACTGCCGTTTCTTTTCCTGATATCCGCCATATCGAATCATGCAATAAAACCGGGCGTAAATGCAACATTTAGAATTATTCCAGATTAGTTTGGGCGCAGGTTTTTCTGCGCTTCCACTTGCCGTTTGAAATACGCGCTCAGTAAATCGTCCTTCTCGATTTTCAATTTGTGTTCGATGGGATCGACGAAGAACGGCAGCTTGCGTCGTCCCTGCGCATCCTGCTCCGCCGCGCGCTGCATTTGCCGCATCGAGAGTTTCACCCCCATCTCGGCCAACACCTGCCGGGCGTCTTCGAGGCCGAGATAGCAGGGCTGTTTCATCATCTGCCTCCCTACAATTTGTAATCGAGACAGGCGGGGTGATAGTGATGCGTGTCGAGACGCTTTACCGGCGCTCCTGTCGAAAGCCGCCGGATTTGGAGGGGGTCGCCGAATTCGTTGGTAGCGGGAACGACAAGTTTGACGCCGGTGACGAATGAGACGCCGAACTCTTCTCTGAGCGCCTCGATATCTTCCCAGATAGCCTGCTTAAGCTCGTCCAGTGGGATCGTGCCGAGAGTCTTGTAATCAATTTCAACAGGGTCAGACTTCTTCATGACCGACCAAAATATCGCTTTAAATAATCAAACAATCACACGTTGCGCGTAATAATTCCCATCCTACACATACGGTATTAAATCTTCACAAAGACCGAATGTGATTCAACGCACAACGAAGCGCCGTTACGTACTGAATTCACACGATGAGTACGAGCGCATGCAAATCTATTTTGCTGTCGGTTTCTGACTCGCTCCGCTTCTCCCCGGTTCGCTCTGCAATCTCGATCTCTTGTGGGAGCCTTTCTTCTTAACCCGCATTGCACAATGCGCTGATGTTCTGGACGCGCTGCCTGTGCAGCCGCGTGGCCGATTTTTGTTCCTCTTCCTGTCCTTCTCCGCGCCCGCCGCCCATGGCGGGCCGTCTGCTGCTGATTCTGCCTCTGGGACCGCATGACGGCCCTGATGGTCGGGGCCGCGAGGACAACAGAGGAGAAAATCCATGTCCACGGTCTACACTTTGTCAGCACTTCTACACCTCACCGATATGCAACTGCGGGGCCTGCTTCACAGGGCTCGGTACGATCTGAATTGCAGCCTCAAGGGCTCGATCGAGCGCCGCGACGCGCTGCTCAATCTTGAGATCATCTGCCGGGCGATAACGATCCGGCGCGCTCAGCACCGTCCGCCGGGGTGCTGAACCCTCTACCTACCGGCACTGCGGAAACGCAGTGCCGGTTAGGGCATTCCCCCGACGAAGCTGCTCGTATCTTCGTTGTTGATGAGTGTCAGCCTTACTCCGACATGACGGCAGCCGGACTTCGGGCACGCGAGATGTCGGGCGACTTCATCCAAGCGTACATCGCGATGGCTAACCTTGAGCAGAAGCTGCACAGGGCTTTGCAGCCAAACGTGCAGGCACCTGATACAGGTCGATTCAATAATCACACTGTCGTCCAAATCCCTCAGCGATGTGTCTTCCTGCCACGTCACCAGAAATCCTCCGCAGAAGGAATCCGGTTGTAGGAAATCTTGCCGCCGGCGTAGCCGCCGGGCGGCGGCGTCCATGGCCCCAGCGTCACCACGCGCTTGCCGAATTTCCGGTTCAATCCATCGACGGCGTTTGTCAGTATTTCTTGTTTACGGCGCGTGCTGTCGTCCTTCAGAAACAAATCGAGCTGCCGCTCCTTGGCCGATGACAGATCGCTCAGGTTCACTCCGATCCTGATAATCTCGGCGCGGGGCGGGATTTCAGGGCGGGCCTTCACCCATAAGCTCGTAAGGGCGCTCAGACAGGCTTGATCGTCCTGAACGGAGGGCAGCTCGCGCTGCCCGTACCATGCGCCGTCGCGCATATCGAGCCAGAGGCTGAGTTTGTCGGCGTAATAACCGTCCCGCCGCATGCGCCTTGCCGCCTTCGTCAGCAAAAGGCGCGAACAGGACTCCCCATGTTCGGCGTTTCGCCATTTCGGCGGCAATACCCGTCCGTGACCGAACATTCCCCGCGCCGTCGGCTGGGCGTGAATGTCGTAGCCGTGCAACGCGTACCACATGCGCTCGCCATTCACGTTGCCCCACAGGGCACGCAAATGTTTCGGCTGCGCGTGCCAGAGGTCGCGAATCGTGCATATGCCCGCAAGCTTGAGGCGTTCCTCCATCCGCGCCCCGACGCCCGGAATGGTGTCGAGCGGCAACACGAACAGCGGCTCCGGCATATCCTCCGGTCGCCAGACCGTCACGCCATTGGGCTTGTCGATCTTGCAGGCAATTTTTGCCAGCAGGCGGTTGGCGGCAAATCCTATCGAGCATGTGATTTGCTCACCGATGTTCGCGCGTATCCTGTCCTTGATCTTTTTCGCCAGTCCCAGCGGATCGGCGATGTTGTTCCGGTCGAGCTTGCAGGCCAGCTCGTCGATGGACTTCACTGTCTCAATTGGAATCTCGCAGGCGATTTCATTGAGCAGCGCGTTGTGAGCGCGGCGGAACAGGTCGGGCCGCTGCGTTACGAGAACGATGTCGGGACAGATGGCGCGGGCTTCCGGCACCGGCATGACGTTTTTGCAGCCGGCGGCCTTGGCCTCTTTCGAGCACGCAATGACGACGGTTGAATTCGCGGCCGATGTCTCGAACGGAATAACGCCAACCGGCCGCCCACGGAGATGCGGCATCGCCTGCTGCATGACCGAGGCAAAGAAACCGTCGAAGTCGAGGTAAAGCTTTTCAATGGTCTCGGCTTTTCGCATGATGATTTGTGCTCATGCAGTCATGAGAACAAAAAGGGAACACAAGAGTCAAGATAAAGCGCGTCACAGCGCCGTTTGGGCATTATGTGTAATCGCTATGAAAATCTTGGTTCTGTCAGTCAGATCAGAAAGTTGGCAGCCAACCTGAACCGGAAACTCACGACCAGTTCGGCAACCGATAACTTTCCTCCACAGGACAACATCTATCCAGATCAGGATGCGGCGATCGTCACGAACGCCGCCGATGGTGGTCTTGAGCTAGGAATGGCGCGCTGGGGATTCCCGCCCATACCGGGCCAATCCGCCCCGATCACCAATATCCGCAATCTGAATAGCCGCTGGTGGCGCGACGTGAACAGGGAGTGGATCACTGATTCGGCCTATCGGTGCCTTGTCCCCTTCACGGCTTTCGCGGAGCCGGTGCGTGATTCAAGCTGGTTCTATGTTCCCGACGTTGAAGTGGCTTATTTCGCTGGCGTATGGCGTCAGTGGCGCGGTGAGCGCCTGGCCGAACAGCCGGGGCAAAAACGTCGCGCGCGAGAAAACCGCGACTGGAAGCTCTTTTCATTTCTGACTACGGATGCCAACGACATCGTGCGCCCGGTGCATGAAAAGGCGATGCCCGTCATTCTGATCGATCCCGCCGAACAAAACGAATGGCTGGGTGGCGGGGAATCCAGCCTTCGCCTGCAACGTCCCCTGCCCAATACCCAGCTCGCCATGAGGGTGGCCGCCGCCTGACGGCCCCGCCTCAGCCGCCGGAACCACGCGCGAGGTTCGCGCGAGGAAAGCTTGTGGGGCGTACATCCAAATTTGCGTCATGGACAAGGATATCCACGGCGCAATGTACGGGCGGGACTCTCCGCCCGCAGGGGGCATGGCAGAGGATGCCCGCCCCGGCGCGCCCGCGAATTCGGGCAAAAAGACTCGGGAGACAAATGGTTACAGGGTCATTGTCGATCTGCCGGACCTGCTGCCGGTGACAGAAGGGGAATTGGAATTATTGGAGTCCGAACTCGCGGACTTCATTGCGGAATTGCTGAGGACGTAGCAGGATTCGTGGCCGGTTTTCTAAAGGTGCGCACATGAAAGTGGCTCTCTACCTTCGGGTCTCGACAGCGCGGCAGGCGGAAAAAGACCTCTCCATCCCGGACCAGCGCAACCAGTTGGAGCGCTGGAGCAAGGATCGGGGCTGGAATGTGGTCGCAGAATATGTTGAGCCGGGCGCTTCCGCGACCGACGACCGCCGCCCGCAATTTCAGCGCATGATGGACGACGCCGCGCGACCGGACCGGCCTTTCGAGGCCGTGCTCGTGCATAGCTTCTCGCGCTTCTTCCGCGACTCCTTTCAGTTCGAGATGCACCGCCGCTCACTGGAAAAGAACGGGGTTGCGCTAATCTCGATCACGCAAACCGTTTCGGCGGACCCGTCGGGGCAGATGTTCCGCCAGCTCTGCTCGATGTTCGATGAATACCAGAGCCGCGAGACGGCCAAGCACGTCCTGCGCGCGATGAAGGAAAATGCGCGGCTCGGATTCTGGAACGGCTCGCCCGCGCCTTACGGCTACAAGGCGTTCGTCGTCGAGACGCGCGCCGACGCCGTAAAGAAGAAGCTGGAAATCAACCCCATCGAAGCGGAAATCGTGCAGGAGGTCTTCACTCTCTGCCGCAACGGCAAAGGCATACGCGCCATTGCGGACCACCTGAACCGCAAGGGCCTGACTTACCGCCGCAAGGACCGGAAATGGACTTCCGGGCTGGTCCATCAACTTTTGACGTGCGAAGCCTATGCCGGAACGCACTATTTCAACCGGACGGACGTGCGGCTGAACCGTAAGAAGGACAAGAGCGAATGGGTGTCGTTTCCCACGCCTGTCATCGTTGATGCCGAGACTTTCGAGGGCGTGCAGAAGCTGCTCGAAGCGCGGCGTCCCACGCGCGTAGCGCCGCGCATCGTCACAGGTCCGACGCTGCTGACGGGACTGGCGCGCTGCGCCGACTGCGGCGGAGGAATGACGATCCGCACCGGCAAAGGCGGGCGGTATCGCTATTACACTTGCAACAGCCGCGTGAACGAAGGCGCCACGTCCTGCAAGGGACGCAGTATCCCCATGCCCGTTCTTGACGGGATTGTTTTGGAGAGCTTGGAGGAGCGCATCTTCGCCCCGGACCGGCTGGAGGCGTTGCTGCGCGGACTGATTGACCGCGCCCGCAACAAGACAACGGTCAATGCGTCAAAGGCTAAGGACCTGCGAAAGAAACTGCGCGAGGTCGAGGGTCGGATCGAACGCCTTTACGCCGCCCTCGCGGACGGCACGGTCAGCGATACCGATATGTTCCGCCGCTCACTGGCGCAGATCGAAGGCGAACGGGAAGAGGCGCTCCGCATGATCGCGGCGCTGGAGAAGCACCGCGAGGTGCCGCGCCATCTGCTGACCAAGAGCAACATCGCCCGGTTTGCCAGCGTTGCCCGCGCCCGGCTGCGCGAGGAGAACGCCTCTATGCGCAAAGGCTACATGCGGCACTTGGTTAGCCGCGTCGAAGTGGGCGACCGGGAAATCAAAATTAGCGGCCCCCACGCCAGCCTTGCGGATGGCGTACTGGACTCCGGCAGCGGCGCTGCCGGAGTGCCCAGTTTCGTACAGGGTTGGTGGGCGGTGACGGACTCGAACCGCCGACATCCTGCGTGTAAAGCAGACGCTCTACCAGCTGAGCTAACCGCCCTCGCCGCCACATGTATCGCCGCGCGGCATCGGCGCGCAAGTCTCGCGCCCAAGTGCCTATCGCCGATACGGTTCGTCCCGCGTTGCAAAATACGATCGCGACGAACCAAGAGAGCCGATCAGCGTTAAGCAAAAGTATGCCAGGCTTTCTCAAGCAGCGGCGCGCCAAGCGCCCGAATTAGGGGGGACGGAATCATGCACCGCTTGCCGATGTTGACGCAGGCTATCCTGCTCGCGGCTTTCCTGCCGGCCGGGGCGAAGACGGCACTCGCACAACAATTCCCGCCGCAACCGGCGGCACCACAGATGGGCAACGAAGCGGAGCGCGCCGCCTGCCGACCCGACGTCGTGAAGTTCTGCCAAGCCGAGCTGTCGACAAATCAGGACGACGTATTTGCGATCCTCGCCTGCCTGCAGCGCAACCGGATGCGCATCACCGCGCCGTGCCAGCAGGTGCTCGCTAATAACGGCAGGTGAGCCGGCCCTGTTGGCGTGCTGACATCGGAAGATGCGGTTCGACGACGCGGCCAGGAGCCGCCCGCCTAATCCGCATCCGCCGATGCAGCCGCGGGGATCTCCCCGACATCGCGCTGCAGCCACGATGAACTGCGCGCGACGTGCTCAGAGAGCCGCACCCACGACAACGCCAAGGTGAGCCAGAGCACCTTGCCGTTATCGTCCTCAGCACGCTGAGCCATCGCAACGCACTCTTCCGCACATCGGCGGTGATCCCGAGCAGTCCCCATGACACACCCCGTACGCAACGCAACAGAACGCAACGTACGCACGATCGTTAATACGAGTTTGGAAGTTCGGCGGGGGCAGGATGAGTCCGTGGCGAAAAGCGGGCGATCAGATCATCAATGATGGCAAGAGAACCGCGGCGAAGCGGCATTGCGCAAAGTGCATGACTTCTATGCCGTAATTTCGGCCTTTCGGGCCGAACCAGAAGCAATGCAGCCATTTAGTAATTATTCCGCGCCGTTACATGCGAATCCTCGGGATTATCCCATTGACACACGTATTTTCAAGCCCTATATTGGCGACATTCGAGACGTCGCCATGTCGAAAGACTCGCAACTTCAGAAGCTTGGAAAGCTCACGGTCGGCGAGTTCTTCGCCCGTTTCCCCGATGACCAGGCATGCCTAAATCACATAATGGAAGTCCGTTACGGGGTGCGCCACGTCTGCCATGCCTGCGGCGTCGAAGGCACCTTCCACAAGCTCACAAATCGCCGGGCATTCTCCTGCTCATCCTGCGGCGACCACGTCTATCCGACAGCCGGAACCGTATTCCAGGACACGCGGACGCCCCTGCGAGTGTGGTTCTATGCGATCTATCTTTTCGTCACGACCCGCCACGGCGTGAGCGGCAAGGAGCTACAGCGGACCCTGGGCGTCACGTACAAGTGCGCCTACCGGATGGGCATGCAAATCCGCAAGCTCATGGCGAAGGCTGATGGCTTTGAAATGCTCAAGGGCCACATTGAAGCTGACGAAGCTTTCATCGGCGGTCGCCGCAAAATGCACGAACCGGATAACAAGACTGTCGTGCTCGGGCTGAAAGAGCGCGGCGGTCGGATGCACGCCGAAACGATTAAAAACACGAAAACAGACGCTCTCCGCAATCCGATCCTGCGCACCGTTGAGCGCGGTTCAATCGTTTCGACCGACGAGCATCGCGCCTACAGCTTACTCAAAGGCGATGGCTACATTCACGGGTCGGTCAATCACAGTGCTGGCGAATACGTGCGCGGCGAGCACCACACAAACAGCGTCGAGAACTTTTGGCGGCTGTTCAAAAACTCAATTCAATCGACACATATCCATGTTTCATCAAAGCACATGGACTCTTATCTGCGCGAGTTCACTTTTCGGTCGAACCACCGCCAGATGACGAACGCGATGTTCGACCTCCTGATTGCGTCGGTGTAGTCGCTAACTTCTTGATGGCGGCGTCAACGTCTTTGCGATTCGCCGGCCCAATGCCGCGCGCTTCCTCCTGCGCGATAAATTCGCGTAATTGGCCGGTTTTCAACGCTTTCGTTAGCGTAAGCATGGATGGATTCTAGATGGAATCGGGCATATATACTACGCTAAACGGCGCCGGCGCACCGTCGGGCTGGTGAGTTCCCGACGGCCGCCTGTCACGCTATCGTTTTAACGCGCGGTTTTTCCGCACTGAGCATCACCTGCCTTTCGGTGGGAGCCTGCGAGGGCTCGGTTCAGCGGTCACCAACCGCCGTTAAAGGGGTCGCAGTGGAATAGGCCTCCACTGCGACCCAATTCCTCAAGCCTTTTTCTCCTTTAGGCCTGCGCTATCCATTAGCCGCTCGAAACCAGCGAACCACCTCTCTTGGATTTTTTGCTCCCACTTGGGATCGAAGTCGGGAAACTTCTCCAAGAGCTGATTTACCATCGACATATCCGTCTCGTTGTCCTGCTTGCCGCTACCGCTGCCGTTAGCGTGCCGAGGCTTGGTGCGCTTTGTGTAGGTTCGCTTGGGCGGCGTTGTCGTCCCGTTTGCCGTTGCTCTCGGGCTTCGCTTGCGGCTTGTGAGATGGGGCGAGAGCTTGATCCCCGCAGCATTCGCGGCGGCGATGAAAAAGGCGATGCATTTATCGACTGTGCTGCCCTTGACGCCCTGACTTCGAATTTTTTCAGCAAATTGATCAGCGGTCGCGCGCTCTAGGTCAAAGCCGGGGGCATAAAAATATGGATAGCTGAGCTTGAGCGCGAGAAGCAGAAGAGAGGAGCGATCTGCGCCGTTTGCGTGGATTAGCTTCTCAAGACGCTCGGTCGGCTTGCTGTCCTCTGTAATCAGACCAAGAGATCGCATCGCCACGACGAGAGCTTGCTGCGTCCCATAGTTGAGGTGGGACATGAAGCTCTTGTCGATCCGCGGGGGCAGCGGCGGATGCTCCCGGAGATGGGTCAGGAAGTTGTCGAAGCTCGCATAGGACGCATACGGCGGCGTCCGCGCCTTGGATTCGTTGGTCATAGGCCGACCCTCGATATCTTTCTGCACGAGTGAGAGGCGGCCATAGCGCAACCTCGCGGAGAACGCAACGGGAAAGTCTCTGCGGCAGATTTTGCGTTCGCGCAGAACTATTCGCAGAACTCGACTTGAAATGATCTGAACAGGACGATGCCAGAAAGGACTAAATTCCTAGTACATAAACTATTTTAATATCAATGTTTTAAGTGGAATTTTCTAGGACGAAATTCGTTCGGGCGCTATCCTATTCAGATCAGATCAGATTACGTTCTGCGACTAACTCGAAAAAATCGTACAAGCCTAAAAGGTTAATCCCGACGAAAAAACCGAGTGGATTTGGCACCACTCCGAATCAGGGCCTTATCATCACGTGCGCTGGTGCGCACCGTCATCTTGAGATTTTGCGGAGGCCGGGCACTTACATTTCGCCGCGTGCACGACGCTCGGACAGGGCTGCACGACTTGAATTGCGCGCTATTAGGGACCCTCGGCAATGACTCGGCGGCCCCCGTTCGTCGGGACACCTCCGCCTACATGAATAGCCGTTCATAGTGGGAATGCAAGGGTCCTTCAGCCATACTGCGAGTGCATTGCTGCAATGCACAACGCTACCAAAGCCATCAAAAAATCTAACGTCCAATCAAAGGCTTACTGTGCGCCGATTTACCTGCTTGAAGGAGATAATCCCGCGAATCCTGATTAGCTGCAATGCAGCAATATATTGTGCGATGCAGCAAAACGCTCGCTATATGGGCTCCATGAAAGCCCGGAAAGCCGGGGAAAGGATCACAATGCTTTCGTCGCTTGTCCGCCTGTTGCAGGCATGGAAGGACTACGGGACCGCCGTCCGTGAGCTTTCCTGCCTCAATGACCGCGAGCTTGCCGATCTCGGCATCAGCCGATCGGACATCACCTGGGTCGCTTGGCCGCACGCCCGCGATTAATCGCGGCAACAGCGCAGCCCTCCATCGCCAAGTAGCGTACCCAATCGTGAAGCATGCGCCCGCGTTGAGCGGCGCCGCGTTCTTACCCGACCGGCTATGAGCCGGCCGGCTCCATGCCCTTTGCCTTGATGATCGCAAGGGCGTGGGGCCCCGAAAGGAACTTGATGAGGCCGCTTGCCGTCGCGGGATCCTTCGCCGCCGTGCTGAGACCTGCCGAGTAGACCGTGAAGTTCTGAATCTCCGGAGGCAGCGGTCCGACCAGCGTAGCGCCCTTCACCGGCAGAATTTCGCTGATCTGATGGATGCCGAGCTCGGCCTCGCCATCGGCAATGTGGGTAGCGACTTCGCCGCCATGAACGAGCACCGCCTTGGCGTTGACCTCTTTGGCGATGCCGAGGCGCTCCAGGAGCTTGGCGACGTAGATCCCGCTCGAGCCGCCGGCCGCCGGATCGATGTAGGCAACCGACTTTGCGGCGAGCAAGGTGCGCTTGAACGCCTCGACCGTGCTGATATCGGGAAGCGGCGCTCCGGCCTTCACCACGACGCCCACGCCAGTCTTGGCAAGATCGGCGCGGCTGCCCGGCACCACCTTCCCCTCCTTGGTAAGACCGTCGATCGCTTCGGGCGTCAGCACCGCGACGTCGAACGTCTCCTGGCCGCCGGCGATAAGCTTCAGGTGCTGACCTACGGTTTGACACGTGACATTGACCTTGTTGCCGCTTTCCGTCTCGTACAGCGCCACGAGTGCGGAGAGCACCTGCTTGAAGGCGCCGCCGCTGATGGCGTTGACGTCGGCGGCCCTAGCGAGCTGTGACATGGCGATTTGCGATCCGGCGAATGTGAGCGCAGCTGCGAGGATCGTTGAAGCAAGCTTCATATGAGCTCCTGAACACGAAACGGCTTTCCCTCTTCGGCACGAGAATTTTATACGGGACGCTTCGTTCTCGCGAGGGACGCAGAGACGGCCCCCCCTCACATCTTGTACAGTCCCATGATCTCCGCCTTCGCCGACGTCGCGAAGTGCAGATTAAAGCCCACGATTACCGCCGACGTATCGGCCATCACATTGACTTTAATGGGACGTTTCCTGTCGCAGCAAGCATAGCCTGCGCACAGCGCCGGAGAAAAGGTGCTGTTGGCCACCGCGGACGCTCATGCTAACCGCATACGCCATGCCGGTCCTTGCGCTCATAGACGCAGCCGCGCTGCTGCCGGCGCGCGGCACGCTGATCGGTCTTGACCTCGGCACCAAAACCATCGGCGTTGCGGCGAGCGATCCGGATCGGCGCGTGGCGGCGCCGGTCGAAACCATTGCGCGGAAGCGGTTCAACCTTGATGCCGAGCGCATTTCCGCGCTTGCCGCGGAACGGCGCGCGGTCGGCTACGTGCTCGGACTGCCGATCAACATGAATGGAACTGAAGGTCCACGCGCCCAGGCGACGCGCGCTTTTGCGCGGAACTTCGCCAAGCTCACCGACCTTCCCATCGCCTTATGGGACGAGCGGCTATCGACCGCGGCGGTCGAGCGCATGCTCATCGCTGCCGACGCCAGCCGCGCCAAGCGCAAGGCCGTCATCGATCAGCACGCGGCCACTTACATCCTTCAGGGCGCGCTCGATCGCCTGTCGAACTGCGGCCCACCACGAATCCAACACGACGATTAGTTCTCCGGCAGCGTGCGCTGGAGCAGAAGCTCGACTGTGGACGTGTCGATGTCGTGCGCGCCGTACAGAGGACCGTGCCGCTCGACGAGGCGCGTGCGCGCGAAGGCCTCGACTACGGCTTGCGGTGCGCTTGTCTTCAGCTCAGCCACACTCGCCATCAAGGCGAGCCTTCCCACCAGAGCCGGCGCACTGGCTTCGTTCACGGAGTCGATGGTGAGAGGCGCGCCATCGGGCGCCGGCACCGCGATGCTGCGCGACAGCGACTCGTAGAACCTGCCCTCTTCTTCACGTCTGAGCGCCCGCAGCACGTCGAGGCACATGACGTTGCCGGACCCTTCCCAAATGGCGTTGACCGGCGCCTCGCGGTACAGCCGGGGCAAAAGGCTTTCCTCGACGTAGCCATTGCCGCCGAGACACTCCATGGCTTCGAACACGAACGCCGGTGCGATCTTGCAGATCCAGTATTTCGCTACCGGGGTCAGCAGACGTGCGTAGGCGGCTTCGCGCGGATCGGAACTCGCCCGGTCAAGCGCGCGGCAAATGCGCATCATCAACGCGACTGCGCCTTCCAGATCGAGCGCCATGTCCGCCAGCACGGCGCGCATCATCGGTTGGTCGAGCAGCCCTTTCTGGAAGACCTTGCGGTAGCGGCAATGATGAACCGCCTGGGCGAGCGCCATACGCATGAGGCCCGCTGACGCGATGGCGCAATCGATCCGCGTCAACTGCACCATTTGCAGGATGGTGCGGACCCCGGCGCCTTCGTCGCCGACTCGCCACGCGAACGCTTCGGCAAATTCTACTTCGATCGACGCGTTGGAGCGGTTACCGAGCTTATCCTTCAACCGCTGGAATCGGAGCCCATTCACCGAACCGTCGGGGCGAAAGCGGGGCATGAGAAAGCAGGTGAGCCCGCCTGGCGCCTGCGCGAGCACCAGGAAGGCGTCACTCATCGGCGCGGAGAAGAACCACTTCTCGCCGCTGATGGAGTAGTCCTCGCCGGCGGGCGTGGCTTTCGTGGTGTTGGCGCGGACGTCGGTGCCACCCTGCCGCTCGGTCATGCCCATGCCCAGCGTCAGTCCCGCTTTGTCCCACCACGGCCGAAAATCTTCGTCGTACGTGCGGGTCAATACCTTCGGGGCGATTTTGCCGGCCAGTTGCGGCGCGGCGGCGAGTGCCGCGAGCGCAGCGCGCGTCATAGTGACCGAGCATAGGTGACCGGTCTCGACCTGTGCGGTCATATAGAACCGCGCGGCGCGGACGACTTCACTGGGCGCCCCGGCATGTTCACCGGACTCGGCCCATGTCGAAGCGTGCAGTCCCGCCGCGATGCTTTCGCGCGTCAATTGATGGTAGGCGGGATGGAACTCGACCGTGTCGCTGCGAAAACCCAAGGCGTCGAATATGCGCAGCTTCGGCGGATTCTCGTTGGCCTCGCGGCCGAGCGCGAATACTTCCGCGCTGCCGCAGCGCCGGCCGAATTCAGACAGCGCCGTTGATTCGCCATCGCCACCGTTTGCCCAGACGGCTCCGACCAGCGGCACATCGGTGGAAAAAAGATCGACGTCCTCGTAAGGCGGCGACTGGTTGAACGCTGCATAGTCATCGAAAGACGTACGAGGGGGCATGGCGATTCGCCTCTTTGGACCCCAGATCCTTGGCAGTTCTTTGGCAGCGAAGGTCCCTGGGAGTGCCGGTGGCCAGCAACCTAGACCCGAACAATGTGACCGCGAATAGTTTCCGGTGCATCACCGGCGTGGCGTTTCTGCGCTGGGCTTGCCGGATCGATAAGATTGGGCCATAGCAGCGCTTTGATGACCAAGGCTCCGCCGCCCACGCGACATATCGTTTCGATCAACGACCTCAGCAATAAGGAGATCGAGACGATCTTCGAGGTCGCCCAGGGCTTTTTGCAGCACCTTGCGGATCATAACATCCCCTACCGGATCGCTCGCAGCACCGACCTCGCCTCCAGGAGCATCCTGGCGAGCCTGTTCTACGAGCCTTCAACGCGGACCCGGCTGTCGTTCGAAAGCGCAATGCTGCGGTTGGGCGGCGCCAACATCACCAGCGCCGACCCGGCGGTCAGTTCCGCCGCCAAAGGCGAAAGCCTCGCCGACACAATCAGGGTCATCTCCAATTACGCCGATGTCGTCGTTATCCGCCACCCGCGCGACGGTGCGGCGCGACTCGCCGCCGAGTATTCGCAGATCCCGGTGATCAACGGCGGCGACGGCAGCCACGAGCACCCGACGCAGACGCTGTGCGATCTCTTCACGTTGCGCTCGAAGAACAAGAGCTTGCGCAACATGAAAGTCGCCATTTCAGGCGACCTCAAAGGCAGCCGCACGATCCATTCCTTCGTCTACGCTTTGGCGCGCTTCGGCGCGACTATCGATCCGCTCCCAGCGCCCGGAATGGAACTACCGCCGCACGTCGATCGAAGGCTGCGCGAGGAGTTTCACAGCCGGATGGTTTCGAAAGCGGGCGGCGACGGTAGCGACAACGATTCGATCGATGCCTTGTACGTTACCTCGGACCAGCCGCATCAGCTGGCGCTGATTCCCGAGCCCGAGGATTACGGCGTCATCATCCAAAAGAAGACCGACGCCGTCTACGTGACCCGATTTCAGAAGGAGCGTTGGACCGAAAAGGAGCGCCCTTATCCGAAAATCGACGCGAAGTTCATGCGCGACGAGAAGTACTCCGACGCAAGCGTGATGCACCCGTTGCCGCGCGTCAACGAACTCGACGCTTCGCTCGATAAGGATCGTCGCGCCATCTATTTCCAGCAAGCCGCCTACGGCGTTCCGGTGCGGATGGCGCTCATTTCGCTGCTCCTGCATTTGCACAAAAGCAAATCGCTGCATCAGTTTCCCGGCGGGTTCGCCAAGCCCGACCATCCGATCTACGCTCAGCCGATCGGGACCGGCATTCAGTGTGGCAATACCAACTGCATCGTCTGCGATCCCGCGGAACGACAATACGCCGCCAACAAATTCTACGTCGTCCAAGGGATGCCGCCGCAACGCTGCAAGTTGCGGTGCGTGTATTGCGAGACCGATGTGGACGAGGACGCCGCCGCGCACTTCGTCGTGGCCGACACGACGCGCCGAACCTTTTCGCCGGGACTGGAGGCGCTCGCGCGCGCCCCCGGCGAGAAGCTGAAACACCTCGTCATCCATCGCAGCGTAGCTGAGGCGACGGCAGCCGGATTGCAGCTCCGCGAGACCGGTAAGAAAGCGCACGCGGGCTAAGCCAATGCGCTCGGTCAAAGGACCATTAAGTGTGCCATTGGCTTATGGGCCATTGACCTATCCAAGCACATAATTCGGGGTTGGCGAGTTCAGGGCAACGGGGCCATGGACGGGGTAGTCGTGCTCAAATTTCTTGCCGCTTACGTTTTCGGGTATCTGTGCGGCTCAATTCCGTTCGGCGTCCTGATTACACGTTTTGCCGGCGCGCCCGACGTGCGCACCATCGGCTCTGGCAATATCGGCGCGACCAATGTGTTGCGCACCGGCCGCAAGTCGCTGGCCGCCGCAACGCTCCTGGGCGACATGCTCAAAGGGACCGTCGCCGTCTTGGTTGCCGGCTACTTCCTCAGCCGCGAAGCAGCAATATGCGCCGCGCTCGGGGCGTTCCTCGGCCACCTGTTTCCGGTCTGGCTGAAATTCAAGGGCGGCAAAGGCGTTGCGACCTATATCGGGCTGCTGCTCGGCCTGGCGTGGCCCGCCGCGATTGTCTTTTGCGCAATCTGGCTCGCGGTCGCCGCCGTCACCCGCTATTCGTCGCTCGCCGCGCTCATCGCCAGCGCGGCAGCCCCCTTCTTTCTTTGGTGGCGCGGCGAAGCGGCTGAAGCCGGACTGTTCGGGTTGCTGTCAGTCCTGTTGTGGATCATGCACCGAGCCAATATCGAACGGCTGCTCCGTGGCAACGAAAGCAAGATCGGCTCGCGTTCACAACCGACGACAGGACACTGACACGCCCGGCGCCGTCCCTTGGTTTCATTCCCCTCCCCGCGCACTTTTAAGGCTATGCTCCTGGCAAAATGCCAAATGGGCCTTCGGGGGCGCTGTGCGCAACGGGCTGGACGGCGTCCGCCTTACGGACGAACAACGGATCGACTGGCTGCGCCTTAGCCGCAGCCAAAACGTCGGCCCGCGCACCTTCCGCACCCTCATCAATCACTTCGGCAACGCACACGCCGCCCTCGATGCGTTGCCCGCACTGGCGCAACGGGGCGGCAGCGGCGGCGCGCCGCAAATCTGTTCGCGCCAGCAGGCCGAGCACGAACTTGCAGCCGCGGACAAACTGGGCGCGGTCTTCATCGCCATAGGCGAACCGGAATATCCGCACCGCCTGCAGATGATCGACGACGCGCCGCCACTTCTCGCTGTGCGCGGAAACCGTGCGACGCTCGCTTTACCGGCCTTGGCGATCGTCGGCTCGCGCAATGCCTCAGCCGCAGGGCTCAAACTCACGCAGCAGATCGCGCGCGACCTCGGCGCGGCGGGGTTCGCGACTGTCTCCGGCCTTGCGCGCGGCATCGATGCGGCAGCCCATCGCGCCAGTCTCGATACCGGCACGATCGCGGTGCTCGCCGGTGGACACGACCGGCTTTATCCGCCGGAGCACGCCGACCTGGTCGACGCCATCCTGCCGGCCGGCATCGTGCTGACCGAAATGCCGTTTGGCTGGGAGCCCCGGGCCCGCGATTTTCCACGACGCAATCGATTGATTTCCGGTCTCTCGCTCGGTGTCATTATCGTCGAAGCGGCCAAGCGCTCGGGCTCGTTGATCACCGCGCGTCTTGCCCTCGAGCAGGGCCGCGAAGTGTTTGCCGTTCCGGGCTCACCGCTCGATCCGCGCGCCGAAGGCACCAATGGCCTGCTCAAGCAGGGCGCGACCCCGGTGACCGAGGCGGCCGACATTGTGTCCGTGGTGCGGCCCATCATGGGGCTTGATCTTCCAGCACGCGAGCCCGAAATCTCCGGCGGCGAGTTAATGGATAACGCCGAGCCGGAGAACAGCGGGCGCTCACAGATCATGACGCTGCTGGGCCCGGCTCCGGTTTCCGTGGACGATCTGATCCGCCTCTCCAAAGCCTCGCCGCGAGCCGTCCGGATCGTGCTTCTTGAGCTTGAGATCGCCGGACGCCTGGAACGCCATGGCGGCGGTCTGGTATCGCTGGTGTAGTTGGGCGGCGAAGTCGAAGCGATATGCGCGGGAATCCACGGACGCTGACGATGCTTTGGCGCGGCTGGCCAATTCTCTTGCCAATTCTGGCCCTCCTTCTCGCCTGCGGCTACGCGTCAAGCCAACCTGCGGAGTCCTTCGACGCTTTTATTATCGCGCTACGCGCCGACGCGACGGCGCGAGGGATCACGCGCGCCACGTTCGATGCCGGCATGGGCGGCGTAACTCCCGATCCCGCCGTGATCGGCGCCATGCGACGCGAGCCGGAATACGGCAAACCGTTCGGCGCCTATCTGGCTGGTCTCGTATCGCAAGGGCGCGTCGTCAACGGCCAGCAGAAATACGCCCAGTGGGCCAGCACCCTGCACGCTGTCGAGGCCCAGTTCGGCGTCGACGGAGCCATCCTGGTCAGCATCTGGGGCGTCGAGTCGTCGTTTGGCGAAGCCCGCGACCACTGGGACGTATTCCGCTCGCTGGCGACTTTGGCTCAGGCGCATTTTCAGCACCCTTTGTTCCGCAACGAATTGCTGGCCGCTTTGACGATCCTGCAGCAAGGCCGGGTCCCGCGTCAGCAATTCCTCGGCTCGTGGGCAGGCGCGATGGGCCAGCCGCAATTCTTGCCGTCGAGCTATTTGACCTATGCGGTCGATTTCGATGGCGATGGGCGGGCCGACATCTGGACCAGCGTGCCCGACATCCTCGCCTCGATCGCAAACTATTTGCACAAATTCGGCTGGCAGGCGGGCCTGCCATGGGGCTTCGAAGTCGTTGCACCCAAGGGATTCGATTACCGGACAAGCCGCGGCACGTTCCAGGAATGGGCGAACCGAGGATTCAGGCGAGCCGACGGAGTCGCCTTTCCGCGCGCGGGCGATGCGATCCTTTTTTTCCCAAGCGGCGCCGCGGGGCCCGCTTTTCTCGTCACGGGGAATTTCGTCGTCATCAAGCAATTCAATAATTCAGATGCCTATGCGCTTGCGGTCGGCGCGCTTTCAGATCGGATCCATGGCCTTGGCCCGATCCGCGCCGCCTGGCCCGACAACGACTTCCAGCCGTCGCGCAACGAGCGCATCGCGCTCCAGCGCAAGCTTGCCGACCTGGGCTACAAGGTGGCCGACTTCAACGGCCATTTGGATTTCGACTTGCGCGACAATATCCGCGAAATGGAGCAGCGGTTCGGGATGATTGCCGACGGCTATCCGAGCCGTGCGCTGTTGGAGCGCATGGGGGTACCCGCGCCGTGACGGCCGAAAGCGGCGCAGAAAATAGGTCAAGCGGCGTCGCCGCTACCATCACTCGACCCTTTGGCGATCTGATCGGCTTCCAGGCGCGCCATTTCCAAAATATAGCGGAGGCTCTCCAAACCGTGGCGTCGGGCCATTTGCGCGAGCTCTTCGGTCAGCGTTCCTATGTAAATGGCCGCAGCGGTTGGCGACTCAGGCGGTGGCACCTCGCCACCGGCTCGTCTCTGCATTGATCAGGCTCCCCCAATGGTTTGACGCGGATAGCTGGGCCGCCCATTCCCGCTGCTCGCGTCAGGCGATTCAGGCGCTATATACTATCACGTGCTTAGTTATAATAGTACAACTTTTAGTATACATCATCAATAAAATTGATTGAATTCATAACAGCCCATTATGCATCTGGCCGTCAAGAGCACCGTCTTGACCTTCGGCTCGGGCTGCCATGCACAGCCAGCGATTTGACAGGCAGGGTCACATTACCCATGTTCCCGGCGGCCTGGTGGCGGCCGGGCACCCCCCGAGCGCACAAAAGGCCCACTAAATCATTAGGTTAGCATGGATCTGGTCCTTGTAGAATCGCCCGCTAAGGCGAAAACGATCAATAAATATCTCGGCCGTGGCTACGAAGTTCTCGCTTCGTTCGGCCACGTGCGCGACCTGCCGGCGAAGAGTGGTTCCGTCGACCCCGATGACAATTTCCGCATGCTCTGGGAGGTGGACCCAAAGGCGCAAAAGCGCCTCAACGACATCGCTAAAGCGGTCAAGGATGCCGACAAACTCATTCTCGCCACCGACCCCGATCGCGAGGGCGAGGCGATTTCCTGGCACGTGCTGCAAGTTCTCAAGGAGAAGAAGGCGCTGAACGGTCAGCCCATCGAGCGCGTGGTCTTCAACGCCATTACCAAGCAGGCGGTGACCGACGCGATGAAGCACCCGCGCGCCATCGATCAAGCTTTGGTCGACGCCTATCTGGCCCGCCGCGCGCTCGATTATCTCGTCGGATTTACGATTTCACCTGTGCTCTGGCGCAAACTGCCGGGCGCGCGTTCGGCCGGTCGCGTGCAATCGGTTGCGCTGCGGCTGGTTTGCGACCGCGAACTGGAAATCGAGAAATTCGTACGCCAGGAATATTGGTCGATCGTGGCCACCCTGGCGACGCCGCGCGAGGAAACCTTTGAGGCGCGGCTGGTCGGCGCCGACGGAAAGAAACTGCAGCGCCTCGATATCGGCTCGGGCGCGGAAGCGGAAGCTTTCAAACAAGCGCTCGAAACGGCCCTCTTCACCGTTGCGGAAGTCGAGGCGAAGCCGCTCAAGCGACATCCGCAGCCGCCGTTCACCACCTCGACGTTGCAGCAGGAAGCAAGCCGCAAGCTCGGCTTCGCCCCCGCTCATACGATGCGTGTGGCGCAGCGGCTTTACGAGGGCGTCGACATCGACGGCGAAACCGTCGGTCTCATTACCTATATGCGCACCGACGGCGTGCAGATTGCCAACGAGGCAATCAGCGCCGTGCGCCAGGTGATCGAGGCCAATTACGGCGCGCGCTACGTGCCTTCTTCGCCACGCCGCTACGAAACCAAGGCCAAGAACGCCCAAGAAGCGCACGAGGCTATCCGACCGACCGACCTCGCCCGGCGGCCGCAAGACGCCAAGCGGTTTCTCGATGACGATCAGGCCAAGCTCTACGAACTGATCTGGCTGCGCACCGTCGCGAGCCAGATGGAATCTGCCGAGCTTGAGCGAACGACAGTCGACATCACTGCCAAAGTCGCCGACCGCCTCCTCGATCTGCGCGCCACCGGCACCGTGACAAAGTTCGATGGCTTCCTTACGCTCTATCAGGAAGGGCGCGACGAGGATTCCGACGACGAGGAGTCACGCCGCCTGCCGGAAATGAGCGCCGGCGAACGGCTCACCAAGCGCTCGATCGCCGCTAATCAGCACTCCACCGAACCGCCGCCGCGTTATTCGGAAGCGTCGCTGGTCAAGCGCCTCGAAGAGCTCGGCATCGGCCGTCCCTCGACCTACGCTTCGATTCTGCAAGTGCTCAGGGACCGCAAATACGTGCGACTCGACAAGCGGCGACTTTATCCGGAAGATCGCGGCCGTATCGTTGTCGCCTTCCTGGAAAGCTTTTTCGCCAAATACGTCGAATACGACTTCACAGCCGGCCTCGAGGAACAGCTCGACCTTATTTCCAACAACGAAATCGCGTGGCGCCAAGTCCTAAGCGATTTCTGGCGCGATTTCATCGGCGCCGTCGACGAGATCAAAGATCTGAAGATCTCGCAGGTGATCGACGCGCTCGACGCGCTGCTGGCGCCGCACCTGTTTCCGCCCCGCGAGGATGGCAGCGATCCGCGCGTCTGCCCGGACTGCAGCGGCGGCCGGCTCACGCTCAAGCTCTCCAAGTATGGCGCCTTCATCGGCTGTTCGAACTACCCGGAATGCCGCTACACCCGGCCGTTGTCGGCCCCGGCAGAGGGTTCAGCCGATTTCGGCACCAAGAAGCTCGGCCAGGATCCCGAGACCGGCCTCGAAGTCACCCTGCGCAGCGGCCGCTTCGGGCCCTATGTGCAACTCGGCGAGAAGGTCGACGATGAAAAGCCGAAGCGCGCAAGCCTGCGAAAAGGAATGGCGCCCGAGGATGTCGATCTGGCACAGGCGCTGAAGCTGCTGTCGCTGCCGCGCGAAGTCGGCCCACATCCCGAAGATGGCGAACCGATCCGCGCCAGCGTCGGCCGCTTCGGGCCGTATGTGCAGCACGGCAAGACCTACGCCAATCTGGAGGACGGCGACGATGTGTTCACGATCGGCCTCAACCGCGCGGTGACGCTTATTGCGGAGAAAATCGCCAAAGGCCCGCGCACCCGCCGCTTCGGTGCCGATCCGGGCCGTCCTCTCGGGGACCATCCGACCAAAGGCGGACCAATCGTTGCGAAGAACGGACGCTACGGACCCTATGTGAGCC
>JBAUYV010000219.1:0-28033 GCA_049584975.1 Xanthobacteraceae bacterium | reverse complement strand
GATGTTCATCGCCACATAAGGGAAGACGATTAGCACGATCGTAAAGATCGGGGCGGTCTGCGATATCCCAAACCAGAGCACCGAAAGAAACGCCCAACAGACCGCCGGAAACGTCAACAAGACCATGATCCAGCTGTCGAAAAAAACCTCGATACCGCGCCTCAGCCCCATCGCCAGCCCGAGCCCCGCCCCTATCAGCATCGAAATGGCGAAGCCTTCGAATATCCGCAAAAGCGTCACCCCCAGCACGGGGTACGACGCCGGATCGCTGTAGATCGCGATCATGCGCTGCAAAAGGAGCACAGGTCCGGGAAAGAAGATCGGGAAGAAGAACAGGGAAATTACCTGCCAAACAACAAGCCCGGCGGCAAGCGTGAGCGCCCCGGGCACCATTCGCCACAAAACTGCCGGTAAGACCCAAGGCCCTCTTCCTTTAGCCGGCAGCTTCCCGTGCACTTAGCTCTCCGCAAACAGGGCGTATCTGGCTTGGTCCGGCACCTTGCTGATGATTCCGGTCTTTTGGCACACGTCAAGAAACTTCCACTCGGCGTCAACGGCTTTGCGGCTCCAGTCTGTCATGAACATGTCCTTCGACTGCAGCCATGTCTTGTATTCGGCCACATCCTCGGGTTTGGTCACCGCCGCAAGCGCTCCGTGATTTTTCACCGCGGTCTCGAGATTTTCCGGTTTCTCGAGCCAGCGGAACGAATCCTCGACAGCCGCGGCGAAGTTCTTCGCGCGAGTCTGATCTTCGTTGACCCAACTTCTCCAGGCGACGACCGGAGCCGCCCACGCGATCGGGTAGCCGGTCTGCTTTTTCCAATAATCGTTGGGGGAAAACAGCACGCGAAACTTGTCGGGTTGCGCTTCCGCCGTCAGGTTCAGCGAACTGATGTTAATCATGGCATCGAGCTGGCCGCTCTCCAGAAGCTTGGTCAATGCCGGCCCGGCGACTTGTTGCAAATCGGCATCCTTGGCGACGTCGATTTTGAAAGCGTCGATCATCGCCGCCCTTGCGCATTTGAACGAACCGGCGCCAGTGGAAAAGACGCCGAATTTCTTGCCCCGCAGGTCGGCCGGTGTCTTGTATGGCGAATCCTTGCGGACGATCACATCCTGCACCACCGTCAGGCCGGGGCCGAGAATGACCCAATCCAGGCCCTCGTTGATCTTTTCGATCGCATCGATGCCCGAATAGGTCACGGCGAAACACTGCTTGCTGGGTAGACCGGCAAGAAAGCCAGCAAACGGCCGCGCATCAATTTCGAGATCGATGCCGTGCTTGGCGAAAACGCCGGCGTCTTTTGCGCCCATGTAGTTCAAGACGAAGACGCTTTCCTGCGGAATTACCACCTTCACGGGCTGCAGGGTGGGCGCGGCGAAGGCCTTCGTGCGCGTGCCGACAGCGGCGGCTGTCAACATGCCGAGGCCTCCAAACAAGAGGGATCTGCGAGTTGAAATGACGTCCTCCCAATATTGGCTGTTAAAAATCTTTGTTCCCCACCTTACGAAGACAATCGCCCAAACTGAAACGTGTCAGAATGTCTTTAGTTCTGCGTGATATTGTCACATCAGTTCTGCGTGATATTGCAGCTTCTGGAAAACTTGGCGAACTTCGACGCGGCGCACATTCAAATGTCGTGAATGCTGGTAGAGGCTTCGCCGAATCGAGAGTGTGCTTCAGGGCGCGCCCTCTCCGCCTGTGTAGGCCACAAGCGGTGACGAGCGCCAAGCTCCGCCGCAAAAAGCGGCCGAATGGCAGCATCTGGCGGAATACGATAAGAGGAAAAACCCGCTTTGCGCGCCCTTAGGTCACATGTCTTATGTGGCCTTCCGCGCTTAAAACAGCGGCCGAAAACCAGGGCGACATGCAGCTCGATTTTTCCGATCCGCATTTGCGCTTCGAGCTCATATTGATCGGCTGCTCAGCTTTGCTAATCGGCATAGTTGTCTTCGTCGTCTTCTTGTGACCCCGAGGATTCCACAGCGCCTTAGTGCCGCATTCCCGGGCCTTGTCGCTCTACGCTATCTTACCGGGATCGGGGGAACGGTAACCGCTTGTAGTGTGCGCGTTCGCGGCGCGGCGTGCCGTGTTGAGTAACCCCCTACCAACGGGAGGTCGCGCCGCCGAGAACCTCCGTCCGCCACCATGTGGCATCCGTCAAAGTTGCTCGCTATCGTCGAACCATTCAAAGGTTCCAGATGGGAAGTAGGACGACCGTTGCCATTTTTTGAATCATTGCACTCGCGATCTTCACCCTGATGATCGCTATCGGATTTTATTCGCTGGCTCTGTAGCCTTGAAGGTTTGACCAAGATCGAACCACTAGCGAACCTCTTTTGTAATGATCCGCAGGCTCATGCGGTGACGCAGATCGACTTTGAAGTGACCCAATTACCACAGCGCGTGCATTTTGCCGCCAATCACAATTCCGATGCTAAAAAGTCAGTTCTCCCAGCAGTGTTCGTCTGCGATTCGCGGAGATGAGGGCATAGAAGCGATGGAGGTACAGAGGACAATCCCGACCGCTTTTAGCAGATTGGGTGCCGAGACTGGGACCGCGCCTTTCGCGGTGACTGCGCGTCGATTCCTTGGTCTTGATGCCGGGGACTGGTCAATAGTTTACCTCGGCCTCGTATTGGTAGGTTTGCTGCTGGTGCTTGTCTAATCCAGCAATTGCACTGCGACCGCAACATTTCGTTTGGAAAACGTGTAAACAACATTACTGCAGCCGCTTTGCCGCCTCCTCGACGATAGTTAGGTCGGAGTATTTTTTCACGTCGATGGTCGCTTTCGTAAAGCCGAGGTCGTGGGTTAGTTCGACATTCTTCTGCAAGGCGTCGAGTTTCGGCACCAAATTTGGGTCGTGATAGACATCGTGGTGGGTGAATGCCCAGTCGAAGATCGCGGGCGGCCGCTTGACCAGGTCGCCGAGGATTTGCATCGCGGCCTGGTGGTTCGCGGGATCCTCGTACCACCGAGTGATGCGCAGCGTATCCTCGAAGAAATCGACCAGGGTGGCGCGGTTCTTGTCGATGAAAGGCTTACGTACCGCCCACACGATCATGTCGGCGATGCCGATCGCGTCCTTTTGCACAAACAGATCGCGGCCGATGCTGCGCAGTGCGGGATCGTAGGAGAACGGCAGCACGGCGGGGATGAGGTCAACTTTCTTTTCTGCCAGCATCGCGCGCATTGCCGGGAACGGCGCCTCGACCACGGTATAGTCGCGGTTGGGCTCCAACCCGTGCTTGTGCAGCATTGCCTTCATGGCGACGTCGACGGCGCTGCCTTCAGCATTGGTGGCGACGACCTTGCCTTTGAGATCCTCGACGTTGTGGATCGGGCCGTCCTTGAGCACCATGAATTCCTGCGAATAATAGCCGGGCACGCCATCCTGGAACTCGTCGGAGACAACGCGCAAGTCGTCGAGCCCGGCGTTGCCGATGGCGATGCCGAGCGTCGAATAGGCGAGGTTGGCGATGTCGATCTGATTGTTGGCGAGTGCCGTGATCATCGGCGGCGTGCCGACGAAATGCTCCGGCACCATCACATAGGACTGGCCGAAATGCTTGGCCAAATCCTTCTTCTGCAGCCAGATCGACGCCCAGTTGCCCGGCGCCACCCAGCCTTCGGTGATCTTCAGCGGCTCGGCGCTCGCCGCCCCCGCGACAAAAGCCGCGCACAGGTTCGCCATAGCGAATTTCAGGATCTTTGCACGCATTGCCTGTTTCTCCGTGGATGAAAACCGCGTTTTCTACCGCGAGACAGTCTGTGTCGGCCTTACTCAACGACGATTGTGGGCGCAAAGAGCGATGCGGCGGCAACACCGAGGCCGGCGGGTCCCGCTCAATCAACTTTGATATTTGCGGCTTTGATGATGGGCCACCATTTGTCGGCTTCAGACTTTTGAAAGGCGCCAAATGCCTCCGGCGACTGTAGATCGCGCGAGGCGATCTGCTGTCCGAGCTTGTTGAGCCTGTCTTTCACATTCGGATCCGCCAGTGCCGCGACGGTCGCAGTATTGAGCTTGGCGATGACGTCCTTTGGCGTGTCCTTCGGCGCCCACATCCCGAACCAGATAGACGCGTAGAATCCAGGCAGGCCGGCTTCGTCCGTCGTTGGGACCTCGGGCAAACTGGCAAGGCGGGTCTTGGATGGGACAGCAATCGCTCTGATTGTGCCGGCCTGCACCTGAGCCGTGAAATTGGATGACGGCTCGATCATCATGTCGATCTGCCCGGCCATCATGTCTTGCACCGCCGGACCGTCGCCGCGATACGGTACGAACTGGAACGTGGTCCCGGTCGCTTTCTGGAACGAAATGCCGGCGAGATTTCCGGTCGATCCGACGCCGGGAATCCCCACACTTGCTTTGCCGGGATTGTCTTTGAGCCACGCAATCAACTCCTGCAGGTTTTTCACCGGCAAGCTGTTCTTGACGCAGATCAAGAGCGGCTCGTAGGCCAGCTCGGCGATCGGCGTCAAATCCGTCAGCAGATTGAAATCTAGTTTGTAGAGGCCGCCAATCAGAACATTTGTCGTCAAGGTCCCGACGCACAGCGTGTATCCGTCCGCTGGGGAGTGCGCGGTTCGGGCGACGCCGATGCCGCCGGCGGCGCCGGCGAGGTCTTCGACAATGATTGTCTGGCCGAGAGATTTCCCCATGGGGTCGGCGATAACCCGGGCAAGAACATCGGTTGCGCCACCGGCAGCAAATGGCACGACGATCGTGATCGGCCGCGTTGGATAATCCACGGCGAACGCATAATTCGGATAGGTGCCGACAGCTATAGCTCCCGCGGCGAAATGAAGAACCTCTCTGCGTGACAGTTTCATGTTTGCTCCCCCGCTTTTTACACCGCTGACACGCTGATTCCACTTATTCCGGCTTGAGGTACGCAAATTTTACTTCATTGCCTCACTGACGTTACATCGCGTGCAAGCCAGCGGCCCAAGCTGCCGAAGTTGTTGCCACAGCCTGCGCCCCAACATAGCGGTGGTGCTTGTAACCTCGCGCCGGTGTCATGACAATGTAGCGAATCTGTAGCTCACGGACCAATAGCAGAAGCCGCCGGAGCGCGCCCAAACCGTTCCTTTTGACCCTCTGCACGCCTTTGCGCGTTCGATACAAAGGCTTTAGGGGTTTGTAGGCCGACGGCCAATCATGCTTGGATATTCGCCTCTATGTGAGTGTTGGCCGGGGTGCGGACTTGTCGGTGCTGCGTACGACCATCCAGTTCCTGTTGGGCGTGATCGCCGCGGCTGCGCTGGTCACTCCCGAGCGGGCTTTTGCCCAAGAAACTAGCGTTCCTCTGCCGGAAATTCGTGTCATTTCCAGCGCGCCGTTATCGCCGCCGAAGCGCCCTGGACCAAGGGGCGCCGCAGTGGCGCCCACTAGAGCCGCCGCTGCGGCGCCGGCACCCAGCCAAACCGCGTCGCCAGCTGAGCCGGGGGTGATCGACCGCGACAAAGTACCCGCGAACGTGCAAACGCTTACGGCGGCGGATTTCAGTCATGTCACCGCATCGAATCTCTTGGACGATTTGGCCGGCGCCCTCCCTGGCGTGGCGCTGAGCGATCAGACCGGCAACCAATTCCAGCTCGACCTTAACTACCGTGGTTTCGTTTCCTCGCCGGTGATCGGGACCCCGCAGGGGCTCGCCGTCTACCAGAACGGCGTGCGCATCAACGAAGTGTTCGGCGACATCGTCAATTGGGACTTCATTCCCGAAAGCGCGATCGCGCAAATGACGCTGGTTCCGAGCAACCCGGTCTACGGGCTCAACGCAATCGGCGGCGCGCTGTCGTTCGAGATGAAAAACGGATTTACCTATCAGGGCGCCGAGGGCGAACTCAGCGGCGGCTCCTACGGCCGCATCGGCACCTCGGTACAGGCAGGCGGCCAAAACGGCAATCTCTCCAGCTACTTCGCCGCCGACACCATCGACGATGCCGGCTGGCGGCTGGATTCGCCCTCGCAGCTGCGCCGGCTCTATGCCGACGCCGGTCTGCGCGGCGACGACACCGAATTCCACCTCACGCTGGCCGAGGCCGACAATCATTTCGGCGTCGCCGCAGCGACCCCCGTGGAAATGCTCAGCCAGGATTGGTCGAGCGTCTATACCATTCCGCAAACCACCCACAATCAGCTCACGTTCCTCACCGCGAGCGCGAGCTGGAAACCGAGCGACACCCTGACCTATCAGGCGGTCGCCTACTACAGGCACTTTGCGCAGGCGCACGTCGACGGCAACGGCACCGATGCACAGAACGCCGGCTGTCCCGACCCGACTGTGCTGTGCTTTCCCAATCTCGACGGCAGTCTGTCCAATCTGATCACGACGAGCGGAGCGACGGTGCCGGCGACCGGCGCCCTCGCCGCGCCGTCGATCCTCGGCGAAATTGATCGCACTTGGACCAACACCAACAGCTTCGGCGGCTCGGCGCAGGTCGCGTCGTCGGCCGACCTGTTCGGCCACGGCAACAACTTTGTGCTGGGCTTGAGCGTCGACCGCGGCCTCGTGCAGTTCTCGACCTCGAGCGAACTCGGAACAATCAACGCCAATACGTTTCCGTTTGTCTTCGGCAGCGGCCTGTTCATCGACCAGCCGTCAGGCGACGTGGCACCGGTCGGGCTCGGCGGACAGACGCTCTACGCCGGCGTCTACTCGACCGACACGTTCGACGTCACCAAGCGGCTCGCGATCACCGCGGGCGGCCGCTTCAACGTCGCTCAGGTCACGCTGACGGACGAGCTCGGCAACGACCCGCTGTTTAACGGCAGCCACGATTACAGCCACTTCAATCCGATGGCGGGCGCGACCTATAAGCTCACGCCCAATCTCACGCTCTACGGGGACTATGCGATAACGAACCGTGCACCGACGGCGCTGGAGCTAGCGTGTGCCGACCCGCTGCGGCCGTGCCTGATCGACAATGCGCTGGTCGGCGACCCCGATCTGCAGCAGGTCGTGACCTACACGGGCGAAGCCGGCGTGCGCGGCCATTTTGACGCCGCCCATGGCCAGCTCAACTGGACGCTCGGGGCCTACCGCGCGCTCAACACCAACGACATCATCAATGTGGCAAGCCCGATCCCGGGCCATGAATACTTTCAGAACGCCGGCAACACCTTGCGGCAGGGGATCGAGGCCAACGCGTCGTACAAATGGGACCGCTGGAACGTCTACGCCAATTTCACCTCCGTCGACGCCACGTTCCGCAACTATTTGACTTTATCTTCGCCGTTCAATCCTTTTGCCGACGCCAATGGCAACATTGCCGTTGCGCCCGGCGACCACCTCGCCGGCATCCCGGACTACCGGTTCAAGGCGGGCGCCGAGTATCAAATAACCGTTCCGTGGAAATTCGGCGCCGATCTCAACGTCGTCGGCAGCGAATATCTGGTCGGTGACGAATCCAATCAGAATCCCAGGGTCGCGGCCTATTGGGTGATGAACCTGCACTCGTCCTACAAGGTCTCCGGCCACGTCGAACTGTTCGGGCTGATAAAGAACCTGTTCGACCGGCACTATTATGTCTACGGCACGTTCTTCGACGTCACATCGTTCCCTTATTTGAACCTGACCGACCCGCGCACTTTCCTGCCCGGAATGCCGTTTGCCGTCTATGGCGGCATACGTGCGACGCTTTAGACGGCAGACAAGGATCGTATCGGTTTGCGTTTGCGCGACGCGTTGTACTAACGTGCTGCCGCCGTCGCAACATAAAAGCAGTCCCCCAATCGGGGCAAAAAAGGCGGCTGCCCGAAAAGGCTTAAGGCCAGCGTGGGAGGGAGTATGGCCCAATTGTCATTGCGCAATGTCGTTAAGCGATTCGGCGACACCGAGGCGGTCCGCGGCATCAATCTGGAAATCGCCGACGAGGAACTGCTGGTTCTGGTCGGCCCGTCCGGCTGCGGCAAGAGCACGACGCTACGGCTGATCGCCGGGCTCGAGGAACTGAGCGACGGCGAAATCTACATCGGCGACGAGCTGGTCAACGACCTGCCGCCGAGCGACCGCGACATCGCCATGGTGTTTCAGAACTACGCGCTCTACCCGCACATGACCGTGTTCGAGAACATGTCATTCGGGCTGCGGCTTAAGCATTTTCCCAAGGACGAAATCCGAAGACGGGTCGAGGATGCCGCACGCATTCTCGACATCAAGGAGCTATTGGGGCGGCGCCCCAAGCAGCTTTCCGGCGGCCAGCGCCAGCGGGTCGCCATGGGCCGCGCCATCGTCCGCAATCCGAAGGTCTTTCTGTTCGATGAGCCGCTGTCGAACCTCGACGCCAAGCTGCGCGTGCAGATGCGCACAGAGATCAAAAAAGTGCATCAGAAGGTGCGCACCACGTCGGTTTACGTCACGCACGATCAGGTCGAAGCGATGACGCTCGCCGACCGGGTGGTAGTGATGAACGGCGGGCGCATCGAGCAGGTCGGACCGCCGAACGAACTCTACCATTATCCGCGGACGCGCTTCGTCGCCGGCTTCATCGGCTCGCCGGCGATGAATTTTTTGCCTTGCCGTTTAATCGAGCGCGGCGGTGCACTGGCGGTCGAACTCGGCGGCGACCTGTCGCTGCCGGTGCCGGCTTCGCGCACGGCGACGTATCGATCCTACGTCGGGCGGGACTTGGTGCTCGGGTTGCGGCCCGAACACATCACGGAGCGGCGCTCTTACGTGGACGGCGCGGAATTTACCCTTCCGGTCGACGTGCTCGAACCGATAGGCACCGAAACCATGGTCCATCTCGAAATCTCCGGCACGGACGTGTGCGCCCGCTGCTCGCCTGAGATTTTCGCTTCGCCCGGCGCGCACATGGCCTTTATGGCGCAAATGGACCACATGCACCTGATCGACCCGGCTACCGAGGAAGTCATCGCCGCACAGCGGAACAAGGCGGCCGCGGCCTGAATTGCCGGTGCAGAGCCTGCGTGCGGCATTAAGGCCACAATGGCGCGCCTCAACCGTCCGTAGTATATGCTATGTTTATGTGAGAGAGCCTTTAAAGACGGCCGCAAAGAACGGCTGTCCGTGGCAGCGGGCTTAAGCCCTGAAGTTTTCGGCCCGTCTGTTACGCGGATCAAAATCAACCGCAGACGATGGGAGGAAGACGATGACAAAGCTGACTCGGCGTACGGTGATTCGCAGCTCGTTCGGCGTTGCCGCGGCGGGAGTCGTGGCGCGACCCTGGATCGCCAACGCCCAGGCCAAGACCGCAACCGCATGGTGGAACCAGGGCTTCGTTCCCGAGGAAGACGCTTCCTTCAAGGCCATGGTCGCCGAGTATGAGAAGCAGAGCGGCAACACGATCGATTACAGCCTGATCCCGACCGGGCCGCTGATGCAGAAGATGGTTTCCTCGCTGACCAGCGGCGACGTGCCCGACATCATGTCGCACGATACCCAGGACGCCACGGTCGTCCCGCAGAACGCCTGGAAGAACAAGCTTGTCGACTTGAGCGACATCGTCGAACCGCTGAAGTCGCAGCTGCATCCGACTGCGTATCTTTCCTCGCATTACTACAACAGCGTCACCAAGATGCGCGGCGTCTATCAGGCGCCTTTCAAGACCGCGACACTGCCGTTCCACCTCTGGCGGCCGCTGGTCGAGAAGGCCGGTCTGAAAATTGAGGGTGCGCCCAAGACCTGGGACGGCTTCTGGAACTACTTCAAGCCGGTGCAGACGGCACTGCGCGGCGGGGGCATGCGCGGGGTCTATTCGTTGGGCCTGCAGGCCACTACCAACGGGCCGGCCGACGGCAACAATCTGTTCGCCTATTTCCTGGCAGCCTATGGCGGCTACGGCCTCATCACGCCTGACGGCAAGGCGCATCTTGACGATCCCAAAGTCAAGGCCGCGATCGTCAAGACCATCGCCTTCATAACCACGGCGTTCAAGGAAGGCTACGTGCCGCCGGGCGCACTCGACTGGGGCGATGCCGACGACAACAACGCCTTCCATGCCAAACAGCTTGTCATGGATCTCGACGGCACAATCTCGACCGAACTGGCGATGATCCACGACCCGGAGAAGTACAACGACGCCGTGACGATGGGCCTGCCCAACGACAATGAGGGCAACCCGATCCCGTCGCCCTTGACCGTGGGCGGCGCCATCATTCCGAAGGGCGGCAAGAACGTCACGGTCGCTAAGGAGTTCGTCAAATATGTCGTACAGCCCAACGTGGCGGGCGCGTATTTGAAGTCTGGATTGGCTCGATGGCTGCCCGCAATCCCAAGCATTGTCCATGACGACCCGTGGTGGACCGATCCGAAGGATCCGCACCGGCTCGCATACGTTCAGCAAGGCGTGCTCGGCAAGACGGTGCCGCGTTTCTACGCCTACAACCCCGGCATCTCCGAGGCCAACGCCGCACAAGTCTGGGGGACGGCGCATGCCAGCGTCATCCGCGACAACGTCAGTCCGGAAGCCGCCGCCGACGCAGCCCTGAAACAGATCGGCACCATCCTCGCCAAGTACCCGATCGCACAGACTTAAGGGGAAAACGATGAGCAGTACGACTTTCGAGGCCACCCGCGAGCTTACCGCTCCGTCGCCGTCGCTGCCGCGGCGTCGCCCATGGCGGGGCGGCCTTCAAGGCTCGGAATTCACCTGGGCCATCGCCTTTGTCGTTCCGTATGCCGCGGTGTTTATCGCGTTCGTGGCCTATCCGGTCGTTTACGGACTGTGGATGGGTCACGATCCGCAGCTTTACAGCGAGATCTTTTCTGATCCGGTCTACCTGCGTACCGTGGTCAACACGGTGCTCTTTGTCGGCATCGGCGTGAACCTGAAAATGTTCGGCGCGCTGCTCTTGTCCGGCTTCTTCATGCGCAAGAGCTGGTGGACCAAGGGCCTCCTGCTCATCTTTGTGCTGCCCTGGGCGGTACCGGCGCTCCCGACCTTCATCTCGATTCACTGGATGCTTAACGGTCAGTGGGGCCTGGTCAACAACATGCTGTGGGATCTGTTCCACATCGACGGGCCGGGCTGGCTCGACACCTCGCGCTGGCTTGCGCTCGGCTCGGTGATCGCCGCGCACATCTGGAAGTGGATGCCGTTCTGGACCGTGATCCTGCTCGCCGGCCGCATGGCCATCCCGCAAGAGCTTTATGATGCAGCCGACGTCGACGGCGCCACCGGCATCAGGCGCTTCGCCCACGTCACCTTTCCGCTGCTCGCCAACCTCTACCTCATCTGCACGTTGCTCTCGACGATCTTCGTCTTGGGAGAATTCAATGAAGTCTACTTTATTACCGGTGGTGGACCCGCGCTTTCGACCCATGTGCTGGCGACGCTCGGCATCCGTGACGCGTTCCAGGTCGCGCGGCCCGATCTCGGCGTCGCCACGGTGATGACGGCACTCCCGTTGCTCATCCCGCTGGTCATCATCCTGATGCGCAAGCTGCAAACGACCGAGGTGCAGCTATGAGCGCCGTCACCGTCAATCGGAGCATCGCGACGCCGCGACGCCCGAACTACCGGCTGCGGCGCAATCTTACTGAAGCCGCCGCCATCGCGTTTGCGCTCGTGCTCGTGCTCTGGACGCTGGCGCCTCTCTACAACATGGTGATGGTGTCGCTGGAAAGCCACGGCGACGTGTTCACCACCAGCATCTGGCCGGCACATCCCACGCTCATGGGCTTCTGGGTCGTGCTGACTGAGGGCTACTGGTACCTGGAGTATTTCTGGCACCAGTTCGCCAACAGTATCTATATCGGCGCGGCCACGACATTTCTCACCCTGCTCATCGGCTCCTTGGCCAGTTTCTCGATCGGGCGAATGCGCCTGAAGAACGGCTGGATTGTCAGCAATGCTGCACTGTTGACCTATGTTATCCCGGCATCGTTCCTGGCGATTCCGTTCTACAGCATCATGATCAAATACGGCCTCGCCAACAATCTGTGGGCGGTGATCTTCGCCGAAGTCACCTTCGCCACGCCGTACGCGATCTTCATCTTCCAGCAATACGGCGTCAGCATTCCGATCGAGCTTGACGAAGCTGCGCGCATCGACGGCGCCTCACCGCTTCAGGTCTACCTGCGCATCTATCTGCCGCTGATGGCGCCGGCCTTGGTTGCGGTCGGCACCTATGCGCTGTTGCTGGCGTGGAACGAATATCTGTACCAGTTCATGCTGCTGTCGTCGGTCAAGAGCATGACCGTACCGGTGGCGCTGGCGCAATTCCTCAACAGCGACGAAGCGCCCTGGAACTACATGATGGCGACCGCCATCATCTATGCGATCCCGCCGGTGGCGATCTATTATGCGTTCCGTCGCCGCATGACCGCAGGCCTCACCATGGGCGGCGTCAAGGGCTGAGGCCGTACCGAAAAACCCTTCGGCAGGGGTCATGAGCGTCACTCCGAGGGTACTCGCTGCGGATCGACCCGCCGCCTTCGGATGGCCGAAGATGCCTCACTGGCGAGGCCCCCTCCACGGCTCCGATCTCGCGTGGTCGGTCGCCTTCATCGTCCCTTACGCGATCCTGTTCGCCGCGTTCGCTATCTATCCGATGGCTTACGGCCTGTGGATGGGAAGCGATCCCAGGCTCTATGCCGCGCTCCTTTCCGATCCGCGCTACGTCCGCGCCGCAGTCAATACCGTGCTGTTCGTCGGGCTCGCGGTGAACGTGCAGATGGCGCTGGCGCTGCTCCTCTCAGGTTTTTTTGCGCGCCGGCGCTGGTGGATCAAGGCGCTCTTGATCGTCTATATCCTGCCATGGACGCTGCCGGCGGTGCCCGCCTACCTGTCGTTCCATTGGATGCTGGTGGCCTACCCGCAGGGCCTGCTCGACAACCTGATCACGGCGATGTTCGGCGTCGAGGGGCCGTTCTGGTTCAATCACGGATGGCTCGCGCTCGACTGCGACATCGTCGCCAGCATCTGGAAATGGATGCCGCTGTGGACGCTGATCTTCCTGGGCGGCCGCATGGCCATCCCCCAGGACCTCTACGACGCCGCCGACGTCGACGGCGCTTCGCCGTATCAGCGCTTTACGCACGTCACGCTGCCGCTGTTGGCGAACCTCTACATCGTCTCGACGCTGATCGCGACAATCTGGAGTTTCGGCGACTACGCTCCGGTGCTGTTCATTTCCGCGGGCACACCGGCGTTCGAGTCCGAAGTCGTGTCGACGCTCGGCTTTCACTATGCGCTCGATTTCGCCAACCCGCCGCTCGGTGTAGCCGCCGGATTGTCGGTGCTGCCGATCTTGATCCCCGTTGTGATCCTGCTGCTGCGGCGACTCAAGGCGATGGAGCTGCAGCTGTGAGCGCCGCGTCGACCGCGACCGTACCCGCCGTCCGGGCCGATCGGCGGCCCGATCGCCAAGCGCGTGTGCGCCGGCGGCGGATGTTCATCGAAATCGGCTCCTTGGCGCTCGGCGCGGTAATCCTGATCTGGTCGCTCCTCCCGGTCTATAACATGTTTCTGGTGGCACTCGATCGGCAGGGCCACAACGAATTCACCGAAGACATCTGGCCGCCGCACCCGACGCTCGGCGTATTCGCCGACCTTTGGAACGCCGACGACGAGGACGTGCGCGACATCTGGCCCGCGTTCGGCAACAGCATCTATGTCGGCGTGATGGTGATGGCGTTCACCGTATTGATCGCGTCGCTCGCGAGCTTCGCCGTCGGCCGGATGAGGCTTGCCAAGGACTGGACGCTCTCGGGCTTCGCGCTTTTGACCTATGCGATTCCCGCCTCGACCCTAATCATTCCGTTCCTTCGCATCATACACATTTACGGGCTTAGCGATAATCTCTGGGCGGTGATCGCCGCCGAAGTGACCTTCGCCACGCCCTACGCCATCCTGGTGCTGCAGTATTACGCGAAGCTCATTCCGAGCGAGCTTGACGATGCCGCGCGCATCGACGGCGCCTCCGCCGCGCAGCTTTATCTGCGCATCTATCTTCCGCTGATGGCGCCGGCGCTGGCTGCGGTCGGCACCTACGCACTGCTGTTCGCGTGGAACGACTATTTCTATCAATACATGCTGCTGATGTCGGAAAAGCACACCACGGTGGCGATGGCGCTGGAACAGTTCTTCGACGACGACGACGCGCCATGGAACTACATGATGGCGATCGCCATCCTCTACTCTTTGCCGCCGATTGCGATCTTCTACGCGCTGCGCCGGTTTATGGCTTCGGGCTTAACGGCTGGCGGCCTCAAGGCATGAGCGGTTGCGCCGTGTCGTCCACGGCGGGTCCTGAAACAGCAATTCGGACAACCTCCGCTCGGCGAACCGCAACAGAAAACACAACCGACAACCGGAACAATAATCTCGGGTTTCGGGTCGGGAGCACGCTTGCCACCGGAGTCGGCGCGATCACGGTCATGCTGGGTGTGCGCTAAGCGTCCGGCGCTGTCGATGATGAGTACGGTCGGAACCGCGAGGGCGCCCAATACCACGGCTGCGCTTGTCTTAGCTTACCCGCGGGCCACAGGCCGCCGGTTTGTTTGGGACCCGCCCCAAGGTCTACCAGAGCCAAGCAGGCATGCTTGCGGCGGCGCATGCGTCAGCCGATTGCGGTCGGCGAAAAGGCTCATTGTTTCTGCGGTGCAAAATGCACTAATTGGCCCGTCAGGCCACTTGCTGCAGCGCAAGCAAATGTCGGCGATCGGGAGAACTGCGAAACGCGCCGCCGATATCGCCAAACCGACGTGAATGGTAGAGTCGGAATGTGACGCGGTGGCTGTAGGCTGAACATATCTGTTGCCGCCCCTTTCGTCTGGCGGTGCCTTAGTGGTTCAACCGTGACTCCGTTTCCACATCCCGCTCATCGGTAGGGTCGAGGACTGGCGCGTCACTTGCCGCGATGCAGCGATTTTGGAAGCTATTGGGGGTCAAGCGAAAGTCACCGGCGCGCGCGCGATATGACGGTCGTGGTAGAGTCGGAATGTGACGCGGTGGCTGTAGGCTGAACATATCTGTTTCCGCCCCTTTCGTCTGGCGGTGCCTTCTCAAGCTCTTGTCGCTCATTGAGATCGCGTAGCGATACTAGTTCGTCGAATAGGCGCTCCCCCATTTCGCATTGGGCGGCTTCCGTATCGACTAGGGTCTGTACCCACTTAGCTTCTTGAAAAATCGTAGTGATCGTGATTCACCGTGATCGGAGGTGGGTCATGCGATTTGATTTGAGCGATGACGAATGGGCTCTTCTTGGGCCGTTAATGCCGAAGAGCCGAATGCGCGCCCGCGCTGACGATCGCAAGATCATGAATGCGATATTTTATCTGCCGCGCACCGGGATGCCGTGGCGCGATCTGCCGGAACGCTACGGGCCGTACACGACGGCGTATAATCGCTTCAACCGCTGGTCTCGACGCGGTATCTGGAAGCGGATTTTCGACACGCTGGCCCTGAAATCCCGCGACGGTCTGTATCTGATCGACAGCACGATCGTGAAGGCTCATCGGGCGGCCAGCGGGGCAAAAGGGGGGAGCAAAAGCAGGCCATCGGCATCAGCCGCGGCGGTCGCTCGACGAAAATCCACGCTATCGTCGACAGCAAGGGCCGTCCGCTGAACTTCACGGTGACCGGCGGACAAGTCCACGACAGTCAAGTCGTCGGCGACATGCTCGACATGCCCAGATCACCACTCGCCGTCACCGCCGACAAGGCTTACGACAGCGAGAAAGTGCGTCAGCAAATCAAGGATGAGGGTGCTCTTCCGATTATTCCCAGCCGCAGCAACGCCACCAAGAAAGCCTATTGTCCCAAGCGCTTTTATCGACGACGCCACCAAATCGAAAATTACTTTTGTCGCATCAAAGATTGGCGCCGCATCGCCACACGATACGACAAGCTCGCTCGAAACTTCCTTGCCGCCGCAGCCCTCGTCGGCGCACTCTACTGGATCAAGTTGTGAGTCCAGACCCTAACAGCATTTGTGCGAGTTGCTCGTCTTCGCGCAGTAGTTCCTTAATGTCGTCTTCGAGAGCCACCTCCGGATGCATTAAGGTCCAGTAGTGGGCCGAACGGATAAAGGTCAGAAATCCAACCAGCAATTCGAATTTTTCGCCGCCGAGGGCGATCCGCAGTGCGTGCTTTGCTCGAACCGCGCGCGCCGGCTGAAGAAAAAGCAGGGTGGCAGAGGTCAACAGATCATCGTCGTAAGAGGTCTCGGGCGAGGGCCAATCGATCGGCTCTGTGATGGCTTCCAGTCGGGCAAGCGCCGCACTGGTGTGCTCCTCAGTAGGCACGGATCGCTGCAGCAGACGAATGACTTGGTTTATGGTCATTGCCTGGGCATTCGGGTCGCCCGCAGCCCGACCTAGCCCTAACAAGAAACCGCAATGTCGAGTGATGCAGTAACGTACTTCGCAGAAGCGGGAGAGATAGACAAACAGGCGCTCCTTGAGAAGTGTTGGGATATGGGCATCCAAATAGGCCGACTTCGCGAATGCCCATAACTCGTGAATGACGTATGGGGCGTCCGGAGCAGTGCGAAAAAACTTCGAACAAGGCCGAAACGCGCGGCTACCTCACGTTCGAAGTCTTCTTGACCCGTCTTTTGTGGGTTCGAAGCACCTGGGAACAGCGGAATTATCGGCATAATAAATTTCCCCAATCCGGCAGACTGCTTCGATCGCAGAACTGCGGCGCGAATAACGACTGCTACTGCGATTGATCAATCCCTGATAACACGCATCGCCAAGTCGGCAATGATTGCTACCATGCGTGATGAGCCTAAATTCTCTGAACTCTTCATGGCAGGTTTATTGAGTCGAAATAGTCGAATCGAAGAAGACCTGATCGACCAATTATTCAATTCGAGCGAGAAGCGCCTCGCCCGGGCTCTTCTTCTCCTTGCGAGTTTCGGCAAGGACGGCGCGCCGGAGCCGATTGTCGGAAAATTCAGTCAGCAAACCCTTGCGGAGATGATTGGCACGACCCGGTCACGAGTCAGTCATTTCATGAACAAGTTCCGCAAATTGCGTTATATCAAATACAATGGACACCTGGAAATCAATAATTCCTTGTTGAACGTCGTCCTGTATGACAAGCCCTCGCGCGGTAAGGAAGATGCGCCCAGGGGGCCGCGATAACCACCCCCGCTTGAGGTCCAGGTCATTCGCTCCCATCGCAATTCTCCGATGCAATGGACTGGAGATTTCCTTGGTCTCTCTCAAAATTCATCACAGACGACCTATCGCTACAGCAAGCCAGTGGCTCTTGGGCCCCACCGCTTGATGCTTCGACCGCGTGAAAGCCGCGATCTACGTTTGATTTCCAGCAAAGTTACGACAACGCCCGAATCCGTGGTGACCTGGGCGTACGATGTGCTCGGCAATGCAGTTGCGACGGTCACCTTCCAGGCCATGACTGATAATCTCGTCATCGACAGTGTCGCAGAACTCCAACTCGACGCAGTCGCCTGGCCTGTCTTCAATATTGCCGCCTCTGCAATTGTCTACCCGTTCCGGTATTCGGATGATGAGTGGACCGACCTCGGCGCTTTGACAATACAGCAATACCCGGACCCGACAGGACGCCTGCGCGATTGGGCGCGCGCATTCGTCCGTGGCCAATCGACCGACACGCTGTCGCTACTGAAAGACCTCAGCGCTGGCGTCGCCAGTTGGATCCATTATCAGAGCCGGGATGACGAGGGTATGCCCTACAATGTTTCCTTTCCCTTCGCTGCCATACTGACCGCCCACTAGGACATCCACTAACGGTGTCGTGATGCGCGGATATTCTCTATGCTCCCCTTAGGGGGTACGGTTCTTAATAGGCGGTCGGCGTGTCGCGCATCTTTCTTAGCCATTCGAGCGGCAACAATGCCCAAGCCGTCGCTTTGCGTGACTGGCTGGCGGCTAACGGCTGGAAGGACGAGATTTTCCTCGATCTCGATCCGCAGCGCGGCATTGCTGCGGGCGATAGCTGGGAACGCGCTCTCAACGAGGCGGCGAACCGCTGCGAGGCGGTGCTCTTTCTGGTCTCGAAGGCATGGCTCGCGTCCGGCTGGTGCCTGAAGGAGTTCACCCTCGCTCACAAGCTGAACAAGCGATTGTTCGGCGTTCTGATCGAAGACCTTGCGGTCGCCGAGCTTCCGGTCAATCTGACCAGCACTTGGCAGCTCGTCCGCCTCGCCGCCGGCCGCGATCACGTCATGCTGCAGGCGGTTCTTCCAGTCACGCATGAGGAAGTGCACGTCACTTTTTCGGCCGAGGGATTGGCCCGGCTGAAGCATGGTTTGGAGGAGGCGGGCCTCGATCCGAAGTATTTCGCCTGGCCGCCGGGTAAGGACCCGGATCGCTCGCCCTATCGCGGTCTGCGCCCGCTCGAGGCCGAGGATGCCGGAATCTTCTTTGGCCGCGATGCGCCCATGGTAGAGGTGCTCGGCAAGCTGCGCGGCTTGCGCGAGACCACGCCGCCGCGGCTCCTGGTCGTGCTCGGCGCCTCGGGTGCCGGCAAATCCTCGTTCCTGCGCGCCGGCTTGTTTCCGCGCCTCAAGCGCGACGACCGCAGCTTTTTGCCGCTGCCGGTCGTCCGTCCGGAGCGGACGGCGATCAGCGGCGAGAGCGGATTGCTCTCCGCGCTTGAAGGCGCGTTTTCGGCGGCGCGCATTCCGATCGCCCGCGCCGACCTACGCGCCGTGATTAAGGCAGGCGCCATCAAGCTCAAGCCGCTGTTGCAGGCGCTAACCGACAAGGCGACGCCGATGAATGCCGACGCCGCGATCAAACCCAAGCCCCCGACCCTGGTTCTTTCCATCGACCAAGGCGAAGAGTTGTTCCTCACCGAGACGCAGGACGAAGCGCAGCCGTTCCTGGCGCTGCTGCGCGACCTGGTGAAAGACGATGCGCCGGCAATGATCGCGGTATTCACGATCCGCTCGGACAATTACGAGCGCCTGCAGCTCGCCCCGGAACTGGAAGGCATGCGCCAGGAGATGCTCAGCCTGCCGCCGATGCCGAAGGGCTCCTATGCGGAGGTGGTCAAGGGGCCGCCGCGGCGGCTGCAGGGGACCGGGCGCGCGCTCGTCGTCGAGGACAGCCTGGTCGATGCGCTGCTGGCCGACATCGAAGCGGGCGGCGCCAAGGACACGCTGCCGCTGCTCGCCTTCATGCTCGAGCGGCTCTACGATGAGTACCATTCCGGCGGCACTCTCAAGCTCGCGCATTACGAAGCCCTGGGCCGCGTCAAAGGTTCGATCGAGGCGGCGGTCGAGCAGGCCTTGAAGGAGGCCGATGCCGATCCGGCAATCCCGAAGGACCGCACCGCTCGTCTCGCGCTGCTCCGCCGTGGCCTCATTCCGTGGCTCTGCGGGATCGATCCGGACACCGGCGCGCCGCGCCGCCGCGTGGCGCGGCTGTTGGAAATTCCCGCCGAAGCCCTGCCGCTGATTCACCACCTGGTCGAGCAGCGCCTGCTCTCGACCGACATCAACCGCGACACCGGCGAGGCCACCATCGAGCCGGCGCATGAGGCGCTGCTGCGGCAATGGGGCTTGCTGCAAGGATGGCTTACCGAGGACGCCGGTCTGCTGGCCGTGCTGGACGGCGTCAAACGCGCCAGCCGCGACTGGGCCGCGAACGATCACAGCCGCGCCTGGCTTTCGCATCAGGCCGATCGTTTGGCCGCCACCGAGCATCTTTCGACCCGGCCCGATCTCGCTGCCAATCTCGACCCGACCGATCGGGCCTATATCGCCGCCTGCCGCAAGGCCGAGACCGATGCCAAACGCGGACGGCGGCTGCTGCAGGGCGCCATCTACGTGTTGTTGGCCGGTGTCATCGTCGGCCTCATCGGCTGGATCAATCAAGCGGCGATCAAGGAGCAGGTGAACTGGTACGCCGTCATGCGGCCCTACATGAACGGGAAAGTGCGTCCCTATGTTCTCTCCGCGACCGCCGAGCGTGCGCTGAAGCCGGGCGACAAATTCCGCGAATGCGCCGCGGATTGCGCGACGATGATCGTCATCCCGCCCAGCCCGTTCGAGATGGGATCGCCGCCGGGCGAAGAAGGCCGCTCCGACAACGAGGGCCCGCAGCATCCGGTCAACATCGGCTATCGTTTCGCGCTGTCGGAAACCGACGTGACATTCGCCGATTGGGATGCCTGTGTTTCGGTCGGCGGATGCCCCGAAGTTTCTGATAACGGCTGGGGCCGCGGCAGCCAGCCGGTCATCAATGTGACTTGGCAGGACGTGCAGCAGTACGTCGCGTGGTTTTCAAGAATGACCGGCAGGACCTATCGGCTGCCCAGCGAGGCAGAATGGGAATACGCGGCGCGCGCGGGCTCGCAGACCGTCTATTACTGGGGCAACGACCTTGGCGTGAACAACGCCAACTGCAATGGCTGCGGCAGCAAGTGGGACGGCAAGCAGCCGTCGCCTGTAAAGTCGTTTGCTCCGAACAAGTTTGGTCTTTACGACACGCTCGGCAATGTGTGGCAATGGGTGGAGGATTGCTACCATGGCAACTATCAGGGCGCCCCGTCGGACGGCAAACCCTGGCTGACCGGCGATTGCAGGAATCACGTGGTCCGCGGCGGCTCCTGGGTGGGCCTGGTACTGGCGGCCCGGCCGCGCTCGGCTTACCGCGATTGGCGCCCGCTCGACAGCCGCACCTACGGCCTCGGCTTCCGCCTGTTGCGAACGCTGGAGCCTTAAAATGAAGAAAAATTAATCTGCCGCGGAAAGCTGCTGAAAGAAGCTCCGAAGGTTCTGAAACTGCGAACTAACTACTGAAACTGCGAACTAACTACAAAGACGAATCTGGTCAGATCGGTGGAGATCGGGCTCTGCTATTGACAAAAATAGGGTCGACGATCATCATTTCTGCTGGGCAAATGGAGACGGCGCTGCGATCAATGCGATCTAGGCGGTTCCGATGCCTGAATGCAGCACCTGCGACAGCTAAACCAGGAGACCTTTCCATGTCTCGGAAGTCCAAGTCACAGAAGATCTTTGTGTCGGCAACAGTTGCAGCAGTCGGAATTTCGGCGACAGCCATTGCGCTGTCTGCCCAACAAGGCGCCTCATCGGTGCAATCGGCCTTGCGCGACGGCGCGAAGAACGCCGCGATTGACGCGCAGACGTCGGGATGGGTCCAGATCGCCTGTAGTAGCGGCAGCAGGTGCGGCGACTAGACTGCCGGAGCGGCGGTCTGGCCCGCGGCCAGCGTAACCTTCAGTTCCAGCGGCTCGGCATCCCGCGTCAAGGTCCGACGGCGGTTCAGCGGGCCTAATGGCGCCGCAGCGGCGAATTCCCAGGTTTTGCCTGCCGCGCGCTGGGAGGAGGCGTTCCGATTCAGCAGCAAACTAGAACTTGGTGCGTTCTTTGCGAGGAGCTTTGACGGTTGACGGGCGATGAAGATCTGTTCGATCCTGATATGCGGTTTGGCTGGATCGTTCAGCACACCAACATAAGGACAAGCGACGCGCCGCGTGTCGATGATCAAGCGTCCCGAATTTGATCTGGCAAAATTACTCGCGCCCGTTTCGGGCGCGACATTCCTCCAGGAATACTGGGAGGAGAAGCCCCTCCTCATCAGCCGCGACCAATCCGATTATTACGCATCGCTGCTGACACTCGACGAGATCGATCCGCTGGTCACGGTATTGCCGCCGGACACCGTCCTGGTGGTGAATTCCGACAAGCCGGTCGAAGTCGCGGACATGACGCGCGGCGGCACCGTGGCGGCGGGCGCGTCGCTCGATGTCGTTAAGGCCTGCCAGCTTTTCGCCGGCGGCGGAACGATCATCATCCGCGATGCGCACGAACGTGTGGCGACGCTGGCGAAACTTTGCCGCTCGCTGGAGCGCGAAGTGGGCGCGCCGGTCAAGACCAACCTCTACATGACGCCGGCGCACGGCAAGGGTTTCGACACCCATTACGACACCCACGACACCATCCTGCTGCAGCTCGCTGGATCGAAAGAATGGAGCATCTTCGATTCGCCGGTGCGGCTGCCGCTCGCCAACCAGCATCACGCACCGTCCGAGCACAAGCCGAACGGCGCGCCGACGATGTGCTTTGTGCTGCATGCTGGCGACTTTCTCTACATCCCGCGCGGATTTCTCCATCACGGCCGCTCGTGCGACGATACTTCGTTGCACGCGACACTCGGCGTCTGGTCGTACCGCTGGGCCGACGTATTCCTCGAGGCGATGGCGCAACTTTGCCTGTCCGATCCGGCGTTCCGCCGCGCCTTGCCGATCGGCTTCGGACGGGCCGACTTCGACCTCGACCGGGCGCGGAAAATCTTCGCCGACCTCGTGTCGCGCGTGCCCGGCCAGGCAAATGTCGATCCGGTGCTGCGCCGGCTGGCAGACGAATTCATCGTCGGCCGCAGGGCCGTCGTCCTGGGGCAGCTCAAGCAGGTCGCGGCCGCGCAGGCGCTTTCACTCGACGACGAGATCGGCGTGCGCCCCAACGTCATCTTCGGGCTCTATCGCGAGGGCGGCTTGGTGCGCATCCGCGCCCACGGGCGCGATATCCAGCTTCCGGCCGCGGCAGACGATGCTGTCAGCTTCGCGCTGGCCAACGAACGCTACCGGGTGCGCGCCCTTCCAGGCGATATCGACGACGACGACAGGCTCACGATTGCGAAGCGGCTAATCGAGGAAGGCGTGCTTTGGAAGCTTGCGATCGGCTGAGCAATTCGTAGAGCGCGTCGAGCCGCTCCGTCGCGAGCCGCCGCACCGCATCGGACACTTTGGCGGGCGCGCTCGGCTCGAACATCCGCGGCTTTGAATCCTTCGAATAGTATTGCGCCTCGACCTGCATGCGCGCGATGTCGGCAACATCGGGGCACAGGCCGAAGCGGGGCGCAGCCATCGTCCACGCCGCCATCGGCAGCTCGGCATAGTCGATGGTCGAGACGGCTCCGGGTTCTATCGCCGCGGCGGCCTCCAACATCGCGGCGAGCGCGCCGGCATAGAAAGCGGCATCATCGAGGGCCGCGACCTGCGCTACCGGAATTCCGAAAATCGCGGCGGCGATGGCGGGCTCGTCCTTCCAATACCGCCACCCCGGCCGCTTGGCGAGCAGCGACGTCAGGATCTCGGCCGGACGCCGCTGCACCCAGATGACCGGCGCCGCCGGAAAGGCGCGTCGCAGCCAATCGAAACGACGCACGCTCCAGCTCGAAAGCTTTATGACAAAGTGGCGCTCATTGCCACGGCGCTGCCGTCCGAGCGCGCGAATGATGAGGCGCAACAGCCGCACCCGCGCCGCCTCGTCGATCAGCGCCTCGTCCGCGATCAACAGCCGGTTGACAATGTCCGGCTCCGAGACGACGACCGTGCCCGGCACTTGCCGAAGCAGGCGCGTGATCAGCGTCGATCCGCAGCGCGACAGATGAAAGATCAAGCCGCTCGGCTCGAGCGTCGGCGCGCGATCGAGCTCTACCAGGGTATCGAGATTGGTATGGACCGTGGCGCGCGGCTTCCCCGCCGTCCAGCGCGCGATCGTGTCGTCGAAAAATGGATCGGTAAACTCTACCGTCCCTAGATCACCCCAAACCATTGAGGGGGTCGGACCGACTAGATCGAGGGCGAGCGGAGTCCATTTGTCTAGTTCAGCAGGGTTTGTCGAGATCGCGGTAGAATTTGCGAAGACTTGCACGGTTGCCGTTCCGATAAGTCCGTAAATTTAGATTAGCGAGTGACTTTAGGGCCGACATCGTACCAGACGCTAAAATCTGTAGCCAGGTCAAGCGCCAACTCGAAACAGCGGCAATCCGCGTGCTGCGCGAGCGCGAACACTATCTGCCGCTCTCCCCGATCATCGTGTGGTCCGCCGCCTTCGGCGTCGACGGCACCCGACATCATTACGGCGTCAGACTGCGGGTATCTGGGATGTGTGCGGTTCGCGACGATATCTGCGTATGCCTCATCGTCGAGGCCGTCCCTCGGCGATCCCCGGCATGATCACAGTGACCGCGTCGAAATGCGAATTGTCGGCTATCCGGACACCAATTCCCGAAGATCGATGTGCGGATAGGACGAGTAGCCTGGCCACTGCCGCTCATACTCAAGCTCAAGATTGCTGCACTGCCGTTGGTCTCTTGTTGGCCCGACTCGGACTTCGGCTGCGAAACTTCGGTGCAGTGCAGCACGGGCAGCGTGTCGCTATTCTATTCGAGGAAGGCTCTGAGCATCCTTGATCGGCTTGGGTGCTTGAGCTTCCGGAGCGCCTTGGCCTCGATCTGCCGAATTCGCTCGCGCGTCACCGAGAACTGCTGGCCGACTTGCTCTAGCGTGTGGTCGCTGTTCATGCCGAGGCCGAAGCGCATGCGTACGATGCGCTCCTCGCGTGGCGTCAATGACGCCAGTACGCGCGTCGTGGCCTCGCGTAGGTTCGACTGGATCGCAGCGTCGATCGGCAGGACGGCGTTTGTGTCTTCGATTATGTCGCCAAGGTGGGAGTCCCCCTCCTCACCGATCGGTGTTTCGAGCGAGAGTGGCTCCTTGGCGATCTTCAGGGTCCTGCGTACCTTTTCGAGCGGCATGGCGAGTTTTTTGGCGATCTCCTCCGGCGTCGGCTCGCGGCCGATCTCGTTGAGCATCTGCCGCCGGGTGCGCACGATCTTGTTGATGGTCTCGATCATGTGCACGGGGACGCGGATGGTGTGCGACTGATCGGCGAGCGCGCGGCTGACCGCCTGCCGGACCCACCAGGTGGCATAAGTCGAGAACTTATAGCCGCGGCGGTACTCGAACTTGTCTACCGCCTTCATCAGCCCGATGTTGCCTTCCTGAATCAGGTCGAGAAACTGCAGGCCGCGGTTGGTGTATTTCTTGGCGATCGAGATGACGAGGCGCAGGTTCGCCTCCACCATCTCCTTCTTGGCTTGGCGCGCTTCGCGCTCGCCCTTCTGCACCATGTGAACGATCTTGCGGAACTCGCCGATCTCGACCCCGGTTTCGCCCGCGAGGGCATGTATCTCGTGGCGGTGTTGCTTGATCGTGTCCTTGTCTCTGGCGACGAAGCGCTTCCAGCCCTTGGCCGTGAGCTTGGACACGCGGTTGAGCCAGAGCGGGTCGAGTTCGGAGCCCAGATAGTTCCTGAGGAAGTCCTCGCGCGCGACGCCATGACTCTCGGCGAGCCGCATCATGCGGCCCTCGTGGCCGACGAGACGCTTATTGATCTCGTAGAGTTGCTCAACCAGTGCGTCGATCCGCGCTTGATTCAGTCGGAGCGATTTCACCTCGCGGATGATCTCGTTCTTCAGCGTTTTGTACTTGCGTTCCTGCGACGGAGAGAGCGACAGCCTTTTAAGCTGAAACTGGATGTCCTGGTCCTGCAGCCGGCGCAGCCGCTTGTAGGCGCCCGCAACAATATCGAAGGTTTCGATCACCTTGGGCTTGAGCTCCGCCTCGATTGCGGTGACCGAGAGCCAATTCTCCATATCGTCGTCATCGTCGAGGTTGCTGTCGCTGATCCCCCCGTCCGCTGCCGGGTCCTCGCCATCGGCGGATACGCCGGCCGACTTCAATGGAGTAGCGGTCGCGGGTGCCGTGGCCGGCGTCTGCATGTGCAATGGCTGCCCCGGTTGGTCGGGGACGTCGATGCCCACGATCAACTGACCATCTGGACCAATCACCGGCGCCGGCGCGGCCTTGGCGCCAGGGCCGACATAGGTTGCGTCGAGGTCGATGATGTCGCGCAGCAAGACCTTGCCCTCGTTGAGCTCGTCCCGCCAGATGATGATGGCCTGGAAGGTGAGCGGGCTCTCGCACAGTCCCGCGATCATGGTCTCGCGGCCGGCCTCGATGCGCTTGGCGATGGCGATCTCGCCCTCGCGCGAAAGGAGCTCCCTCGATCCCATTTCGCGCAGATAAATGCGCACGGGGTCGTCGGCACGGTCGGCGGGTTCCTTGCCCCCGGACTTGGCCGGAGCCGGCCGTTGCTGGACTTCGACTAGCTCGTTGTCGCCCTCGGCTTCCTCCTCCGGCTCCTCGCGGGTCGCGACCTCTTCCAACGGCTCGGCCTCCTTGGTCTCGACCACGTTGACGCCCATCTCGCTGAATTTTGCCAGAATGTCCTCGATCTGCTCGGGCTTGACCTCCTCCGAGGTCAGCAACGCGTTGATCTGGTCGTGAGTGACGTAGCCCTGCATTTTTGCGCTGCTGATCAGCTCCTCGACGGTTGCATCGGAACGGTCTGGCAGCGGAATGAGCATATCCGGAGTTGCCGTCGCCCCTCGCTTGTTCTTGTCAGGTGACGACTTGATATTGCTTGCCATAATCTCTCCTGACCGGCGCTGAGCCCGCGACGCCTCATAGTTCGGTCCCACCGCCATATAGCCTAAAGAGGGGGCGCCTGTACGTTGAGCGCCCCAGCCGCCGGTTCAACCGCGCCGAGATCAGCGGCCTCATGCGTTCATTTGTCTAGTATTTATTCCATTGTAAGACTCGTTTGGGGCCACCCAGCGGTAAGAGCTGTAATTAAGTAATCAATCTGTCAGGAGCGGAGCCGCGGTGCTAGATTGGTACTTAAGTCGGAGGATGCGCCCATGCTCCAGGCGGTATCGCCGTTCGTTCTGACTCTTTCGCTATTCCTTGTGACGGCCGTCGCTACGCATTTGGTCATGTCATTTGGTCAGACGTTGATACACTATAGGGTGGCTCACCATCCAATCGGCGGCAAGATTTTCCGCAATCACATCAACTTCCATCACAACCACTATTGCGATGATCATTTAGTCTCACGGACGTACCTCGGTGACGAAGGCAACACTACGCCTTACTTCTTGATCCCTATTTTGGTAGTCGGAGGGTGTGCCTATTTTTTATTGCCGCTAAGCCTTTTTGTGGTGATGATAGTTGCCAGCGTGGCATCGTTCTACGCCCATATCTTTTTCGATAAGGAATATCACTCCGAAAGATCGCGGCTTCAGCAGTTTGCATGGTTTCGGCGCAGGCAAGAGCTGCACTTTGTCCATCACCGTCACGCGGACAGTAATTTTGCGGTGATCCATTTTTTCTGGGACAGGGTTCTGGGTACCTATAGAAGGCCGGATGCCGGATAACGAAAGAAGCCCCGGACCGCCGTCACTCAGTACCATACTTGCTCCTTGCGTTTTTCCAATTTGAGGCGCGTGGTGGGCGGAATTGCGCGGTGTGGCAATTTGGGGAGCGGCACAAGCAACGTGGAATGACAACAGTGTATCGCGAATGACGGTGACCATGAGCAATGTGTCCATGACCATTCAACGTCAGGACATCAGCGGGACTGGACCATTATGGTCGGTCACCTATTCAGGAACGAGAAGGGGAGATACGGCTTCAGGCACCTTCGTTCCCTGCGCAAAACCGATCATGCCAAACTCCGGATCAGCTTCAGCACCTGTTGCAGCGCTGAGCCTCTGACATCCGCATCAATCCTGATCCGGGTTCCGCTCCGAAGTTCTACCTCGATCATTTTTGGCTGCTTGGAGGCGGTGGCCACAGATGGCCTCGGCTCCGCATACGGCTCAGGTGGGCGCGCCGGTTCTGCCTTGGCTAAATCCGAAACCGCAGAAACGATGCCGCCTTCACCGATGACGCCTACCGGAACCAGCGCAGCCCCGCCGCCCAATTCTCCGCGCCGGTACTGTCCTCGCCATGTAAACAGCTGATTGGCATTAACATCGTGCCACCGCGCGACAATCGATACCGATGCTCCAGGCACCAGCGTCTCTTCTACAATTGTTCGCTTCTCCTGCGTCGAACGCCGTTTGTGAACTCGCTTGCCGTGAACCGCAATAATCGTGGAACCCGACAACTTCTGCGTCATTTGTGTCCACAATCAAAACCGTGGACACAATCTTACCCGTCGCCAACTCTTCTTCGCTAGGCGGCCTTGGAATGACGCTTACGTACGGTTACGTCTTCCTGCAATTGTAGCGAGCCTTTGGAGGGTTGAGGGGTCAGCGAATTTTTGCGGTGCTGTTCTCGACGCGATCAGTGGACAATCGGACATGTAAAAATGCGGCAAGATCGCGCGATTCGTTCACTCCCTCCGATTTTGAGAAAGGCCGGTCAGAACTTGAGCATATCGGATGTGGTCAG